>NZ_VOBM01000009.1:0-187924 GCF_008370005.1 Pseudomonas sp. ANT_J28
GGAACGACTGCCGCATGCGCAGTCGGTGGCCGACTACGAAGCGTTGTTGCCGTGGAATTGCTCGCCAGAGATGCCACGGTAAACGAGGCGGTAGTCTGGCGGTAGGTGTGGTTCATGGAGCGGATACTAAGGATCGATACGACGCTGTTGATGAATAAAATCAACAATATCGCCGTCGGGTGTATACCCACTGACGGTCTCTCGTAAGATTTGGCGAACCCGCGAATAGTCGTCATCTCGAACCGCGTTAAGAAGTTCATTGAGTTTCGTCTTAAGCGCTTCCCAAGGGAGATAGTCTTCGTTTGCACTCATTATCATAGGGTGTTGTGTCGCGACGACGTTATCACCAATGAGGAGCTCTTCGTAAAGCTTTTCACCAGGACGCAAACCCGTAAACTCGATTGAGATATCACCTTGCTGATTTTTCTCCGAGCGCACACTAAAACCAGATAAATGAATCATCTTTTCAGCAAGTTCGACAATCCTTACTGGCTCCCCCATATCCAAAACAAATACGTCACCACCTTGACCCATAGATCCAGCCTGGATGACTAACTGAGCGGCTTCAGGAATAGTCATAAAATAGCGAGTGATTTTTGGATGGGTTACCGTTAGCGGCCCTCCGGATTTAATCTGTTTATGAAAAAGCGGTATCACTGAACCAGAGGATCCTAATACATTGCCAAATCGGACCATGGTAAACCTTGTTTTATTCACTTGAGAAACGTTAGCGACATCACCAAACATTACTGGCGCTACTTCTTGGCTTAGCGCCTGAAGAACCAACTCCGCAAGACGCTTTGTACTACCCATGACATTTGTAGGGCGCACAGCTTTATCCGTGGAGATAAGCACAAAATTGGAAACTCCCGCCTGGACAGCCGCTTGAGCAGTATAGAGAGTCCCGATGACATTATTTAGAACTCCCTCTGCGATATTATGCTCCACCATTGGAACGTGTTTATAAGCTGCCGTATGGTAGACCGTGTCGACACGCCAGCTTTTCATCACATCCAAGAGCTTTTCCTGACTTCGAACAGAACCCAAGATAGGCAGCAATTTTATGGGTAATGACTCACGAGCAACTCGTTGCTCTAGTTCAGACAAAATACTATATAGATTAAACTCACTATGTTCGAACAATAGTAAAGTGGTTGGTCTTAATGCTACTATTTGGCGGCAAAGCTCTGAGCCTATAGAACCACCGGCACCTGTGACAAGAACCGTTTGATTTTTTATACATTGCTCGAGTAACCCGCTCTGCGCGGGCACTGAGTCACGCCCCAACAAATCAGCAACATCCACTTCTTGAATATCATCTACTTTTACCCGACCACTGGCTAAGTCCATAAAACCAGGAACACTACGAACGTGTAATGGAAAACCTTCCAAAAACCCTAGAATCTCGCGACGCCGCCCCCTGTTAGATGATGGGATAGCCAACAATATTTCCTGCGCCCCCGTAACATCAATCATCTGTTGGATATGTTTTGGTTTATAAACGTGAAGGCCTGAGATAACTCTATCTGCGATAGTACTGTCATCGTCTATAAAGGCTACTGGTCTCATAACCCGCCCCATACGCAGGGCAGCTACAAGTTGATTTCCCGCGGCCCCCGCGCCATACACTGCAACCCTAGTTAAACCATTGTCCCGACTAGTAAATGGGACATGTTGAGCTGCGGAAAACCAATCCCCCAGAAAATATTGACGCATCGCTAAACGCAAACCGCCTACCATCATCAGACTTAACCACCAGTAGTTAAAAATGATAGAGCGCGGGACAACGTTTTCGTGGTTGCTATACCAATAAACTACTATACCGAGAGTTAGCGACGATAAAGAAACAGCCTTGACAATCGCAATTAAGGCATCGTTTCCAAAATATCGCATTACAGCCCGATACATTCCGAATCGAACAAATAGAGGAATAGCGATAATAGGCGCGCAAATAAAAAGCCATATGTGGTATATCAGCGGATTGATAAACTCATCTAATCCCAACCTTACAACGAATGCCATCCATAGGGCTAGCCAGACCAACACCGTATCGGTCAAAACTTGAATTAGCCTCTTCTGGCGCCGCGGTAAGCCTAGAAGGAACTCTCTCAATCTATCCATATATCCTCCGAACACCTTACTACCTCTACCAGCCCACATGATTGCTAATATTTAGATGCCCAAGAGAGCTGTTGAAAATAACCTGAACATAATCAGGTTAGCGGGCTTCTACCGCACCTGCATTATATTTCACAGCAATGAAAATTAATGGCACGTAGGCAAACAGTAACGCAACCACTCCATCAAAAAAATCGATTACCACAAGGTACGCCAAAGGGAGCAGCCAAAAAATATTGATCAGCCCAACGGCCAAAGTCACCGAAAAATGATTGCCAAAACGACGCGAAGCGAATTGGTAAGCATGGCTACGGTGTGCTTCATAAACTTTATCTCCTCTTAGCAAACGACGAATCAACGTGAAAGTCGCATCAACGATAAAGACACCGAGTAATATCAGCCAGCACCAAAAAAAATTTGAAAAAACGTTGGCTGCCTGTAAAGAGAAAATTGCGAGCGTTATACCCAAGAAGCCGCTCCCTGCGTCGCCCATGAATATTCGTGCAGGTGGAAAATTCCAATATAAAAAACCTGTTACAGCAAAAGCTAATAACAAAGGCCCCCATATTAACTGCGGAAAGCCACTTACAAAGTACAGCAAAACAGCGCTTAAGCAGACAGTCACCGCTTCGATGCTAGCAATTCCGTCGATACCATCCATGAAGTTATAAAGATTCAACATCCAAACCAGATATATTGCTGCAATTATATAAGCGAAAGGGCCGATGTTGACATCGACTCCAAATATAATTAATGGTGGCAAACTAGCCACCCAATATAACGCCCAGCAAGCGGCTATGAAATGTCCAAGCAATCGCCAACGCGCAGCCACATGCCCATGGTCATCGAGAAATCCCAGTAGCGCAACCACTCCACCTGCTCCGATTAATCCGAAGGCTTGTGCCCAGGAGAGATAGCCTTCAATAGAAAGGAGAGGAAGAAATAAAAGAAAACTCAGAACAATCGCTACCCCACCACCCCGCGGCGTAGGATTCGAGTGCGAACTGCGAACATTAGGAACATCAATAAGGCTGTGTGACAACGCATAAACGCGAAGCAATCTAGTTAGAAAAAGCGAACAAATAAAAATAACAGGCAGCAAATACCAGGCGTTCATTGGTTACGGCTTCCTTGGAAATATTTTGCTGTTTTTATTAATGCGTCGTCAATGCTAATTGGCGGCACCCAGCCCAATAATTCTTTATTTTTTTTAATATCGACCTGAAGGGAACCACAAAGGCGATCAGCCAATTTCTGCTGACCAAAAATCCGTGCAATCAACCTGAGTAACCCGACAGGCACTGGCAAAAGCCTGGATTTCTTACCCATTGCACTGGCAATTTTTCTTAACAGCTCAGTTGTGGAAAGGTCTTCTCCGTCACTGACTAAAAACACTTGATTCGCTGCTGCAGGGTGGATCATACAATGAAATATGAAATCGACGAGATTATCCAGCGACAAAAAGCTTCGCTTATTGTTAATTCGTCCAAAAGGTAGCGGTATACCTTTTTCCACAACTCCCATCATACTTAAAAAATTCGCTTTAACGCCCGGACCGTAAACTAGCACCGGTCTAATGATTACAACTTGCATAGAGGTTTTGGATGCGATTTCCAATAAGCCCGTTTCTGCTTCAAGTTTCGAAATACCATACTCATCCACTGGTGAGGCGGCTGAATCTGCAGTATAAGGAATACCAAGGGGTGTACCTTCACCATTTACTTTAACCGAACTTATGAAAATGAATCTTTTTACGCCTGCTGATGCGGCTTGCAATGCGAGATTCAATGTGCCATCGACGTTCACTCTACGAAACTCAGTCATAGAATCAGCAGCTAGATCCTTCATAATATGCACTCGAGCTGCAGAGTGAACAACTAGAACCACCCCTTCAAGCGCTTGAGTCCAATTCTGTTCCGCATTCAATCCGTTAAATAATACGGACTCAAACGCCATACCAGAGAAGGTATTTGGATTGCGAGTCGCCACACGTAGATCGAATAGTCCACGACGAGAGAGGTCATGCAAAACTGCATCCCCCACAAACCCCGAAGCGCCTGTCAATAGTACTTTTTCCCGATAAGAATCCATTTGTTCACCGAAACCAGCATATCAAAGAACTATTCATTGAAAATAGCTCATCAATCGTTCATTGACCAATCGAACATCAAAATTTTTCTGGGCAATTTTAAAACCCTGCAATCCCATTGCCTCAATTTGCGTGGGATTGTTTATAAAATGCATCATTTTTTCCGCAAGTGCCTCCGCAGACCATCGCGGGACTATAAAGCCGTTGAGCCCATCAATAACTGTCTCTCTACAACCTGGTACATCGGTCGTAATTACCGGACGACCAATTGCCATTGCTTCCTGCGTGCTTCTTGGAACTCCCTCCCTATACGAAGGAAGGACAAATACACTGGAACTGGCGAGCCAACCAGCAACATCATCGACATGACCGCGATGATCCACCAACCCTTCACTGATAAGTGCACTGACACCGTTAGAAGTCAAACCGCCAGGGTTAGACTCATCAAGACCACCTAACATTACAAACCTAGTACTCGGAGACTTACGTTTTACTAATCTTGCCGCTTGAATGAACTCATTAACACCTTTTTCCGCAAGTAAGCGACCAACAAATATGAAACTTATGGGCTCTACTGGGGGAACAGTATAAGGATAATTTGACAGATTCAAACCTATACCACCAAGCACGCTGACTTTAGACACTTTGATTTTATACTTTTCTACCAAGTCAACAGGATCATCTTTGTTCAAGAAAATCAGCCGTTCCAAAAAAGGAAAGGAAACTCGATAAAGAAAGACTTGAATGAACTTCAACAACCTTCCTTTGAGTGCCACTCCCTCGGGTCGCTCTGTAAAGACGTATCCGAGCCCCTCAAGCATACCTATCCGTCGCTTAACTCCAGCCATCACAGCGGCTAAAGTTCCAAAGATTACAGGCTTCGAAAAATAACTAAATACTATATCAGGTGAGATGACCTTTAACAACTTGACTAACTTGTAAGTGTTAATGACATCGCCTAGAGGGTTCAATCCTGTACGACTAAACACATAATCAACAGGCAAGGCTCCTAAAGCCCTCACTTTCGCTCGAGTGTCATCGTCAAAATCAAGCGCAAATGCAAACACTTGATTCCCTTTTCCTACAAGGGTTTTAATCAAGTCAGCTCTGAATCCTAGGACACAGGCCGCTGTAGTCCCCATTAACACTATCTTCATTTAAACAAACGTCCATAAAGTCATCGCAGGCGATCGGAGCTCATCGCAATGTGCTCCACGGCTGCTGCCACTACATTGAAGTGTAATACAGTACCCGCATACACTGAATTAGCATCGATACAAGATACCACGCATTAAGCAAGAGGTGCGATAATGGGTGCTTTTTGAGCCTCTAGCCTGCGTCATGGTGCATACAGATTCGCCCAGGTGGTTACAACGGCATCTAGCGAATAGCTATCAATTACTCTCTGCCTTGCGCGTCGACCGAGTGCTCGGGCCGCTGATGTATCCATATCGAGTGCTAATCTGATAGTAGCTGCCAATTCTTCCACCTTGCCCGGCCGAACTATAAGCCCCCCTTCCTCGCCAACAACCTCCTTTACACCACCACAGTCCGTGGCGACAACAACTCTTTCGGTTGACATCGCTTCAGCTACCACAAGACCAAACCCTTCCCATGCAGACGAAAGGACATAGACATCTGCGGCACTATAAAATCCTGCAACATCTTCCCGGATTCCGAAAAATTTGACGCGATTAAAAATTTCTAATTCTTTGCATAGCGCAATAAGTTCGCTCTTTAACTCTCCGTCACCAATAATCCAGAGCGTTATGGCCTTGTCAACTCTGCATAAAATTTCAAATGCACCCAACAAGCAGGGATAATCTTTTGCGGTAACTAATCTTCCAACGGCTAAAATCACTTTCTCATTCGCAGAGATCCCTTCAGCGCTTCTAATATTAGAGCGAGACAATTCATCGAAACTGAATTTATCCGTATCAATTCCGTTCGGTACAATAAGCATCTGACCGTGCTTCACTGCCCCTTTAGACTCAAAAGCTTCAACCGCACCGCGACTGACGTTCGTAGTTACATCTGCGAGAAAATTTGTCATCCTATAGGCATACATCCTGAGCCTACCACCTTCATTATTACTGTGAGCGGTGCATATAAGTCGCGGAACATGAGTCACTAATCGGACCAGACGCGCTAACAAATTTGCATGAACCATATGAGAATGCACAACATCTGGTTTGAAGGATTTAATTAAAGCTCTTAACGACAAAAAGCTTCGAACCCCCCCGCAGATCGATTTCGTACTCCCCAACCCTATGGCCCTAACAGACTTATCAGACGATATCAATCGTCCAGAACCAGTTAGATAGACAATCAATACATTATGATTACGGGAAATAAGCCGTCGAGCCAAATCTAATACCTGGCGCTCGGCTCCGCCTACATCTAAACTAGTGATAAAAAATAATATATTCATGAAAACCTGTTAAGCAATGTATATAAATAGCACTGTACGGAACGAATAAGATATTTTGCTTTAAAAAATATACTTGTTTCCCTTCCTATTTGCGACCAGTAAAAAACCAGGAAACCCTTAGGGTTTTTGCGCAAATTAGAAGAAAAATTCCGAGAATAACCATCATCAAGATAATCACAGAGATATAAAATTTCATTTGGAAAAAAATATATTAGCCCCTCGTCACCTATCTTATTCCAAACATACAGTTCCGGAACAAACTTCTCTCCTGGAAAAACGGGGAATTTATGCCTTATTAGCATTTCGGTTTTAAAGACATAGGCCAAATCGCCTTTGAAAAGATGTCCTGCTCCAGTAGGTGTCAATATAATTGGCATATCGCCAACATTTAATTTAACGCCTAACAATTGCATATCAAAATAGGCTTTCCGATAGCATAAGCCGACCGTACCTTCATCACTTGGTTGATCTATCGAGCTTAAAATCGTTGCAATCGCTTTTGGGACTAGAGCATCGTCACTATCAACTATGAACAACCATGGTGTACTTACGTGAGCGGCACCATTATTTAATGCAACATGCTTTCCACTATTTAATTGTTCAACAACACGAATTTTGAACGGAGCCGAACTAGCGAAGCCCGTTAAAATACTTTGCGTGTCGTCTAGACTACCGTCATCAACGATCAACCATTCAAATTCCATGCAGGTCTGGGCGCATAGGCTCTCAAAAAGCCGTGGAAGTGTTGTTGCTCTGTTATAAGTTGCTGTAAGCACAGTAATCACAACTTTACCTCGCCCGACGATTTAATCGTTATATCTACAACCACAAATATTAACGCAAGCAGCAAACATGCTTCAGTGATAACGAACCCCATCACTATCCCGTTAACGCCATACCAAATTGATAGTAATGTTGCAAACAACATGGACATTATGGAAAAAAACATCATAAAACCACTGGTTATTTTATCCCGGCCCATCGGTATTAATATGCATAGCCCGATCGCTTGATTGGCTAGCCTAAAAGGAATAATCCATACAAATATCTTTAGTATGCTGCTTGCTATTATAAAACCCGAACCTAAAACTGCTTGAATTAAAAAATCGCCTACGAAGAATATTGAACCAGCGGCAAGGATACCCATCGCAAACATACCAGCCACAATCATCAATGACAGCCTAATCGTATTATCTCTAGATGATCGATATTGGCGATTTAAATACGGAAAAAATCCTATAAGAATTGGATTTACGAACCCTACAAAACCACGAATTATTTTTTCAGCCGGGACGTAAGAAGCAACAGCCACATGCCCAGATGTTGCTCCAACTAATGATGGGCCAGCACTAAGCAATATATTGTTTGAGCTTTTATAAATAAAAACATGAAAACCGACTCTTAACTGCTGTATCCCCCCAAATAAACACAGGCGTATTTTACCAACCCTTTTGATACACATAACATTACCGACAAATGTATTCAACAGCCCAAATCCGACCATTATTCCAAGCGCTAATTTCGCACCACCCTCATCTTTAACAAACCAATATAAAAAAATCAAACTCGCGAAACGTAAAATCACCTCCAATATCACCACCACACTAATTTTTTCTAATCCTTGGAAAAACCAGAACGGGCTAAAACCGAAAGCTAAAAAATATATAAATCCGAAAAATACTAGCGGACCGTCAAAAAATAAAGAGCCATTTAAGATATATAGCACCGCGCTACACAGAAGAACAATTAACACGATGATCAATTTGGCAGAAAACACCTCTCCATAGATTCTGGATAGTTCTCCCTTGTCATCGCGAGCGATTGCAACCTGGCGCGACCCACTTAAAGAAAAACCGTATTCTACAATTAACGATGACATGAGTGCTATAGATTGAATAAGTACTACCTTTCCATATTCTTGAACGCCCAACGCTCGGGCCAATACCGGAATTTCAAGTATTGGAATTAGATAAGCACAAAGTTGAGCAAAAAATAGAAAACCCATATTCTTAATTAGATATTTCAAAATCAGACTCTCAACTCTGTATCAGCGCTAGAATCCCTTCTCACACTTGAATGTATATTCGACAGGCGAGACAGCCAAGACAACATAATGGCCCAGTACCCCCACTCTGACATTTCCGAACTTAAAGGATGAAAGAGTAAGATAAAGCAATAGCACGACGCACCAAGACAAGCAGCCAACTTGTAATGTATAAGAGGTCCTTGATTAGGTCCACCCATCGACTCCCGCATTGCAAACACAACCATTGGACTCATAACCATTATCAGCAGTCCAATTTCACCTAATAAACCAAAGTCACCTAGGATTGCCAAATATACGTTATGTATCACCATCGGAGTTCCGGTCACCAATGAAGTCGAACTTTGAAATCCACAACCTAGTGGTAAACATGCTTCCGCGTTAACGATACCATCACTAATCATTTGCGACCTAATAGGGTCTCCTTCAAACAATCTATTGAGTACTAAAATTGATTTACCATCAAGAAACCCATATATTAAATCTAAATTAAAAACTGCAAATACACCCACCACCATTAATACGATCGACAAAACGGATAAAAATTTAGTTGTATTGATTAAAAATACCAGCATAGCAAATACAGCTACGATTACCGAAAACCACAAAAAACCCGTACGACTTGAATCCTCTAAAAGTAGATACACTGATGCCAACAAAATACAAATCGCTGGAATCATTTTCTGAAAAGAACTACTGAGAATTCTTGCCACTATAAAAGCTGCAAAGAACGCATTGGTTTTCCACAACACACCTGGATACGCAATCATACTTCCTTGGCGGCCATCCCCAAGTAAAATGTAATAATCGACGAATACGTACTTACATAGCAGAAAAACAGAAAAACCAACTAAAGTTGAGATTGCGGCGATATAATAAAATTGATTCACTTGAAGAAATTGCGAATTTGAATAAACTACCACCAGCAAGGCATAAATCATCAAATATTTTAGCCCTTGATAAGCTGTATAAATATCAGCATTAACTAGACCTACGATTAACAGCGCGAAAACTAACACCAAAAAACCACAGGTAACACCAAAAAAAGCGGCGTCAAAATACGTTTTTTTTATACAACCAGAAAAAATTCCAACAATGAAAACCATCCCCCAGAGAATCCAATAGCCTAAAGGAGAAATAACATTTCGCAGATCCCCAAGAACTACCAGTAAGCACGCAAATAGAACAATATAGAATGGCATTTTTCTTTCGCTAATCATATTAGCCACTTCCCGACCACTCATTGATACCAATATCAAGTCTCTTTACAAATACAGCTATGTAAAGTTATAAAATACTTCCCAAAGGTCACAAAACCTAATACCTCACTCATACCATTAAAAGCCGACTATTCAATTGATATTTGAGCATGCTAACATATTAGGCAGTACTGTTGTATATGCCGTTTATGGTATATAGTCCAAGCCGAAATTCAGATTAAATTGAAATCAATCAGGCTTGTGACCTCATATGATTCCTATCGGAAAGATATAGTATTAGCGCGAGCATAATGCCTGCCAACAAACCCGATATTAACCCTAATGCTAAGATTAATGATTTTCTTGGTTTTATTGGAGCGTCAGGACGATCAACTTCGCCATCTTCCCTGTAAACCCAAACATTAGATGGATTGACATCGAGGCTCTTATAAAACTCGTACTTTGACTGAAGATCACGTAAATGCGTTACAAATGGATCATCTGACTTGCGTTGTTCCAAGTTTTGAATTTCCGCCTTCAACGCCTTTGAACCACGCATGTAGATAATTTGACCATCCAAGCTCCCCGCCACCTCAACCGATGGGTTGCCCGTAATTATTGGTGGTTTTTCTAGACCTATAGCCTCAGCAACACGAAGTGCTTCTCGTAATTTCGTAATAGAGTCTTGCCGAAGCTGTATACCGCTTTCTCGCATGGAGTTGATTTGCTGAAGAAGATTACGAGCTCTCACTTGGCTTTCGGTGGAAATGTTCTTTATCATTTCCTCCTTTGCCAGTACTCCCGCACGGTCAACATAAGCTTGGACCCACGTAGAAGCTAAGTCAGGATCATTAGCTTGTGCAGTTACAGCAGATTGATCACCCGCGTCTTTAACCGGAAGAGTAACTGTCAACACCTTTGAAAATCGAGAATATAAAGCGTCTTTTGATCCCTTCTGCTCTTCGTCTGACAGACTCGGCACGTATACTGTGTTAAAAAACTCTCTACGGAGGGATTCAGAGTTGAGTACTCGAAGGAAGACCGTATAAATATCCTTAATAGCTAGAGGCGTAAGATCGGACTCACGCGTACGCCCGTAATTGAAATTAGCTATGTCGTTTTGCGTAGGCGGAATAAGGAAGAGTTTAGCTTCGAAAACCGGCTTAGCCATAAATGCATACGAGGCAGCTAATAGCGTTGCCATGAAAGCAACACCCAATATTAGCCACTTTCTTCGCCAAATAGAGGTGATCAACGCCTGAAGATCGATCTCAGAATCTCTATATGATTCGGATGAACTGCTCTGCATACCCCACTCGCCCTTTTCCTGTACGGGCACATCACCGTAGTGATGCGCTCGATTTGCTCAAATACTTTCTATGTATTGATAAAGATAATTTTTTCAAGACCAGTTCTTCATCGCTCGCGTATTGTACCAGCGACAGGAGCAATCGTTGGTGACGACAGAATATTTTCTATAGGCACAATCTCAGCTAGGTCGCTTGTTTTGCCCAGATACGCATCGGACAACGAACAAAGTGAGGGGGCCGACTACCATGCCTAGCAGAAGTGATACTGCGACGTACAGCGATATTGGGAGAGAAGGTGTTGACCAGCCAAAAAATAGCAATGTTGATGGCTGTTGATTTTCCAACACAAATACAAGTGATGTTATAGCTACACATAACACGAATACAATTATTCCTATACGCCTGAATGCATGCATGCCATATCTTCCATATCCGATGCTCAATTCTCTTCCTCATCCTCATTCACCCGATCCCTAAGCTCCTTCCCCGGCTTGAAATGCGGCACGAACTTGCCGTCGAGGCTGACGGACTGACCGGTTTTTGGATTGCGACCTACGCGCGGTGCGCGGTAGTGCAAGGAGAAGCTGCCAAACCCACGGATCTCGATGCGATCACCGGTGGCCAGACATTGGGACATTTGTTCGAGCATGGTCTTGATGGCCAGTTCCACATCCTTGGATGAGAGCAGCCCTTGATGGGTGACAATTCGTTCGATCAACTCCGACTTCGTCATATTTTTCCCTTCTTTTTCAAGCAGCTAGATCAGCGCTTCAAAGGTTTTAGCACGCCCGGATGAATTTGAACAGCCCGAGTTTTGACATATCTTTACCCAGAAAGAGATGCCCGATTTCAGATCACTGGAACGCTGATCATGCCCTTTCGGACTCACCTGCAGATAACCAGCATGGTGCGCGTCAGATAGCCCGCAGGATTGAAGCCAAAGGGGTACTCATCCTCATCTTTGGCATCATCGGACCTGGCTACAACTTTGTACCCCGCCGCCTTGCACTCCTTGTTCGCTCGCTTGCGGCACTTCTCCCACCCCGAGCCCAATCCTGAACAATCGATCTCGATGCCACTGACCCCACGCACCGCATGAGTCTTGGCATTAGTGGTACAGCCCGCCAGTGTCAGTACTGCTATTACGACAATGAGCTTGTTCATTCGCTTCCTTAGGCTGGACACGCCGCCCGACGGTCGTTCGCTTCAAGCTAAAGACTAGCTTTAAATAAACGATTGATCCGATTAAAGAAAGAGACAACTTGCCGGGAGGATTGGTTTCACGGCAAACAATCGCAGCGCCACGAAACCATCAAAATCACCAAATCACAGGCGCAAAAAAGGGCGACCGAAGTCGCCCTTTTTCTATGGTCTGACAGAACTTAGTTCTGTTTTTCCATTTGTGCACGCAACAGGTCGCCCAGAGTGGTAGGACCAGCAGCGATGCTATCCGAAGGCTTGTCTTTCAAGCTCTGGATTGCTTCTTTCTCTTCAGCATCGTCTTTCGACTTGATGGAGAGCTGGATTACACGGCTCTTGCGGTCAACGCTGATGATCTTGGCTTCTACTTCCTGGCCTTCTTTCAGAACGTTGCGCGCGTCTTCAACGCGGTCACGGCTGATTTCGGAGGCTTTCAGAGTCGCTTCGATATCGTCGGCCAGAGTGATGATGGCGCCTTTAGCGTCAACTTCTTTCACGATGCCTTTAACGATTGCGCCTTTGTCGTTCTCTTGAACGTACTCGGAGAACGGATCGCTTTCCAGTTGCTTGATACCCAGGGAGATGCGCTCGCGCTCTGGGTCAACGGACAGGATAACGGTGTCCAGCTCGTCGCCCTTCTTGAAGCGGCGAACGGCTTCTTCGCCCACTTCGTTCCAGGAGATGTCGGACAGGTGAACCAGACCGTCGATGCCGCCGTCCAAACCAATGAAGATACCGAAATCGGTGATCGACTTGATGGTGCCGGAGATTTTATCGCCCTTGTTGAACTGGCCAGAGAAATCTTCCCATGGGTTAGATTTGCACTGCTTGATGCCGAGGGAGATACGACGACGCTCTTCGTCGATGTCCAGAACCATAACTTCCACTTCGTCGCCGACTTGTACGACTTTCGAAGGGTGGATGTTCTTGTTGGTCCAGTCCATTTCGGAAACGTGTACCAGGCCTTCAACGCCTTCTTCCAGCTCAGCGAAGCAGCCGTAGTCGGTCAGGTTGGTTACACGAGCGGTAACGCGAGTGCTTTCTGGGTAACGGGCTTTGATAGCAACCCATGGATCTTCGCCCAGTTGCTTGAGGCCCAGGGAAACACGATTGCGTTCGCGATCGTACTTCAGAACCTTGACATCGATCTCGTCGCCAACGTTGACGATTTCGGAAGGATGCTTGATACGCTTCCAAGCCATGTCGGTAATGTGCAGCAGGCCATCGACGCCACCCAGATCGACGAATGCGCCGTAATCGGTGAGGTTTTTGACGATACCTTTGACTTGTTGGCCTTCCTGCAGGGATTCCAGCAGAGCTTCACGCTCAGCGGAGTTCTCGGCTTCGAGGACGCTACGACGGGAAACGACAACGTTGTTGCGTTTCTGGTCAAGCTTGATGACCTTGAATTCCAGCTCTTTGCCTTCCAGGTGCGTGGTGTCGCGCACAGGACGGACGTCAACCAGAGAACCTGGCAGGAACGCACGGATGCCGTTAACGTCGACAGTGAAGCCGCCTTTAACCTTACCGTTGATAACGCCCTTGACCACTTCTTCGGCTGCGAAGGCTGCTTCCAGAACAATCCAGCATTCAGCGCGCTTGGCTTTTTCACGGGACAGCTTGGTTTCACCAAAGCCGTCTTCAACCGAGTCCAGAGCAACGTGAACTTCGTCACCGACGTTGATAGTCAGTTCGCCAGCATCGTTGTAGAACTGCTCAAGCGGGATGAGTGCTTCAGACTTCAGGCCAGCGTGAACGGTTACCCAGCGAGCTTGGTAATCGATATCAACGATAACACCGGTGATGATGGAGCCTGCCTGAAGGTTCAGGGTTTTTAGGCTTTCTTCAAAGAGTTCCGCAAAGCTTTCGCTCATTTTAATTCCTGATGATAAGGGCGAAGAATACGCCCATCTCCACATCCCAGACGACGTGGGTTACGTTCATTTAAAGAAACAGCGCAGGACTATGACTGGTCCCCTGCGAAGTCTCTTGGTCACCCGGCGATATCGCGGAGTGCGATCTCGCTCATGATGCGTTCCAGCACCTGATCGATGGATAATTCCGTGGAATCCAGCTGTATGGCGTCAGCCGCCGGCTTGAGCGGGGCTACCGCTCGCTGGGTGTCACGCTCATCGCGGACACGTATCTCATCTAGCAGACTCGACAGACTAACACCATCGACTTTGCCCTTCAACTGCAAGTATCGACGGCGCGCACGCTCCTCGGCACTGGCAGTAAGGAATATCTTCAGCGGTGCATCGGGAAAAACCACCGTGCCCATGTCGCGACCATCGGCCACCAGACCCGGAGCCTCCTGAAACGCCCGCTGGCGCTGGAGCAGCGCATCACGCACCGCCGGCAGTGCAGCGACCTGGGAAGCCCAGGCGCCAACCTGTTCGTTGCGCAAATCATCAGTGACATCGTCACCTTCGAGAATGATCCGCTGCGGATGACCTTCGGTCGCGCCGACGAACTGCACGTCCAGATGAGCGGCCAGCAGCTTCAGCGACTCCTCATTGGTCAGATCGACGCCATGATTACGCGCGGCGAATGCCAGCAGACGGTACAGCGCACCGGAATCCAGCAGGCACCAGCCCAGACGCTTGGCCAGAATCCCGGCAATAGTGCCCTTGCCCGAACCGCTAGGCCCGTCGATGGTGATGACCGGTGGCTTGATAATCACGACTGAGCCTCTTGTGCAACACGGATACCGACCTGCGCGCACAGCGCGAGGAAGTTCGGGAACGACGTCGCGACGTTGGCACAGTCATGAATGCGGATCGGTGCAGTGGCGCGCAGCGATGCCACGCTGAAGGCCATGGCAATCCGGTGATCGCCGTGACCGTGCACTTCGCCGCCGCCGATCTGGCCGCCGTCGATGATGATGCCGTCCGGGGTCGGCTCGCACTTGACGCCAAGCGCCAGCAAGCCATCCGCCATGACCTGAATCCGGTCCGACTCTTTAACCCGCAGCTCTTCGGCGCCACGCAGGATGGTGCGCCCTTCGGCACAGGCGGCGGCCACGAACAGCACCGGAAATTCGTCGATGGCCAGCGGAACCAGCGCTTCAGGAATCTCGATACCTTTGAGTTTAGCTGCACGTACGCGCAGATCCGCTACCGGTTCGCCGCCGACTTCACGCTGGTTTTCCAGGGTGATATCAGCGCCCATCAGACGCAGGATGTCGATCACGCCGGTACGGGTCGGGTTGATGCCGACGTGCTCAAGCACCAGCTCCGAACCTTCGGCGATCGACGCGGCCACCAGGAAGAACGCGGAAGACGAGATGTCGCCCGGCACTTCAATGTGGGTCGCGGTCAGCTTGTGGCCGGATTCGACCGACGCGGTCGCACCGTTGACGGTGACCGGGTAGCCGAAGCCACGCAGCATGCGCTCGGTGTGGTCGCGGGTTGGAGCCGGCTCGGTGACAGTGGTTTTGCCTTCGGCGTACAAACCCGCCAGCAGCAGGCAGGATTTAACCTGGGCACTGGCCATCGGCATGGTGTAGGTCAGGCCTTTGAGCTTGTTGCCGCCGCGAATGGTCATCGGCGGACGACCTTCAGCAGCAGTCTCAATCACGGCGCCCATTTCACGCAGCGGATTGGCCACGCGATTCATCGGACGCTTGGACAGCGAAGCATCGCCCGTCAGCGTGCTGTCGAAGTTCTGCGCAGCCAACAGGCCAGACAGCAGACGCATCGAAGTGCCGGAGTTGCCCAGGTAGATCGGGCCCGGCGCAGGCTTCAAGCCATGCAGGCCGACGCCGTGAATGGTCACGCGACCGTGGTGCGGACCTTCGATCACGACGCCCATGTCACGGAAGGCTTGCAATGTTGCCAGGGCGTCTTCGCCCTCGAGGAAACCTTCCACTTCGGTGACGCCTTCAGCCAAGGAGCCGAGCATGATCGAACGGTGGGAAATCGATTTGTCGCCCGGTACTCGAATCCGCCCAGTCAGGCGGCCACCAGGTTGTGCCAGGAAAATCAGGTCGTTGGAATTCATAGCGTCCACATAAGCCCGGCGGGCCAGGATTTTACTGAAATGTTCGCGGGCAACCCGGGCGCGAGTGAACACGCCCAACAATTGGTGCCCATCCCCTGCATCGACCGCGTCGCGCAAGGCGTCGAGGTCGCTGCGAAATGTATCGAGTGTGCGCAGGACAGCTTCGCGGTTGGCGAGGAAGATGTCGTGCCACATGACCGGGTCGCTACCCGCGATTCTTGTGAAATCGCGAAAACCGCCCGCAGCGTAACGGAAGATCTCAAGGTTTTCATTGCGCTTGGCCAACGAATCGACCAAACCGAACGCCAACAAGTGCGGCAAATGGCTGGTCGCCGCCAACACTTCGTCATGACGCTCGACCTGCATGTGCTCGACATCGGCGCCCAATTCGCGCCACAAACGGTCGACCACTGCCAGCGCTGCCGGATCAGTCTGATCCAGCGGTGTAAGAATCACTTTATGGCGGCGGAACAGCTCTGAGTTAGAGGCTTCCACCCCGCTCTGCTCGGAACCGGCAATCGGATGCCCCGGCACGAAACGCGCCGGCATGCCGCCAAACGCTTCGGTTGCCGCGCGCACCACATTGCCTTTGGCGCTGCCGACGTCAGTCAGAATCGCTTGCCCCAGGTCCATGCTGGCCAATCGGCCGAGCATTTTTTCCATGGCAAGGATCGGCACGGCCAGTTGAATCACGTCGGCGCCCTGGCAAGCAACGGCCAGGTCTTCTTCGCAGCGATCCACCACACCCAACTCAACCGCCAGTTTGCGCGACTGCGGGTCGAGATCGACCCCGACCACTTCGCGGCACAGGCCGCTTTCACGCAAACCCTTGGCAAACGAACCGCCCATCAACCCCAGACCGACCACCACCAGGCGACCGATCATAGGTTCAGCAGATTGCAGTGCAGTGACATCAACCACGAGCCAGAACCTTGGTCAGCGCTTCGAGGAAGCGGCTGTTTTCCGCCGGCAGACCGATGGTGATGCGCAAGTGGTTCGGCATGCCGTAATTGGCCACCGGACGCACGATTACGCCTTCGCGCAGCAAGCCCTGGAAGACCGGAGCCGCAACACGGCCCAGATCGACGCAGATGAAGTTGCCCTTGGACGGAATCCAGCTCAATCCCAGCTCACGGAAACCCGCTTCCAGCTGCTGCATGCCGGATTCGTTCAGGCGACGGCTTTCAGCCAGGTACTCGGTGTCTTGCAGCGCAGCGCACGCAGCGGCCAGGGCCAGGCTGTTGACGTTGAACGGCTGACGCACTCGGTTCAGCACATCCGCAACCACCGTCGTAGACAAGCCATAGCCGACCCGCAACGCCGCCAGGCCGTAAGCCTTGGAGAACGTGCGCGAAACCAGCAGGTTCGGGTAGGCCGCCAGGTAGTCCAGACCGTCCGGCAAGTCGCTGCCTTCGGCGTATTCGATGTAGGCCTCGTCCAGCACCACCAGCACGTGTTCCGGTACGTCCTGCAGGAACTCGTCCAGCGCTTCGGCGCCAAACCAGGTCCCGGTCGGGTTGTTCGGGTTGGCGATGAAGACAACACGGGTATCGGCATCGATCGCGGTCAGCATGGCTGACAGATCATGGCCCCAGTCTTTGGCCGGGATCACTTTGGCCGTAGCGCCGACGGCTTGGGTGACGATCGGATAGACCGCAAACGCGTGCTCGCTGAACACCGCGTTCAGACCCGGCGCCAGATAGGCACGGGCGACCAGTTCCAGAATGTCGTTGGAACCGTTGCCCAGCGTCACCTGATTCAGCTCGACGCGGCACTGTTCGGCCAGCAGGGTCTTGAGCGCAAAACCGTTGCCGTCCGGATAGCGGGTCAGCTCGGCCAATGCTTCGCGAATCGCCGCCAGAGCTTTGGGACTGGCGCCCAACGGGTTTTCGTTGCTGGCCAGTTTGACGATGCTGGCCGGATCGATGTTCAGCTCGCGCGCCAGTTCGTCCACGGGCTTGCCCGGAACGTAAGGCGAAAGTTGTTGCACGCCCGGCTGTGCCAGAGCGAGGAAGTCACCACTCATTTGCTACCGCCCTTAGAGAACTGCTTTCGGGTAGGAACCCAGCACTTTGAGTGCCACTGCTTCCTGACTGATCTTTTCCAACACACCTTTGACCAGTGGGTCGCGGTGGTGGCCGACGAAGTCGATGAAGAACACGTAGGTCCATTTACCGCTGCGCGAAGGACGCGTCTCGATTCGCGTCAGGTCGATGCCGTTGTCGTGGAAAGGCACCAGCAACTCGTGAAGCGCGCCGGGCTTGTTGCTCATGGAGACGATGATCGAAGTCTTGTCGTCGCCGGTCGGCGGCACTTCCTGGCTGCCGATCATCAGGAATCGCGTGGAGTTGTCCGGGCGATCCTCGATTTTCTCGGCCAGACGGGTCAGCCCGTACAAGCCTGCCGCCATGTCGCCGGCAATCGCCGCCGAGTTCCACTCACCCTTGACCCGTTTGGCCGCTTCGGCGTTGCTGGACACTGCCACGCGCTCGACATTCGGGTAATGCGCGTCCAACCACTTGCGGCACTGGGCCAGGGACTGGGCGTGGGAATAGATGCGGCTGATGCTGTCGGTCTTGGTGTTTTCACCGACCAACAGGTGGTGGTGAATCCGCAGCTCGACTTCGCCACAGATCACCATGTCGTGTTCGAGGAAGCTGTCGAGGGTGTGGTTGACCGCGCCTTCGGTGGAGTTTTCCACCGGGACCACGCCAAAGTTCACCGCACCGGCCGCCACTTCGCGGAACACTTCGTCGATCGCCGCCATCGGCTTGCTGATCACGGCGTGGCCGAAGTGTTTCATGGCCGCGGCTTGGGTGAAGGTGCCTTCAGGCCCGAGGTAAGCCACTTTCAGCGGCTGCTCGAGGGCCAGGCACGAGGACATGATTTCGCGGAACAGCCGCGCCATCTCTTCGTTGCCCAGCGGCCCCTGGTTACGCTCCATGACGCGCTTGAGCACCTGAGCTTCACGCTCAGGACGATAGAACACCGGCACTTCGCCTTCGGCCAGCGAGGCCATCTTTACTCGCGCAACTTCCTGGGCGCAGCGTGCGCGCTCACTGATCAGCTCCAGGACTTTCTCGTCCAGGGCATCAATGCGCAGGCGCAGTGCCTTGAGTTCTTGCTCAGACATTAGCCGTGTTCCTTCTCGAACTCTGCCATGTACGAAATCAGTGCGTTGACCGCAACGATGTCGACGGCGTTATAGATGGAGGCACGCATGCCACCCACGGAACGGTGACCCTTGAGGTTCAACAGGCCACGCTCTTCGGCACCGACCAGGAATGGCTTGTCGAGACGGTCGTCAGCCAGGCGGAACGGCACGTTCATCCACGAGCGATCCGACTTGTTGATCGGGTTGCTGTACAAGCCGCTGGCGTCGATGAAGTCGTACAGCGTGCGCTGTTTCACTTCGTTGAGCTTGCCGATGGCTTCAACACCACCCTGCTCTTTCAGCCACTCGAATACCAGGCCCGAGAGGTACCAGGCCAGGGTTGGCGGGGTGTTGTACATCGAGCCGTTGTCGGCCGCGACCTTGTAGTCGAGCATGGTCGGGCACAGGGAACGGGCGCGCCCCAGCAGGTCTTCGCGAACGATGTTGACGACGATACCGCTCGGACCGATGTTCTTCTGGGCGCCGGCGTAGATCATACCAAAGCGCGAAACATCGATCGGACGCGACAGGATGTCCGAGGACATGTCGGCGATCAGCGGAACATCGCCGGTTTCCGGGATCCACTGAAATTCCAGACCACCGATGGTTTCGTTCGGCGCGTAGTGAACGTAGGCCGCATCTTTCGACAGGTTCCATTCGTTCTGACCGGGAATAGCGAAATAGTCGTAAGGCTTGGCGGTGGCGGCGACATTGACGTGACCGTAGCGCGAAGCTTCTTCGATGGCTTTCTGCGACCAGATACCGGTGTCGATATAGTCGGCGGTGCCGCTTTCCGGCAACAGGTTCAGAGGAATCTGAGCAAATTGCTGGCTGGCGCCACCTTGCAGAAACAGCACTTTATAGTTCGAGGGGATATTCAGCAGATCACGCAGATCCTGCTCGGCCTTGGTGGCGATGGACACGAACTCATCACTGCGATGGCTCATTTCCATGACCGACAAGCCTTTGCCATGCCAATCAAGGAGTTCACCCTGGGCGCGCTGCAGGACAGCTTCGGGAAGTGCCGCAGGACCGGCACAGAAGTTATAGGCTCTCTTGCTCACATCCAATCTCGCTCTGATTTGGTGGTATCACGCAAACATATCAGTCGACGCAGATCCAATGTAGGAGCGGGCTTGCTCGCGAAAGCGGTGTAACAGGCGACATCGATGTTGAATGTCAGTCCGTCTTCGCGAGCAAGCCCGCTCCCACACTCGATCTCCATGGGCGTCGATAATTTCATTGCAGACAAACAACAAGGGGGCGAATTCTCATCCGCCCCCTGTCTGTCCGCTTACTCCTGCGGTTCTTCGTCAGCGGCGGCGTCGAGTTGCTGATCTTCAACAACGTCGTCGATTACGACTTCGCCGTCGAACACTGCACCCTCTTCACCTTCTTCCAGCTCTTCGCCTTCGACTTCCGACGGCTCCTGAACCCGCTCCAGACCTACCAGCGTTTCATCGCTGGCCAGTTTGATCAGGGTCACGCCCTGGGTGTTACGACCCAGACTGGAGACTTCGTCAACACGAGTACGCACCAGGGTGCCCTGGTCGGAAATCAGCATGATTTCCTCGCCGTCGAGCACCTGGACTGCACCGACCAGACGGCCGTTACGGTCGTTGCTGACCATGGCGATAACGCCCTGACCACCACGTTTGTACTCAGGGAACTCGGTGATCGCCGTGCGCTTGCCAAAACCACGGGCCGAAGCGGTGAGGATCTGGCTGCCTTCTTCCGGGATCAGCATGGAAATCAGCTTCTGGCCTTCCGGCAGACGCATGCCGCGGACACCGCGAGCGGTACGGCCCATGGCACGAACGTCGGTTTCCTTGAAGCGAGTGACCTTGCCGCCGTCGGAGAACAGCATGACTTCGCGCTCGCCATCGGTAATGGCGGCAGAAATCAGTACGTCACCTTCGTCCAGCTCTAGCGCGATCAGGCCGACGCTGCGTTGACGGCTGAAGGATTCCAGCGGGGTCTTCTTCACGGTGCCTTTGGCAGTGGCCATGAAGATGAAGTGACCTTCGGTGTATTCGTCGACCGGCAGCATGGTGGTGATGTATTCATCACTGTCCAGCGGCAGCAGATTGACCAGCGGACGACCACGGGCAGCGCGGGACGCTTCCGGGATTTCGTAGGTTTTCAGCCAGTACACCTTGCCTTTGCTGGAGAACAGCAGAAGCGTGGTGTGGCTGTTGGCGACCAGCAGGTGAGCGATGTAGTCCTCATCCTTGACGCCGGTAGCCGATTTGCCTTTACCGCCACGACGCTGAGCCTGGTACGCAGCCAATGGCTGGGTCTTGGCGTAGCCACCGTGGGAAATGGTCACGACGCGCTCTTCTTCCGGGATCATGTCACCCAGGGTCAGGTCGAGACGGGCATCGAGAATCTCGGTGCGGCGCACGTCGCCGTATTCGGCGCGGATCACTTCCAGCTCTTCGCGAATCACTTCCATCAGGCGCGTGGCGCTGCTGAGGATGCGGATCAGCTCGCCGATCTGGTTGAGGATCTCTTGATACTCGGCCAGCAGCTTTTCGTGTTCCAGACCGGTCAGACGGTGCAGACGCAGCTCCAGAATGGCTTGCGCCTGCTCTGGCGACAGGAAGTACTTGCCTTCGCGCAGACCGTATTGCGGGTCCAGAGTCTCTGGACGGCACGAATCGGCACCGGCACGTTCAACCATCGCGACCACGGCGGAAGATTCCCACGCAGTCTTGATCAGCGCTTCCTTGGCTTCCGACGGCGTTGGCGAGGCTTTGATCAGGGCGATGACCGGGTCGATGTTCGACAGGGCAACCGCTTGGCCTTCCAGAATGTGACCCCGTTCGCGGGCTTTACGCAGTTCGAACACGGTACGGCGGGTAACGACTTCGCGACGGTGACGAACGAAGGCTTCCAGCAGGTCCTTGAGGTTCAGGATGCGTGGACGGCCGTCGATCAGCGCGACGATGTTGATACCGAATACCGCTTGCAGCTGGGTCTGGGCGTAGAGGTTGTTGAGAATCACCTCAGGCACTTCGCCGCGACGCAGTTCGATCACGACGCGCATACCGTCCTTGTCGGACTCGTCGCGCAGTTCGGTGATGCCTTCGAGCTTCTTCTCTTTTACCAGCTCGGCGATCTTCTCGATCAGACGGGCCTTGTTCAGCTGGTAAGGGAGTTCGGTGATGACGATCTGCTGACGGCCACCGACCTTGTCGATGTCTTCGATCATCGAGCGGGCGCGCATGTAAATGCGGCCACGACCGGTGCGGTAGGCTTCGATGATGCCGGCACGACCGTTGATGATCGCGGCGGTCGGGAAGTCCGGACCGGGGATGTATTGCATCAGCTCATCGATGGTCAACTCAGGGTTGTCGATGAGTGCCAGGCAACCGTCGATGACTTCACCGAGGTTGTGCGGCGGGATGTTGGTCGCCATGCCCACGGCGATACCGCTGGAGCCGTTGACCAACAGGTTGGGAATACGGGTCGGCATGACCGCCGGGATCATTTCGGTGCCGTCGTAGTTCGGCACCCAGTCCACGGTTTCTTTGTGCAGGTCAGCCAGCAGCTCGTGCGCCAGCTTGGTCATGCGCACTTCGGTGTATCGCATGGCGGCGGCGTTGTCGCCGTCCACGGAACCGAAGTTGCCCTGACCGTCTACCAGCAGGTAGCGCAGCGAGAATGGCTGCGCCATCCGAACGATGGTGTCGTACACCGCGGTATCACCGTGAGGGTGATACTTACCGATCACGTCACCGACAACACGGGCAGATTTCTTGTACGGCTTGTTGAAGTCGTTGCCCAGCTCGCTCATCGCGAACAGCACACGCCGGTGCACGGGCTTCAAGCCATCGCGCGCATCCGGCAGTGCCCGCCCGACAATTACGCTCATCGCGTAGTCGAGGTAGGACTGCTTCAGCTCGTCTTCGATATTGACCGGGAGGATTTCTTTGGCCAGTTCGCCCATGAGAAGCCTGATTCCTTTTTCTGGTGAAACTTCGTCACATCCATATGGGACGAACGAAGCTCGCCGCTGCAGGCTGAGTGCCATGCACCGACTTACGACAAATCAACGAGTTATGCCATGGATCTGCGCAGTAAAGGCAGCCACATCGGGCTACCTTGGAAACCGCCGGATGTTATCACAAGAGCCGCCACGCACCTATCCCCCTGATGCGCATGGAGCATAGTTAGTTGACCGGTGACAGGCTTGAAGGGGACGAGAGAGGCTTAGAGCCTTTTTAATTGAAGATTTACGGGGTGAATAAGGGTTGTTCAGTGGCTGTGAGGGCCTCTTCGCGAGCAAGCCCGCTCCCACACTCGACCGAGTCTAACTGGAGAACTTGGTCAAATGTGGGAGCGGCGGTGCGGCGATCCGACTTGCTCGCGAAGGCGATTTATCAGACACCAGATATCTTTAATGCAGACGCTTGCGGCACATCAACTGCGCCATTTTCGCGGTGTCCGGGCGCTCGACGATGCCTTTTTCGGTAACGATCGCATCGATCAGGTCAGCCGGGGTCACATCGAACACCGGATTGAACGCATCGACATCCGCCCCGACCCGCTTGCCGCCGACTTCCAGCAACTCGCGACCATCGCGCTCTTCAATCGGGATGTCATCACCGCTGGCCAGGTTCATGTCGATGGTCGAACTCGGCGCCACCACCATGAAGCGCACGCCGTGGTGCATGGCGTTCACCGCCAGCTGATAGGTGCCGATCTTGTTGGCCACGTCGCCATTGGCAGTGATCCGGTCAGCGCCGACGATCACCCAGGTAATGCCTTTGGTCTTCATGATATGGGCCGCGGCGGAGTCGGCATTGAGGGTCACGGGAATGCCTTCGTTGGCCAATTCCCATGCGGTCAACCGCGAACCTTGCAGCCATGGACGGGTTTCATCGGCATAGACGCGCTCGATCATGCCCTCGATGAACGCCCCACGAATGACGCCAAGTGCCGTACCAAAGCCGCCGGTGGCCAGTGCGCCGGTGTTGCAGTGGGTCAGAATCGCCTGGGCGTTGCCCTGGTGCTTGCGGATCAGGTCCACACCCAGTTGCGCCATGGTCAGGTTGGCTTCGCGATCACTCTCGTGAATGGCGATAGCTTCCGCCTCCAGCACCACCAGCGGATCGGCGTGATGCTTCAGACGCTCAAGCCGGTCGCGCATGCGGCCCAGGGCCCAGAACAGGTTGACTGCGGTCGGACGGGAATCGGCCAGTAGCGCGAAATCCTCTTCCAGCGCCGCCTGCCAGTCACCGCCTTCGGCAAACCGCGCGCGGGCCGCCAGCACAACACCATAGGCGGCACTGATGCCAATCGCCGGCGCGCCGCGCACCACCATCGAACGAATGGCCTCGGCCACGCCAGCAGCGCTGGTGTAGGCGATCCAGGTTTCCTCGAACGGCAAAATACGCTGATCCAGCAGGTAAAGGGCGCCATCACGCCAATCGATGGCCTTCACCTTCTCCGCAGCCAACAGTCGATCGCGCATCCGTCACCCCGTACTCATGAACAAAAGCCGTCGATTATAGCGATCCCCCTGCGAAGACGCTCGGGTATACTTCGCCATCCTTTACAAAAGCTCTGGAACCGACTCTCGATGCCGAACAATGCCGCTGCGCTCGACTTGCTATTGCTGCCGACCTGGCTGGTACCCGTCGAACCCGCTGGCGTTGTCCTAAAAGAGCACGCCCTGGGCATCCGCGACGGACGCATCGTGTTCATCGGCCCACGCTCGGCTGCGCTGAAGCTTGACGCAACCGAAGTCCGCGAATTGCCGGACATGTTGCTCTGCCCTGGCTTGATCAATGCCCACGGTCATGCGGCGATGACACTGTTCCGAGGCCTGGCCGATGATCTGCCCCTGATGAGCTGGCTGGAAAACCACATCTGGCCGGCCGAAGCCAAGTGGGTCGATGAAACTTTCGTACGTGACGGCACTGACCTGGCGATCGCCGAACAGATCAAAGGTGGCATCACCTGTTTCTCTGACATGTATTTCTTCCCGAAGGTTGCCAGCGAGCGCGTGCATAACAGCGGCATTCGCGCGCAAATCGCGATTCCGATCCTCGATTTCCCGATCCCGGGCGCCAGCACGGCGGATGAAGCCATTCGTCAGGGCGTCGAATTATTCGGCGATCTCAAGCACCACGAGCGCATCAAAGTCACCTTCGCCCCCCACGCCCCCTACACCGTGGGCGACGAGAACCTGGAGAAAATCCGGGTGATCACCGAAGAACTGGACGCCTTGATCCATATGCACGTGCATGAAACGGCTTATGAAGTGCTGCAGTCCGTCGAGCAGCGCGGCGAACGCCCGCTGGCCCGCCTCGGGCGCCTGGGTTTGTTGGGGCCGCGCTTCCAGGCCGTCCACATGACTCAGATCAGCTACGAAGACCTGGCGTTGCTGGTAGAAAGTAACACCAACGTGATTCATTGCCCGGAGTCGAACCTGAAGCTGGCCAGCGGGTTCTGCCCGGTGGAGCGCTTGTGGCAGGCCGGCGTCAATGTCGCGATCGGCACCGATGGTGCGGCCAGCAACAATGACCTGGACCTGCTCGGCGAAACCCGCACCGCCGCCTTGCTGGCCAAAGCCGTCTCCGGCTCGGCCACCGCGCTGGATGCCCATCGCGCCCTGCGCATGGCCACGCTCAATGGCGCCCGTGCGCTTGGGATCGAGGCTGAGGTCGGTTCACTGGAAGTCGGAAAAGCGGCAGACATCGTCGCATTCGATCTCTCCGGCCTGGCGCAGCAACCGGTCTACGACCCGGTTTCGCAGCTTATATATGCCACCGGCCGTGACTGCGTGAAACACCTTTGGGTCGCCGGCAAGCAACTGCTCGACGACCGCCGCCTGACTCGTCTGGACGAAGAACAACTCTGCGCCACCGCCAAGGCGTGGGGCCAGCGCATCAGCGGCCATACCGAATCGTAAGCCCCCCGGACTCACCAACGGGGCAACAGGATTTTTCAAGTTTCAGAGGACTTAATCATGAGCAACGTCGACTACGCCGAAATCGCCAAATTCGAAGCCCTGGCCCATCGCTGGTGGGACCGCGAAAGCGAGTTCAAACCGCTGCACGACATCAACCCGCTGCGGGTCAACTGGATTGACGAGCGGGTCAACCTGGCCGGCAAGAAAGTCCTCGACGTCGGTTGCGGCGGCGGCATTCTCAGCGAAGCCATGGCCCAGCGCGGCGCTACCGTCATGGGCATCGACATGGGCGAAGCGCCGCTGGCGGTCGCGCAACTGCATCAACTGGAATCCGGCGTGAGCGTCGAATACCGGCAGATCACCGCCGAAGCCCTCGCTGAAGAAATGCCCGAGCAGTTCGACGTGGTCACCTGCCTGGAAATGCTCGAGCACGTGCCGGACCCCTCCTCGGTGATCCGCGCCTGCTTCCGTATGGTCAAGCCCGGCGGCCAGGTGTTCTTCTCCACCATCAACCGCAACCCGAAGGCGTACCTGTTCGCCATCGTCGGCGCGGAATACATCATGAAGCTGCTGCCGCGCGGCACCCACGATTTCAAGAAATTCATCCGCCCTTCGGAGCTGGGTGCCTGGAGCCGCATGGCCGGCCTGACCGTCAAGGACATCATCGGCCTGACCTACAACCCGCTGACCAAGCACTACAAACTGGCCTCCGACGTGGACGTCAACTACATGATCCAGACCCTGCGCGAGGAGTAAGCCGATGCGTATCAGAGCAGTTCTTTTCGACATGGACGGCACCCTGCTCGACACCGCGCCGGACTTCATTGCGATTTGTCAGGCGATGCGCGCCGATCGCGGCTTGCCGCCGATGAGCGACAAACACATTCGCGACGAGATCTCCGGCGGCGCCAAGGCGATGGTCGCCGTGACCTTCTCCATGGACCCGGAATCACCGGGTTTCGAGGAATTACGCCTGGAGTTTCTGGAGCGTTACCTCGCCGGTTGCGCGGTTCACAGCAAACTCTTCGACGGCATGGGCGAACTGCTGGCCGACATCGAAAAGGCCAACCTGATCTGGGGCGTGGTCACCAACAAGCCGCTGCGGTTCGCCGAGCCGATCATGCAGCAGCTTGGCCTGGCCGAGCGCTCGGCGCTGTTGATCTGCCCGGACCATGTGAAGAACAGCAAACCGGACCCCGAGCCGTTGATCCTGGCGTGCAAGATGCTCGACCTGGACCCGGCCAGCGTGTTGTTCGTGGGTGATGACTTGCGCGATATCGAATCCGGTCGCGATGCCGGCACCAAAACGGCCGCCGTGACCTATGGCTACATCCATCCCGACGATAACCCGCGGCATTGGGGCGCGGATGTGGTGGTCGATCATCCGCTGGAGTTGCGCAAGGTGCTTGATAGCGCTTTGTGTAGTTGCTGAGCGGCGACGCGGAGCGTCACTGGCTGCATTCCCACGCGGAGCGTGGGAACGATCTAACTCTCGTAGAGGTTTCTTATGTTTGATTATTCCGCCCGCCCAGAATTGCTCAAGGACCGGGTCATCCTGGTCACCGGCGCTGGCCGTGGCATCGGCGCTGCCGCCGCGAAAACCTTTGCCGCGCACGGCGCCACTGTGCTGTTGCTGGGCAAGACCGAAGCCAACCTGACTCAGGTCTACGACGAAATCGAAGCCGCCGGCCATCCACAACCGGCCGTGATCCCGTTCAACCTGGAAACCGCCCTGCCCCATCAATACGATGAGCTGGCAGCGATGATCGAAACCGAATTCGGCCATCTCGACGGTTTGCTGCACAACGCGTCGATCATTGGCCCGCGTACGCCGATTGAGCAACTGTCCGGCGAAAACTTCATGCGTGTCATGCACGTCAACGTCAATGCCATGTTCATGCTCACCAGCACCCTGCTGCCGCTGCTCAAGCTGTCCCAGGACGCCTCTGTGGTGTTCACTTCCAGCAGTGTCGGCCGCAAGGGTCGTGCGTATTGGGGGGCTTACGGCGTCTCCAAGTTCGCCACCGAAGGCTTGATGCAAACCCTGGCCGACGAAGTCGATGCCGTGGCACCGGTGCGCTCCAACAGCATCAACCCGGGCGCCACCCGCACCAGCATGCGCGCCCAGGCTTACCCGGGTGAAAACCCGCTGAACAACCCGACGCCCGAGGAGATCATGCCGGTCTACCTCTACCTGATGGGTCCGGACAGCACCGGCATCAACGGCCAGGCGTTCAACGCTCAGTAACGCCCGCGCGTCGCTTTTGTGCCGCGACGGCTTCACGTCGCGGCATTCAAAGTGCGTCGTAACTACCGCCATCACAAGTCAAACAACTGTCACCGAATGCGGTGACATTCTTCATCAACACTCCAATACTTTGATTTATAAAGATTTTTATCCGACTGAACCGAATGGCACGAGTTTCGCTCTAAATTTGCTCAGACACGCAGTGTGAAAGCAAACGGGCGGACGCCTGAGCCGACAGGTTACTTATCGTCGGCGAAGCGGACTAAACTTGGGCCAAATGTCCTACGGGACTGATGGACCAGTATGACGCGCAGCCCAAAGCCGCTCTCACCCAGCCTGTAAGACAGCCTTACTGCTTAGGGGCGCACGCCATATGAAATCACCTTCCCAGACCAACGCAATTGACTTCGATAGCGCCAAATTGCAACGCCTGGGCTTTGGTCAGCAGCCTACCCTCATCGAGAGGCCTGTCAGCCTTTCGCAACTGCGCCAGCAACTGAGCCTGCAGCTGCAAACCAGTCTTGAGCCGCAACGCATTCTCGGGCTCTTTTTCCGTGAGATTCAGCGACTTGTACCGCTTGACGCCTTGACGTACGGGCACGCGTCCAGCGACTTGCGCCTGGAATTCGGCCTGCGCGGCCATCATTCGATCAGCTACAGCCTCAGCCATGAAGGCGAGGATCTGGGTGAACTGGTATTCCGCCGCAATCAGCGTTTCAGTGAGCAGGAACAAGGCAACCTCGAGTCACTGCTGTCCGCATTGCTGTATCCGATGCGCAATGCCTTGCTCTACCGCGCGGCCACCCAAAGCGCCTTGCGCGATCCGCTCACGGATACCGGCAACCGCATCGCCATGGATCAGACCCTTCAACGGGAAATCGAGATGTCGCTTCGGCATCTGCAACCCTTGTCGCTGCTGATGCTGGACATCGATTACTTCAAACGCATCAACGACAACCACGGACACAGCGCCGGCGATGACGTGCTCAAGGCCGTTGCAGCCTCGATCAAAAGCCAGTTGCGCAACGTGGACATGGTCTTCCGCTTTGGTGGCGAAGAGTTCCTGATCCTGCTTTCCAACACCAGTCGTGAGGCGGCAGCCTTGGTCGGCGAACGGCTACGATTTGCGGTGCAGGCCGAGGTTTATTCGGCCGACGGCCATTCGATCGAGCTGACAGTCAGCCTTGGTTGCTCGACGCTATTGCCCGGAGAGTCTGCCGACAGCCTGTTGCGACGGGCCGACAGTGCGTTGTATGTGGCCAAGCGCGAGGGACGTAACCGGTTGGCGATGGCGGGTTGAATGCCCAGAGCGGGCACGCTTGGTTAGCGGCCCGCAACGAAAGGAATTAGCGCACAGCGCCGCGCAACTCCCCCACCATCCCTTGCAACCGGGCTGGCTCTGCCACTTCAACCGACACCGCAGGCCCTGCCACCAGCGTCACCCGTGACCACAACCGGCGAAACACGCCCTTTTGCGGATCGCGGCTGAAGAAACTCCCCCACAAGCCCTGCAATGCCAACGGAATCACCGGCACCGGCGTTTCTTCGAGAATCCGCGTCACCCCGCCCTTGAACTCGTTGATCTCGCCATCGGCGGTCAATTTGCCCTCAGGGAAGATGCACACCAACTCGCCGTCCTTCAGATACTGAGCAATGCGCGTGAAGGCTTTTTCGTAGATCTGAATGTCTTCCTGACGCCCCGCGATCGGAATGGTCCCGGCCGTGCGGAAGATGAAGTTCAGCACTGGCAAGTTGTAGATCTTGTAATACATCACAAAGCGAATCGGTCGACGCACCGCGCCGCCAATCAGCAAGGCGTCGACGAAGGACACGTGATTGCACACCAGCAACGCCGCGCCTTCATCGGGAATCAGCTGTAGATTGCGATGCTCCACGCGGTACATGGAATGGCTGAGCAGCCAGATCATGAAACGCATGCTGAACTCGGGGACGATGCTGAAGATGTAGGCGTTGACGCCGATGTTCAGCAGCGACACCACCAGGAACAGCTGCGGGATCGACAGTTTGACCAGGCTCAGCAAGACGATCGAGACAATCGCCGAGACCACCATGAACAGCGCATTGAGAATATTGTTGGCGGCAATCACCCGCGCCCGCTCGTTCTCGGGGGTACGAGACTGAATCAGCGCGTACAGCGGCACGATATAGAAACCGCCGAACACCCCAAGCCCCAGAATGTCGATCAACACCAGCCAGGCGTGGCCAAAACCCAGGACTTCGATCCAGCCATGGCCTGTAACGCTGTCCGGAATTCCACCGGAATGCCACCACAGCAGCAAACCAAACACGGTCAGACCGAAAGAGCCGAACGGCACCAGACCGATCTCGACTTTGCGGCCGGACAGTTTCTCGCAAAGCATCGAACCCAACGCGATACCGACCGAGAACACCGTAAGAATCAGCGTCACCACGGTTTCGTCGCCGTGCATCCACTCCTTGGCATAGGCCGGGATCTGCGTCAGATAAATCGCCCCGACAAACCAGAACCACGAGTTGCCGACAATCGAGCGTGACACCGCTGGCGTCTGCCCCAAGCCCAGCTTCAACGTGGCCCAGGACTGGCTGAAAATATTCCAGTTCAGACGCATTTCCGGGGAGGCGGCTGCGGCCCGTGGAATGCTGCGGCTGGCCAGATAGCCGAGCACCGCAACACCGATGATCGCCGTGGAGACGATCGGCGCGTAATGACTGGACGACATCATGATCCCGGCGCCGATGGTCCCGGCGAGGATCGCCAGGAAGGTGCCCATTTCCACCAGGCCGTTGCCACCCACCAGCTCTTCGTCACGCAAGGCCTGCGGCAGGATTGAGTATTTCACCGGCCCGAACAGCGCCGAGTGAGTGCCCATGGCAAACAGCGCCACCAGCATCAGCGACAGGTGATCGAACATGAAACCGACCGCACCGACCGCCATGATGGCGATTTCCCCGAGCTTGATCAGACGAATCAGCGCGTCCTTGGCGAACTTTTCCCCGAATTGCCCGGCCAGTGCCGAGAACAGGAAGAACGGCAGGATGAACAGCAGCGCACACAGGTTGACCCAGATCGAGCGGTCACCGTCGATAGTCAACTTGTAGAGAATGGCGAGAATCAGCGACTGCTTGAAGATGTTGTCGTTGAACGCCCCGAGCGACTGCGTGACGAAGAACGGCAGGAAGCGCCGGGTGCGAAGCAAGGTGAACTGTGAGGGGTGACTCATCTTCCATGTGTCCCTGATGTTGGGTAGAGAGTGGCGTGGATGCAGTTATTGGAATATCCAACGGCGATCCAGGCCACACATTACCTAAAACTTGCAGGTTATTTCTTTAATCCTGCAATACACGGCGAGACAAACAACTCGCCCCGCCAAGCGCCCTGCACCGTCCGTTTGGCGACGATCAGCCACATCACCGCCAGCAACACCACCAGCACACAGCCGAAGGCACTAAAAAACGCCAGGTTCAAGGTGCTGGCCAGCTTCAAAGTCGCCAGGGAATAGACGCCCAACGGGAAGGTGAAACCCCACCAGCCAAGATTGAACGGAATACCGACGCGCAGGTAACGCAGGGTGATGAGCACCGCGATCAGCATCCACCACAGACCAAAGCCCCACAGTGTGATCCCGGCCACCAACCCCAGCCCAGCAGCGATTTCACCAATGCCCGGCAGACCGTTGGCAGCGAAAATCGCCGGAGCGTCGGCGCCCAGCAGCAACATGCCCAGCGCCCCGGTGCCGATCGGGCCGAGCGCCAGCCAGCTGGAGGCGGCCATGTTTTCGTGGGGTAATTTATGCAGCGCCATACGCAGCAACAGAATGGTCAGAATGCTGAACGCAACCGGCAGGGAAAAGGCCCAGAGCACGTAGCTGGTCACCAGCACCACCAGTTGCGAATGAGCATCGACCAGGTGCGGCGCCAGCAGGCCACCGCTGGCGGCCGCCACTTCTGCCGCCACCACCGGCAACAACCAGACGGCGGTCATCTGGTCGATGCTGTGTTCCTGACGGGTGAACATCAGGTAGGGAATCAGCACGCCGCACGCCACAGACATCGCCACATCCAGCCACCACAGCACCTCGACGAGATGAATCACGCCCTCGCCCCAACGCGGCAGACCGAACAACAGGAAACCATTGATGATGGTCGCCAGGCCCATGGGGATGGTGCCAAAAAACATCGAAACCGTGGAGTGACCGAAAATCCGCCGCGCCTCATCGAAAAACAGCGCCCAACGCGCCGAATACATAACCGTGAATAAAACGAACAACACTATATTGAACAGCCAAAGGGCTTCGGCAATGGCGTGCAAACCGGCATTTGCGCCAGGCAGCTGCGCCAGCGCCAACGCCAGCACACCGGTGCCCATGGTGGCGGCGAACCAGTTCGGCGTGAACTGGCGGATGACTTCACGCGGATGCTGCAAATGACTGAAAGGTTTGAAACCGGCTGGGGCGGTGTTGGGGCATGTCATGGTGAACTCCTGTCCTCTGTTGAGGTGGAGCTCATGGTAGATCCGAATCGAATATCGATATAACGGGTAATATCTCTAACTGTTATCTGTTTTGCAGATATGACGTCAAACGCTGCCTTCAGTTTCGATCACCAGGATTCTTGCCGCACCCTGCGGATGGGCAACGTGTTCGGTGCCGACGTCGGCATAGAAGATATCTCCTACACCCAACATCACTTCTTTCTCCTGCCCTTCTTCGCGATAACGCATCTGCACTTGACCATCCAGCACCACGAACACTTCTTGCCCATCATTGATGTGCCATTTATAGGGCTGATCGGTCCAGTGCAAACGCGTGGTGATGCCGTTCATGTTGGCGATATCCAAAGCGCCCCAGGCTCGGTCAGCGGTGAAGGATTTGCTGCGGATGATTTTCATGCGTCGGTCCGTCGAAAGGTATGTCGGTGCCAAGGCTAACGGTCATCGAACATCGACGCCACAGACTTTCATGGACTGCTGACGCATCAAGGCGAACAAAGCGCCGACCGAGAGAATAATCAGCACCGCGCCGTAGCCATCGGTGGTGGCCACCAGCCCGAAGGTCCGGGTCAAGTTCCCGGCCAGCAACGACGGCAAGCAGAACGCCAGATAACTGAGCACGTAAAAAGCGGACATCAACCCTGCCCGTTCATGGGGCAAGGCCAGCGGCACAACGCTGCGCAACGCACCGAGGAAACCGGCACCGAAACCGCATCCGGCCACCAGCGTGCCGACGAAAAACAGAGTCAGGCTGGCGCTGTGCACCGCCATCAGAATCAGCGCGACGCCGACGGGCAGCAGACGGCCGCCCAAGCGCAAAACCTTGTCGGCCGGCCGATTGCGCACGGTGTAGATCATCAACGCGCCGGTCACCGTCAACACAGCCACCGTCGCACCGCCAATCAGATTTGAGGTCGATCCGGTGGCCGTGCGCACCAGGGACGGTGCCAAAGAAGCGTAAAAACCACCGAGCGCCCACACCGCGATATTGATCGGCAGCACCAGCCACAACGCGCACCGCGCCTGGATCGGCACATGCAGTGTCGGACGCAGCGAAGCCCAGACTCCCGGTTGGGGGCTGACGCTTTCCGGCAAGCGCCAGACGTACAGTGCCTGCATCACAAACAGTGCGAGCAACACCCAATAGGTCAACTGCAATGGCAACGGCGCAAACTCGGCCAATAAGCCGCAGCCCATGGCGCCCAACGCCATGCCCAGCAACGGCGCGACACTGTTGACCAACGGCCCTTGCTGGCGATTGGTGTCCAACAGCGCCGCGCTCAATACGGCAGTGGCCATCCCTGTAGCAAAACCTTGAAGCACTCGCGCACTGATCAACCAGGCGACACTGTCTGCATTGATAAACAGCAGCATCGCCAGCATGTTCAACATCACAGCGGTGAAGATCACCGGTTTGCGCCCCAGGTAATCCGAGAGCGAACCAACCGTGAGCAATGCCGCCAGCAAGCTGATGGCGTACACGCCGAAAATCAGGGTCAGGGTCGCTGCCGAGAATTGCAGGTGCTCCTGGTACAAGTGATACAACGGCGTCGGCGCGGTGGAAGCGGCAAGAAAACTGAGTAAGGTGATCGCCAGGAACCACAGGCTTGAACGATTAGACGTTGAACTGGACATGGGCACACTCCGCAAAAGCTAACTTTTTGCTTTTGCGGAGTGTGCTACCGGCTAGCGCTTAAAGCAAATTCTTTGTGTTAAGGTCCGATGTATGGCTATTAAAGAAGGTTTACGCCCCGGCGGTAGAAGCGCCCGGGTGCAAGAGTCGGTTCACTCGGCAGTCCGCGAGCTTCTCGAAGAGCAGGACCGCGCCACCGTGACCGTCCCGCAAATCGCCGCGCGTGCCGGCGTCACGCCGTCGACCATCTACCGGCGCTGGGGCGATTTGTCGGTGTTGTTGGCGGACGTCGCCCTCGCCCGCATGCGCCCCGAGAGCGAGCCGGCCAATACCGGCAGCCTGCGCGGTGACGTGCGCGCCTGGGCCGAGCAGTATCTGGACGAGATGAGTTCCGAGCCCGGTCGCAACATGTTGCGTGACGTGCAATGCAGCACCACACCGGCCCTTTGCGCGACGATCATTGGCGGGCAGTTGCAGACGATTCTGGATCGTTACCCCGATCAGCCGAAGCCAAACGTTGATCGGCTGATCAACATGGTGGCGGCGCCGACGGTGTTTCGCATCCTGTTTTCAGCGGCGCCGCTGGAGGTTGAGGAATTGCATCGGTTGATTGAGATTGCTTTGAATCAGTGAGGCCGCCTTCGCGAGCAAGCCCGCTCCCACAGGGGATTTGTGACCGACACAGATCCAATGTGGGAGCGGGCTTGCTCGCGAAGGGGCCGGAAAAAACACCCAAGATCCCCCTGGCACACCGCCTGCGACACCCCGCCACGCCGCGACCTTGGTCGACACTGACTAACCCCTGCCATCGTGCGAGACTGTCTGTCCGGGCGCGAATCCCGGGTGTCTTTTGTCTGGAGTTCCCATGTCGCTGTCCAGCGGGCTGATCGCCGCCGTCGCCCTGGCCTATATGGCCATCATGTTCGCCATCGCCTTCTACGGCGACCGTCGCAGCACGCCGTTGCCGCCGCGGGTGCGCGCTTGGGTGTACAGCCTGTCGCTGGCCGTCTATTGCACCAGCTGGACCTTCTTTGGCGCCGTGGGCCAGGCCGCCGAACAGCTCTGGGCTTTCCTGCCGATCTACCTCGGGCCGATTCTGCTACTGGTGTGCGCGCCGTGGGTCCTGCAAAAAATGGTGATGATCAGCAAGCAGGAGAACATCACCTCCATTGCTGACTTCATCGCTGCGCGCTATGGCAAATCCCAGTCGCTGGCCGTGGTAGTGGCGCTGATCTGTCTGGTCGGCGTGTTGCCCTACATTGCGTTGCAACTCAAGGGCATCGTGCTCGGGGTGAACTTGTTGATCGGCGCCGGTGCCGACGCCATGGGCACCCGCGCCCAGGACACGGCGCTGATCGTGTCGCTGGTGCTGGCGCTGTTCACCATCGTCTTCGGTACCCGCAACCTCGACGCCACGGAACACCACCGCGGCATGGTGCTGGCGATTGCGTTCGAATCGCTGGTCAAGCTGTTTGCTTTTCTCGCGGTCGGCGCGTTCGTGACCTACGGCCTGTACGACGGTTTCGACGACCTGTTCGACCAGGCGATGCTCGCCCCGCGTCTGGAAGAATACTGGAAGGAAACCATCAACTGGCCGTCGATGGTGGTGCAAACTGGCGTGGCAATGATGGCAATCATCTGCCTGCCCCGGCAGTTCCACGTAACCGTGGTGGAAAACATCGACCCGCAGGATCTGCGCCTGGCCAAATGGGTGTTTCCGGCTTATCTGGCGCTGGCGGCGTTGTTCGTCGTTCCTATCGCCCTCGCCGGTCAGATGCTGCTGCCAAGTTCGGTACTGCCGGACTCTTTTGTGATCAGCCTGCCGCTGGCCCAATCCCATCCTGCCCTGGCGATGCTGGCGTTTATCGGTGGCGCCTCGGCGGCGACCGGCATGGTGATTGTCGCCAGCGTGGCGTTGTCGACCATGGTATCCAACGACATGCTGTTGCCATGGCTGCTGCGGCGCAACAACGCCGAGCGGCCGTTCGAAGTGTTCCGCCAGTGGATGCTCTCGGTACGCCGAGTGAGCATTGTGGTGATTCTGCTGCTGGCCTACGTCAGTTATCGCCTGCTCGGCTCAACGGCGAGCCTGGCGACCATTGGCCAGATCGCCTTCGCCGCCGTGACCCAACTGGCCCCGGCCATGCTCGGCGCGCTGTACTGGAAACAGGCCAATCGTCGCGGTGTGTTCGCCGGTCTGGCTGCCGGGACGTTCCTGTGGTTCTACACCTTGATTCTGCCGATTGCCGCCAACAGCCTTGGTTTGTCGTTGAGCAGTTTCCCCGGCCTGGCCTGGTTGCACAGCAACCCGATGAAACTGCCACTCACCCCGCTGACACAAGGCGTGGTGTTGTCGCTTGCAGCCAACTTCACGCTGTTCGCCTGGGTGTCGATGCTGTCACGTACGAGGGTTTCGGAACATTGGCAGGCGGGTCGCTTCATCGGTCAGGAAATCAGCGCCCGCCCCAGCGCCCGTTCGATGCTGTCGGTGCAGATCGACGATTTGTTGCAGCTGGCCGCACGCTTCGTCGGCGAAGAACGCGCCCGTCAGAGTTTCATCCGTTTCGCCTACCGTCAGGGCAAAGGCTTCAACCCGAACCAGAACGCCGACGGCGAATGGATCGCCCATACCGAACGTTTGCTGGCCGGTGTGCTGGGTGCTTCTTCGACCCGGGCGGTGGTTAAAGCCGCCATCGAAGGTAGGGAAATGCAACTCGAGGACGTCGTCCGAATCGCCGATGAAGCCTCGGAAGTGCTGCAGTTCAACCGTGCCCTGTTGCAAGGAGCTATCGAAAACATCACCCAGGGCATCAGCGTGGTCGACCAGTCGCTGAAACTAGTGGCGTGGAACCGGCGCTATCTGGAGCTGTTCAATTACCCGGATGGGCTGATCAGGCTTGGCCGACCGATTGCCGACATCATTCGCTACAACGCCGAGCGCGGCCTGTGCGGTCCCGGCGAAGCCGAAGTGCACGTCGCCCGCCGCTTGCACTGGATGCGTCAGGGCCGTGCCCACACCTCTGAAAGACTTTTCCCTAATGGCCGTGTGATCGAGCTGATTGGCAACCCGATGCCGGGCGGCGGTTTTGTCATGAGTTTCACCGACATCACCGCGTTCCGCGAGGCGGAGCAGGCGCTGACCGAGGCCAACGAAGGGCTGGAGCGACGGGTCACCGAGCGGACCCACGAACTGTCCCAACTCAACGTTGCCCTGACCGAAGCCAAGGGCACCGCGGAGTCGGCCAACCAGTCGAAAACCCGTTTCCTGGCGGCGGTCAGCCATGACTTGATGCAACCGTTGAACGCTGCGCGACTGTTCTCGGCCGCCCTTTCCCACCAAGAAGACGGCCTCTGCGGTGAGGCGCAGAAACTGGTCCACCATCTGGACACTTCACTGCGCTCGGCCGAGGATCTGATCAGCGACCTGCTGGACATTTCCCGCCTGGAAAACGGCAAGATCAACCCTGATCCAAAACCGTTCGTGCTCAATGAGATGTTCGACGTCCTCGGTGCCGAGTTCAAGGCGCTGGCCCGCGACCAGGGGCTGAAGTTTCGCGTCAGGGGCAGTACGTTGCGCGTCGACAGCGACATAAAACTGCTGCGACGAATCCTGCAGAACTTCCTGACCAACGCCTTCCGCTACGCCAAAGGCCCGGTACTGCTGGGGGTTCGCCGACGCAAGGGCGAGCTGTGCCTGGAAGTGTGGGACCGTGGCCCGGGCATTCCGCTGGATAAACAGCAAGTCATTTTCGAAGAATTCAAACGCCTCGACAGCCACCAGACGCGTGCTGAGAAAGGCCTGGGGCTTGGCCTGGCGATCGCGGACGGGTTGTGTCGCGTGCTGGGACATACCTTGCGCGTACGCTCCTGGCCGGGGCACGGCAGTGTCTTCAGTGTCAGTGTGCCGTTGGCTCGGGCGCAATCCGCGATCCCGACCAAGGTCGCCGAGCTCAATGGCAAATTGCTGAGCGGCGCGCAGGTACTGTGCATCGACAACGAAGACAGCATCCTGATCGGCATGAACAGCTTGCTCACGCGCTGGGGTTGTCAGGTCTGGACCGCGCGCAACCGCGATGAATGCGCGGCGCTGCTCAGCGACGGGATGCGACCGCAATTGGCGCTGGTGGATTACCACCTGGACGATGGCGAGACCGGGACCGAGCTGATGGCATGGCTGCGAACCCGACTGGGTGAGCCAGTGCCAGGGGTTGTGATCAGCGCCGATGGGCGACCGGAGACGGTGGCCCAAGTGCATGCGGCGGGGCTGGATTACCTGGCTAAACCGGTGAAGCCGGCGGCGTTGCGGGCGTTGCTGAGTCGGCATTTGCCGCTGTAGCGCGGCAACAAAAAAGATCGCAGCCTGCGGCAGCTCCTACACGGAATTACGTACACCTGTAGGAGCTGCCGCAGGCTGCGATCTTTTGATCTTATTCAGGCAACTCGGCCAACCCATCCACATCCGTCATCGCCCGCTCCAGCAAGTCTGCGGGCAGGCTCTTGCTCGCCCGCGCGCCAAGCAACTTGAGCTGCTCGCTACGACTGACCAGATTGCCCCGACCTTCTGTCAGCTTATTGCGCGCAGAGCTGTAGGCTTTATCCAGTTGCTGTAGGCGATTGCCGACCTCATCCAGATCCTGGATGAACAACACGAACTTGTCGTACAGCCACCCGGCCCGCTCGGCGATTTCCCGGGCGTTCTGGCTCTGGCGCTCCTGCTTCCACAGGCTGTCGATGACGCGCAGGGTCGCCAGCAACGTGGTCGGGCTGACGATCACGATGTTGCGGTCGAAGGCCTCCTGGAACAGCGTCGGCTCAGCCTGCAGTGCGGCGGAAAACGCCGCTTCGATCGGTACGAAAAGCAGGACGAAATCCAGGCTGTGCAAACCGTCGAGACGCTTGTAATCCTTGCCGGCGAGACCTTTGACGTGTGTGCGCAGGGACAGCACGTGCTGCTTGATGGCGGTCTGGCCGATGGCATCGTCTTCGGCCGCGACGTATTGCTGATAGGCCGTGAGGCTGACCTTGGAGTCGACCACCACCTGTTTGTCGCCCGGCAGATAAATGATCACGTCCGGCTGGAAACGCTCACCGTCCGGCCCCTTGAGGTTGACCTGGGTCTGGTACTCGCGCCCCTTCTCCAGGCCCGCGTGTTCAAGCACTCGCTCAAGAATCAGCTCGCCCCAGTTGCCTTGGGTTTTCTGCCCTTTCAAGGCGCGGGTCAGGTTGGTGGCTTCGTCGCTCAGGCGCAGGTTCAGCTGTTGCAGCCGCTCCAGTTCCTTGGCCAGGGAAAAACGTTCGCGGGCTTCTGCCTGATAGCTTTCTTCGACGCGTTTTTCGAAGGACTGGATGCGATCCTTCAACGGATCGAGCAACTGACCGAGGCGTTGTTGACTGGTTTCGGCAAAGCGCTGCTCGCGCTCGTCGAAGATCTTGCCAGCCAGCTCTGCGAACTGCGCTCGCAGCTCGTCTCGCGAGCCCTGCAGGTCGTTGAGGCGCTGCTGATGGCTTTCCTGTTGCTCACGTAGCTCTGCGTTGAGCGAAGCGGCCTGGGCGTCCAGACGACGCAACTCAGCCTCTTTGCCGGCGCGCTCCAGATTCCAGGCGTGGGCGGCGTCGCGTGCGTCGTCACGTTCGATCTGCAGCAGTTCGACTTCACGGCGTACGGCGGCCAGGTCTGCTTGTTTGGCGGCGTTGGCCTGGCCCAGATCACCAATTTCATCGCGACAGGCTTCGAGTTGGGCGTTCAATCCATCCTGAGCCAGATGGGCCGTGGCCAGACGCTCTTCCAGCAGTGCAACCTCTGACTGCGTGGCGCTCGCTCGGCGCTGAAGTTGCCAGGCCAGTACCAGTAACGGCAGCGCAGCGCCCGCCAGACCAAGCATTGCGCTGGTCAAGTCCATAGCCATAACCACTCCTGCCAATGAAATAAAGCTTGAAGGTTAACCAAGGCGTCAGGTCTTGGACAGCTCAGTCTTCGATCAGACCCAGTTCCTGCTGGGCGCGCCGATCCCCTGCCCGCGCGGCCGAACGCAGAAGGTCCTGGCCGATACGGCGATCCCGGGCCGGCATATCAGCTGACTGAGAACGCTGGGAGGTGTGGAGGTTGCAGAGACTGATACTGAGCGAAACTTCATAAAGCACTGTGGGGCAGATCGGAAGGCGCGCCACTCTACTCTTTTTTTCTTACAGGTAAAGCCTAAAAAAACCCGGCACGCCCGTCCTAGAGCAAGCGCTCGGGACAATCCACAGAAGCTGTGGATAACTCAGTGGACAACCGCCCTTGAACTCTCGCAAAGCCCTATGGAATGGGGCTCGCAGTCAAACTGACGATTTTTTCACCAGTAAAAAAAAGCGATGTTTTTCATTGACTTAAATTTTGGTTACAGGCACCCACTGCGTTTGAGGGGAAGATGACAGCGGCGTGACACGCTCCATGACTTATGTGCACAAGTACCTTCGAGGCAGTTATATCGATGCGCTTTTTCGGCGCATTTTTTACCTGAACCTGGGGATAAACCTTGGCAAACCCATGACCCAGGCTGGTCCTGGCCCGATGAGCCGTGACTACCGATAGTCAGAATTTGTGCTATTACAGGGCAAGTCTGCGGCTAACGGCTTTTTCCGAGCGCCAATCCGGACGTTGCATGAGGGCGCTCACAGAACTTTTTTGCTAACACCCTTCCCTTCAGCAATTCAATCCATTAGTATCCGCGGCGTTAGTACCAAGCTGAAAGTCAATTCTGGTCGAACAAATCCCCCCGGTCAGCCTTCCCAAAGGAAGCCTCCACCGACAAAGCGGGATCGACCACCTCGATGGTTTCCAGGTAAACCTTGCGTCAACACAGCCTTTGAATCGAAAGCAAAGGGTGTTGCGAAGCTCACTTACTCTGACCGAACCAACCTGCAAATTGATCAGGATCTTCACCCTGGGCCCAGAACCTTTGCCCTTGATGTGTTGCCTGCCCTCCTAAGTACCTACCTGCCAGCCCAAGCGCGCCAATTTATCAGCGCTTCAAACTGGCTGCTTTGTTCCAGTCGGGTTCTTCGTTCGACCAATGGTGGTCGTCGTCACTGGAACGTTTTAACTTTGCACGGTTCTTATCCGTGTCGCTTGTAGGAACACCCAATGACTATGTCTACTCAAATCCACACCCAGGATGCCATTCGCACCCTAACCAATGCTTTTGCACCAATGAACTGCCTGATCATGGCTGCTCGCAAAGGCTGCTTCAGCTTCACTCTGGTCAACGAACACGGCATCGCTCGTCACAGCGAACGCCTGTACCCCGATCAATACTCCAGCGCCGAGCCGCTGCAGGCCGTGATCGAACGTACCCGTCAGGCACTGGTTGCCTGATACGCCAGAAAGACTGAAAACCTCAAAAGCCTCGCTCAAAAAGCGGGGCTTTTTATTGCCCGTAATTTGTCTTTTCGCCGCTGCCGCCTAAGCACTAACCGATATAACGGTTATAACTCGCAGCCGGAAATATTTTAAAAACAGGCCTTTACAGCGCGAATATGACACTACACTTCAACTCAAGCGGTCTGATCCGCTTCCGGCGAGCCTGAGTCGATTCACCTGCTGCCAACGCTCCTTTCAGGTATCGCCGACCATTTCATATTTCGAGGGCTTTATGGGTATCGCTGCCAGCGAACTTTGCCGTTATGTGATCCGCCCGACATTGATTTACCTCGGGCGCCATAGCGCAACTGCCGAATCCCTGCTGCTGGGCATCGCCGCCAGCCAGTCAGCCCTTGGAACTGCCCTGCATGACCGCCGTGGACACGGCCTGTACCGAATCGCCGAACCTCGCCATCAAGCACTTTGGGACCACTACCTGGCGCTTGACCCGGAACGCGCAAGCCTGGTTCGCGGCCTGGCCAGCCAACATGCGTTCCTGAGTGGTCCGCACCTCGAATTGACCGTCAACCTGCGTTACGCCACAGCCATCGCCTGGCTACTGGTAGAAGAACAGAACACCCCCCTCCCCGAAGCAGACGACCTACTGGGAATGGCCCGCATCTGGCGCCAGACCTTCCAGCCTCAAGGACGCCTGAGAGACTTCACCTGCGCCTGGCAAACCTGTGTTTCACCGCTGAATCAGGTCGCCTGCTGATCTGCTGTTTCCACAAGATCGCGCAACTGCTGCGATTTTGGTCGGATTGTCCTACAAAACCGCTCTAAATCAAGACATACAGCCTATAGCGCTGGGACGAAAATGTTGGTAATTTTCGCCCCGGTGATCATCAGGAGTTCTAATAATGAAAAAAGTAATGCTCAAAACCACCCTTAGCCTCGCCGTTACCTTGGCATCCACCCAAATCTTCGCAAGTGGCTTCGCCCTTAACGAACAAAGCATCAGCGGGATGGGGACAGGTTTTGCCGGGCGATCTTCTTCTGCCGATGACGCAAGTACAGTTTTTGGCAACCCTGCCGGTATGGCCCGCCTCAAAGGCCAGCAAATCACTGGCGGTATCGCAGCGATCGACGCCTCGACCGATATCAGCGATACCAGCGGCCGTTCAAGCGGAACCAACAAAGGCGATATGGTTCCGTTCACTACAGTACCGATGGGTTTCTATACAAATAAACTCAACGATGAATGGGCTGTTGGTTTTGGTGTCTACGCTCCGTTCGGGCTGATCACCGACTACGAAAACGGCTTTCAGGGCCGCGCTTTCGGCAGCAAGAGCGAAGTCAAAGTCGTCACTCTGCAGCCAACCGTCAGCTACGCTTTCAACGACAAAGTTTCGATCGGTTTTGGCCCTACCATCAACCGGATTTCCGGCACCCTGGAATCGGACATTGCTCTCCCTATCCCCCGGACTGGTGACAACAATGTGGAGATCAAGGGCGACGATACGGCCTTGGGCTTTAACGCCGGCGTCCTGGTGCAAGCCACCGACACCACTCGCGTGGGCCTGACCTATCACTCGAAAGTGAAGTACAAGCTCGACGGCCACACCGATGTGTCTACCGGCGCTCGCGTGCCACCTCAGCTGCTCAAATCCAACCGTTACGATGCCTCGCTGAAGATCGAAACACCTGAGTCCTATGACCTTTCCGTGACTCAAGATATGAATGATGCCTGGAAGCTCTATGCCGGTGCTACCTGGACTCGCTGGAGCCGCCTGAAAGACATCACGGTCAACAACGAAGGCGTAACCGCACCTAGCGGTGGTGCCCTCGCCCCACAAATCCTTGGTACCATCAAGGAAGACCAAAACTGGCATGACACCTGGGCCTACGCCGTGGGTACTTCCTACCAGCTGAACAAGCAGTGGGTACTGCGTACCGGTCTCTCCTTTGACCAGTCGCCCACCAACAACACTGATCGTTCGCCACGCATTCCTACCGGCGACCGGACCATCTTCAGTGTCGGTGCGGGCTTCAACCCAACCGACGACTGGACCATTGATGTGGCTTACTCTTACCTCAAGGAAGAATCTGTCACTGTCAACCGCGCTAACGCTTTGGGTCAGTCCTACAACGCCAAGTACGAAAACAGTGCGAACGGTTTCGGTGTTGGCGCAACCTACCGCTTCTGATAATTCACGGCGAGTTTGAACTACTCGCCGCCTGAATTGAAAAAGCCCCGCTCTCTTGTACAGAGGCGGGGCTTTTTAATGGACGTCGATCAGGGTTGCGAGACCAGTGCCTTCTCCACCGCTGCGATGAACTCGGGATCGTCAGGCTTGGTCAGGCTGGAGAAATTGGCGATCACCTTGCCCTTGCGATCGACCACATATTTGTAGAAATTCCACTTCGGCGCGGTGCTCTGCTTGGCGATGATCTTGAACAAATGAGTCGCATCATCACCGCGGACTTTCTGCGGCTCCGTCATGGTGAACGTCACGCCGTAGTTCACGTAGCAGACCTTGGCGGTCTCTTCGCCATCCTTGGACTCTTGTTTGAAGTCGTTGGACGGAACGCCGATCACCTCCAGCCCCTGATCCTTGTAGAGCTGATTCAGTGCCTCAAGGCTTTTGAACTGCGGGGCAAAACCACAGAAGCTCGCGGTATTGACCACCACCAGCGGTTTTCCGGCGAAGCGCTGGCACAGGTCGATGGATTCCTTGGCGCGCAGCTTGGGCAACGAGCCTTGCAAAAGGTCCGGGCACTCTGCCGCTTCAGCCCATCCACTAAACGCTACCAGTAACGCGGGAACAGCGAGCCAGCGCATCAGCATGTCGGTGCATCCTTGAGAAGTCGTCAACAACGAAGTTACTCGCCCTCCTATCCTGCTAGCAAGCACCCATGCCCAGTTGCATCAACGCGAGCCCACCCTGATGCCAGCCCCACCACGACAGGGCCAGCAGCAAGGCGCAGACAGCGACGACAGCGATCCGCGGCCAGCGGCTGTTCATAGCGCACTCATCTGTGTTTGCAGACGCGCCACCGGCTGCTCACGCACCGGCCAGTTCAGGGCGGCGGCCAACAGGCTCAAGAGAATCGCTACCTGCCAGATCAAGTCATAGCTCCCGGTTCGGTCGTACACCACCCCGCCCAACCAGCCGCCGAGGAACGATCCGAGCTGGTGAAACAGGAAAACAATCCCACCGAGCATGGACAGATTTCGCACGCCGAACAAGGTCGCGACGGTGCCGTTGGTCAAGGGCACGGTCGACAGCCACAGGAAACCCATCGCCATGCCAAACAGGTAAGCGGTGGTCGTCGTGACCGGTGCCCACAGGAACAATCCGATCACCACGGCCCGCAGCAGATACAGGCCGGTGAGCAAACGTGGCTTGGACATCCGTCCGCCAAGCCAGCCTGCCGTGTAGGTACCGAAAATATTGAACAGCCCGATCAGCGCCAGCACCGTCGTACCGACGCTCGCCGGGAGATGCTGATCCACCAGATAAGCCGGTAAATGCACGCCGATGAATACCACCTGGAAGCCGCAAACAAAAAAGCCGAACGCCAGCAGCCAGAACCCCGAATGGGAACAGGCCTCGCGCAGGGCTTCGGACAGTGTTTGCTCATGGCCGAACACCGGTAGCGGCTTGTCCTTGAGCATGCTCACCAACGGCACAATCAGCGCCACCAGCATACCCAACACCAGCAATGCCGCTGACCAACCCAGCCAGCCAATCAACCCCAGCGTACCGGGCACCATGGCGAATTGACCGAAAGAGCCGGCAGCGCTGGCAATGCCCATGCCCATGCTGCGTTTCTCTGGCGGCACTACGCGGCCGACCACGCCAAGGATCACCGAGAAGGAGGTGCCGGACAGACCGATGCCGATCAACAGACCGGCACTCAGGGACAAGGTCACGGCCGAATCCGACAGGCCCATGAACACCAGGCCCAACGCATACAGGACACCGCCGACCAGCACCACTTTCGCGGCGCCAAAGCGGTCGGCCAGCGCGCCGGTGAATGGCTGCGCCAGGCCCCAGATCAGATTCTGCAAGGCAATGGCGAAGGCAAACGTCTCACGCCCCCAGCCGAACTCGGCACTCATCGGCGCCAGAAACAGCCCGAAGCCGTGTCTGACACCCAAGGACAATGCGAGAATCAGCGCACTCCCCAACAAAACCCAACCGCAAGTACGCCACATTGATGTCATTCTTATTCTCCGGTAGCGGGTATATACCCGCTTAAGATCGGAAAAACTGGCATCACGCCAGTTCGTCCAGCAGTCGCAGCAAGGTTTCGCGTTTCTCGGCACCCAGGCGGTCAATCAATCGCTGTTGCGCCGCTTCCCACGCGGGCAAGGCCGCTTTCAGGCGCTCAACACCGGCCTCGGTGAGCATGACGATGCGGTTACGCATGTCGTCACCCTCGACCAGCATCAGCAGACCTTCGCCTTCCAGCACCCGCAGATTGCGCCCCAAGGTGCTGCGATCCAGCCCCATGGCCTCGGCCAACGTGGAAATACTCGGTTTATCCAGACGCTGCAGATTACACAGCAGAGAATACTGGGCAACGTTGATCCCGAAGCCGTCGAGAGCGCCGTCATAGTGCCTGCTGACGCCGCGGGCGGCGCGACGCAGGTTGATGCATAAACATTGGGAGTCGAGCATGGTGCGTGTATATACCCGCGGTTGTGTTAAATCAAGTTACATGATGTGGGAAGTTCAGCAGATCGCCAATCCCGCCAGCACCACGACCTCAAGGATTTCCAGCATCGCCCCCGCCGTATCGCCCGTCGTGCCGCCCAATCGGCGCAGCATCACTTGCCTCAGCCAGACAAACACCAGCGCCGCCAGCACGACTGCCAACACGCCGCTGAGGCCGGCAATCACAACACACGCCAACGCACTCACCGCCAACACCTGCTTGCCCGCCAAACGTGGCAGATGATCAGCCAGGGCTTGCCCCAACCCGCCGGCACGCACATAAGGCGTGGTCAGGAACAACCCCAGCATCGCGCTACGCCCGATCAACGGAACAATGATCAGGGCTACGGCGTGTTGCTGCTCGATCAATGCCAGTAACGCGGCGAATTTGAGCAGCAACACCATCACCAGCGTCACGACCGCAATCGGCCCGCTGCGCGGGTCCTTCATGATCGTCAACGTGCGCTCTCGATCGCCGAACCCACCGAGCCATGCATCGGCGCTATCGGCCAGGCCGTCCAGGTGCAAAGCGCCGCTGAGCAATACCCAAACCGCCAGCAACAGCGCTGCGTGAAGCAACAACGGGGTGCCGAGCAGCAGCCAGTTGAACGCCCACAAAATCCCGCCGAACAGCAGGCCGACCAGCGGATAAAACAGCAGCGACCGCCCCGACTCCTGTGGCGCCGGCATACCCGGCAGACGAATCGGCAGACTGCTCAAAAATTGCAGGGCGATCCAGAACGGCAACATGGTCAGATCGCTTCCTTTAACAACACGCCAGATTCCACCGTCAGCGAAAACAACGCGCCATGCCCGACTTCGACGTTGAGCAACTGCTCACGAGGCAACCCCCGCGCCTGAGCCAGCAACAAGCGCATGACCCCGCCGTGGCTGATCAGCAACACCCGCTCGCCTGCGCAGGTAGCCTGCAAGCGCTCAACGGCTGCCAACACCCGCGACGAAAAATCCACCACCGGCTCACCCTGTGGCGGCGTAAACGAGTAAGGGTCGGCCCAGAACAATCCCAACGCCTCGGCGTCGGTTTCCATCAGCGCGGCGGCGCTCTGCCCTTCCCAGGCGCCGAAGTGCAGCTCTTGCAGGTCTTTATCCAACTGCACTGGCAACCCCAGTTGTGCGCCGAGTTCTTCGGCGAACCGCGCGCACCGCTGCAACGGCGAGCTGACCAAACGATCCCAAGGCCCCTGCTCGATTACCGCCGCGCGCATCTGCGCCCAGCCCTTTTCGGTCAGCGCATCGTCGAGGCTGCCGCGCAGACCGCCGCCGAGTTCGGTTTCACCGTGGCGCAACAGGTCCAGGCGCAAAGTCATGCCGGACGATCCGCCACGGCGGCCTCGGCGAAAGTCGCCATCTGCCCGTGAAGGTCGCACGCCAGACGCAGCAACGGCACGGCCAACGCCGCGCCACTGCCCTCGCCCAGACGCAGGCCGAGGTCCAGCAGCGGTTCGGCGTTCAGGGTTTCCAGTACATGACGATGACCCGGCTCGGCGCCGCGATGACCGAACAACAGCCACTGACGGCATTCAGGATTCAAGCGCACCGCCACCAACGCCGCGACGCTGCAAATGAAACCGTCCACCAGCACCGCGACGCCTTCCTGGGCACACGCCAGATACGCGCCGACCAGTGCCGCGATTTCAAAACCGCCGAGGTTGAACAGGGTTTGCAGCGCATCGCCACGTTGAGCGCTGTGCAATGCCAAAGCGCGCTCGATAACCTGGGCTTTATGACTGACACCCGCCGCGTTCAAACCCGTACCCGGCCCGGCCAGATGCACCACCGGGCAATCGAGCAACGCACAGGCCAACGCGCTGGCCGCGGTGGTATTGCCGATGCCCATCTCGCCACCGATAAACAACTGCGCACCCGCCACGATGGCGCGCTGCGCGCTGTCGCGGCCGGCCTGCAAAGCGAGCTCGCCCTGAGCCGGCGTCATGGCTGAACCTTCGACGAAATTCGCCGTGCCCGGGCCGATGTTCAAGTGACGCACACCCGGCAAATTCAACGACGGCGTCACCGTGCCGAGGTCGACCACTTCCAGGGAGGCCCCGAGTTGCCGCGCCAGCACGCTGATCGCCGCTCCACCGCTGACGAAGTTGTGCAGCATCTGCCCGGTGACTTCCTGGGGAAATGCCGACACCCCTTCAGCGACCACGCCATGATCACCGGCAAAAATCGCGATCCACAGCTGATCCAGTCTCGGCTTGACCTGCCCTTGTAACCCGGCCAATTGGACGGCCACCGACTCAAGCCGACCGAGGGAACCGGCAGGCTTGGTCAGCTGTTGTTGACGGGCCTCGGCCTGCTCGACCGCTTGAGCATCGATCGGCTTGCAGGGGTTCAGCCACCAGGATTGAGTCATAACGCAGTTCCTTTCAAAGTCAGGGGCAGGCCGGCGACGGTCAGGACGACGCGCTCACAGCGCTCGGCCAACGCTTGATGCAGCCAACCGGCTTCATCGACATAGCGGCGAGTCAATTCGCCCAGCGGCACGACACCCATTCCGGTCTCGTTGCTGACAAAAATGATTTCACCCGGCAACGACGCCAGGCAGTCCAGCAATGCATCACGCTCGGCCGACAGGCGCTCGGCATCTTCGAGCATCAGCAGGTTGGTTAGCCACAGGGTCAGGCAATCCACCAGCAGGCAACGTTCGGCGCTGGCGGTTTCGCGCAGGATGCGGGCGAGTTCCACCGGTTCTTCGATCAACGCCCATTCGGCCGGACGACGGGCGCGGTGATGGGCCACCCGCTCGTTCATTTCACCGTCGAGGGGTTGGCTGGTGGCGATGTAAGTCACCTGGAGCCGACTTTCGGTTGCCAGTTTTTCAGCTAGACGACTTTTTCCGGAGCGGGCGCCGCCGAGGATCAGTTGCAGCATGGTGATAACCCTTCTTCAAATCCCACAGAGTTCCCGCAACAACCCGGTATCCAGATACTTCTCCACCAGATCCGCCAGCCGCTCGATATCGCGCTCACGCAACGCGTGATAATCCACTTCCTGAACAGCCTGCAAACCTGCCCAGCGCAACAGCGCACTGCACGCCGCGGGCGATTCAAACAGCCCATGCAGATAGGTGCCGAAAATCTGCCCGTCCACGCTTTGCGCACCGTCGCAGCGACCGTCGTCCAGCTGCACCGCGGCGTTTTCCAGCGCCGGCCCGGTGGTCACGCCGGCATGAATTTCATAGCCGCTGACTGGCGCATTTTCGAGCGCCAGACGCCCGCGCACATTGCGTAATTGCTTCTCTTCTTCGAGCTGGGTTTCGAACGCCAACAAGCCCAAACCGACGCTGGAACCCGGTGCACCTTCGAGGCCTAGCGGGTCGTGTACCTGCTCGCCGAGCATTTGCAGACCACCGCAAATGCCGAGCACTTTGCCGCCATAACGCAGATGACGACTGATCGCGGTGTCCCAGCCATTGGCCCGCAGATACGCGAGGTCACTGCGCACGCTTTTCGAGCCGGGGAGAATCATCAGGTCAGCCGGCGGAATTGCCGGACCGGGGCCGATGAATTGCAGATCCACCTGCGGATGCAAGCGCAGCGGATCGAAATCGGTGTGGTTGCTGATCCGCGGCAGCACCGGCACCAGCACTTTCAGCACCTGGTCGGCCTTGTCGGTCTGACGCTGGTCGATGCCGTCCTCGGCTTCCAGGTGCAGGTCCATCACGTAAGGCAGAACGCCGATCACCGGTTTGCCGGTGCGCGCTTCCAGCCAGTCGAGACCCGGTTGCAGCAAAGCGATATCGCCGCGAAACCGGTTGATGATGAAGCCTTTGACCCGCGCCTGTTCGCTGGGCGACAACAGTTCCAGCGTGCCCACCAGATGCGCAAAAACCCCGCCGCGATTGATGTCGGCGATCAACACCACCGGACAATCCACCGCCTCGGCAAAGCCCATGTTGGCGATGTCGCCAGCGCGCAAATTGATCTCCGCCGGCGAGCCCGCGCCTTCGACCATGACCACTGGATAAGCCGCGCTCAGCCGTTCATGCGAGGCCAGCACTGCTTGCATCGCGATGGCTTTGTAGTCGTGATACGCGACCGCGTTCATCGTCGTGACCGCGCGGCCATGGATGATCACTTGGGCGCCGGTATCGCTGTTGGGTTTGAGCAGCACCGGGTTCATGTCGGTGTGCGGCGCAAGGTTGGCCGCCTGAGCCTGCACCGCTTGCGCGCGACCGATCTCGCCACCGTCGGCGGTCACGGCACTGTTGAGCGCCATGTTCTGCGGCTTGAACGGCACGACGCTGACGCCCTGACGCACGACCCAGCGGCACAACGCCGTCACCAGCGTACTTTTACCGGCGTCGGAAGTGGTGCCTTGCACCATCAGCGTAGTCATTGGGTTTCCCTAGCGTAGGCTTCGAACGCTTGCGCGAGACGTGTCCAGTCGGCTTCATCGGCGGGCAAGCCGAAACGCAGACTGCTGTTGTGCGTGAACAACCGCAGCAGAATGCCGCGCCGGGCCATGAACTCATGCAGGGCTTCGGCGCGGTCGGTGATCAGCCATTGAAACAAGGCGCAGCCGCCCTGTGGTTTGAAACCATGCTGTTCAAGCAGCAGCGCCAGACGCTCGCTGGCTTCTTCAGCACGAACCCTCTGCCGGGCATGCCCTTCGGTATCCAGCAGGCAGGCCTGCCCCAGCACCCGCGTCGGCCCGCTGACCGCCCACGGGCCCACTTGCTCGGCCAGCAATTTGAGTAACTTGCGCTCGGCCAGCACGAAACCCAGGCGCACACCGGCCAAGCCGAAAAACTTGCCGAAGGAACGCAGCACGATCAACCCGACCTGATTGGCAAAAGGTGCCAGGCTCAGCTGCGGTGTGTTGTCCATGAACGCCTCGTCCACCACCAGCCAGCCACCGCGCTGGGCCAGCCGCGAGTGCCAGTCGAGCAGCCGACTCGGTGTCAGGCTCAGGCCGGTAGGATTGTTCGGGTTGACCACCACCAGCACGTCGAGGCTGTCGAGATAGAAGTCGATTTCCTGCTCCAGCACTTCACGCACGATGTAGCCATTGCGGCGCCACGCTTCGGCGTGTTCGGCGTAACACGGCGAGAGCACGCCGACCTTGCCGGCCCGGCGCAATCGCGGCAGCAACTGGATCGCCATTTGCGAGCCGGCCACCGGCAGCACTTGAGCGGCGCCGTAGTAATCACACGCCGCCTGCTCCAGACCGTCATCGGTTTCCGGCAACCGCGCCCAGGCCCGCAATGGGATCTGCGGGACCGGAAACGGCCAGGGCGCGAGGCCGCTGGACAGGTCGAGCCAATCGGCTTCGGCGATGCCGTAATCGAGCGCCGCCTTGCGTAACCGACCGCCGTGCTCAAGCATAGAATTCAGCCCCCACGCAGAGGATCAGTAACCATAACCATACCCCGCGCTGGACCAATTGCCAGCCGCGGTCGATGGAGTCGGCGTCCGCCGGCATGCCTTCGCCCAGTGGCGGACGCTGATGCAGTTCGCCGTGATAAATCGCCGCCCCGCCCAACTCGACACCGAGCGCTCCGGCACCGGCTGCCATCACCGGACCGGCATTCGGGCTGTCCCAGGTCGGGCCCTGGGTACGCCAGCATTTCAGCGCCAGTCGGGTTTTGCCCAGCAGCGCGTAGGTCAGCGCCACCAGGCGTGCAGGAATATAGTTGAGGACATCGTCGATCTTTGCCGCGGCCCAACCGAAACGTTCGAAGCGTTCGTTGCGATAGCCCCACATCGCATCCAGCGTGTTGCTCAAACGGTAGAGCACCACACCGGGCGCACCGGCCACGGCAAACCAGAACAGCGCAGCGAATACCGCGTCGCTGCCGTTCTCCAGCACCGATTCTGTGGCGGCGCGGGCGACTTCGGTTTTATCCAGTTCGCTGGTCTGGCGGCTGACCAAATAACTGACCCGTTTGCGCGCCTCGTCCAGATCATCGCTGCGCAGCGCCTTGGCCACCGGCTCGACGTGTTCACCAAGGCTGCGCATGCCGAGGGCGCAATAGAGCACGAGAATTTCGACGATCCAGCCGACATAGGGTGCCCAGGAAAACGCCGTGGCCAGCAGGGTCAGCGGCAACACCGCGATCACCCAGGCAGTGACGCCATGACTGCGCCAGCCGCGGCCACCGCCGCCGTTGAAACGTTGCTCGATGCGGTCGGCAAAACGGCCGAACGCCACCAGCGGATGCCAGCGTTTGGGTTCACCCAGAAGCGCATCCAGCGCAACCGCGGCGACACTCAATAACGCCACACTCATTGACTCACTCCCCAATAGTTTTCATACAGCAGCTCACTGAGCGGACGCGCCTGCGCCCAGCCTTCGAGTACCAGCATCGGCGCCGGATAGAATTCCTTGACCGGCCCCAGGCAAAGAATGGCCGTCGGCTTGGCTCCGGCTGGCAAACCCAGCAGGTCCGCCAGCGCTTGCGGCTCGAACAGCGAGACCCAGCCCATGCCCAACCCTTCAGCGCGGGAGGCCAGCCAGAGGTTCTGGATCGCGCAGGACAGCGAGGCCATGTCCATTTCGGGCAAGGTGCGACGGCCGAAGATGTGGCGCTCGCGATCGTCCATTAGCGCAGCGACCAGAACCTCGGCGCTGTCGTTGATGCCTTCGACTTTCAGCTTCATGAATTCATCGGTGCGCTCGCCGAGGGCTTCGGCGGTGCGGATGCGTTCTTCTTCCACCAACAACTGGATCTTGCCGCGCAGGGCTCGATCGCTGATGCGGATGAACCGCCAGGGCTGCATCAGGCCGACACTCGGCGCCTGATGCGCGGCTTCGAGCAGGCGCCGCAGTAACTCGGGCTCGACCGTGCCACCGCTGAAATGACGCATGTCACGGCGTTCGCCGATGGCGCGATAAACTGCTTCGCGTTCAGCCTCGGAAAATGCGTTGTCGGTCATGGCCTCTTCGCGAGCAAGCTCGCTCCCACATTGGAAGGTGTGCTGCCTGAAGAAACGCGGTCCCCTGTGGGAGCGGCGGTGCGACGATTCGACTTGCTCGCGAAGGCGGCTTGAAGGTCAGGCACAAACAGCGCGGCAATCGCCGATGGATTGGACGGGAAATAGAAATGCACATAAGAAGCCGTCATCCGCCCTTCGCGGTAAACCGCCTCTGCCCCGCGCCCACCGTTCGGGCTCAAGCCACGAGCAATAGGTTCAAGCTCGGTACTGGTCAGCGAGTGGTGATAGGTGTGCCCGCGCAGCGAACCTTCCGGTAATTCGACCGCCTGCAACGCCAATGCAGCCAGACGCTTTTGCATCACCGCATCACCGGCCAGCAAGCCGACTAATTCAGCGCGAGTGCCCTCGACATCGGTCAACGAATCGAGCAGATAAAGCATGCCACCACACTCTGCCAACAACGGTTTACCCGCCGCATGGTGAGCGCGGATTGCGGCCAGCATCGTGGTGTTCTGTGACAGCGCCACATGGTGCAATTCGGGATAACCGCCCGGCAGATAGAGGCTATCTACCTCCGGCAAACCGGCGTCGCGGATCGGCGAGAAAAACAGCAGCTCGGCGCCCATGGCTCGCAGCAAATCCAGGCTCGCGCCGTAGGTGAAGGCAAACGCCTCGTCACGGGCCACGGCGATACGCACTCCGGCCAGCAACGGTTCTGCATCGATCACATCAGGCGCGGCGAATTCCACCGCCGGTGGCAGCGCGACCTCGCAACTGCTGGCCAGTGCATCGGCCGCCGCATCGAGGCGCAGATCGAGATCGTTCAATTCACTGGCCTGAACCAGCCCGAGGTGTCGACTCGGCAATTCGATCCCGGTTTCCCGGGACAAGGCGCCGTACCAGCGCAAACCTTCAGTCAGGCTGCCTTCAAGTAATTGCGCATGACGCAGGGTGCCGACGCGGTTGGCCAACACACCGGCAAACGGCAGGTCCGGCTGATAACGCGCCAGCCCCAAGGCCAGTGCGCCAAAGGTCTGGGCCATGGCAGTGCCATCGATCACACCAAGCACCGGCACACCGAAGTGCCGCGCCAGATCAGCGCTGGACGGCGTACCGTCGAACAACCCCATGACGCCTTCGATGAGGATCAAGTCCGCTTCGCCGGCGGCTTCCCACAACAGTCGACGACTTTCCTGCTCGCCGACCATCCACATGTCCAGTTGATACACGGGCGCACCGCAGGCGCGCTCGAGAATCATCGGATCGAGGAAGTCCGGGCCGCATTTGAACACGCGCACCTTGCGCCCCCGATTGCGATGCAAACGGGCCAGCGCGGCGGTCACGGTGGTCTTGCCCTGACCGGAGGCCGGCGCGGCAATCAATACCGCCGGGCAATGACGTGGCTGACTCACAATTCGACGCCTTTTTGCGCTTTGATTCCGGCCTGGAACGCGTGCTTGATCACGCCCATTTCGGTGACGGTGTCGGCCAGTTCGATCATCTCCGGCTTCGCGCCGCGACCGGTCACCACCACGTGCTGCATCGGCGGACGGGCCTGCAAGTCGCTGAGCACTTGGTCCAGATCCAGATAACCGTGCTTGAGCGCAATGTTCAATTCATCCAGCACCACCAGGCCGATCGACGGGTCACGCAGCAATTCGCGCGACACCGCCCACGCGGCTTCGGCGGCGGCGATGTCTCGCTGGCGATCCTGGGTTTCCCAGGTGAAGCCCTCGCCCATCACATGAAAACGCACCTGTTCCGCAAAGCGCCGAAAGAACAGTTCTTCGCCGGTGCTGCTGCGGCCCTTGATGAACTGCACCACGCCACACTGCATGCCGTGGCCCATGGACCGGGCGAGCATGCCGAAGGCCGAACTGCTTTTGCCTTTGCCGTTGCCGGTCAGCACCAGCAGCAGGCCGCATTCATTCGGGGAATTGGCGATGCGTTCGTCGATCACGGCTTTTTTGCGCAGCATGCGCGCCAGATGACGTTCGTCACGATCGGGGGTATCAGTCATGGGGGAGCTCTCCGTTGAGGCTGGATAACGGCGGGCAGACACAAGAATAGACGGCAAGAAGCCTGGCATCGCCCACCGTGATGCCGCTGGATGGATCAGGCCGGTCTCCGGGCTCATGAGCGGCACTTGGCCTGACTGCGCGCCTTCCCATGTCGACAGTCGACACAGTGGCTCAAGGCGCAGTCTTCACTCATTTACCGTTGCGGGGGCAGCGCCGGGATCGTGAGCCTTCATGAATTGAAAAGATCGCTCACCGGCTTCCCTGTTTCACTCTGTCGACCAAGGTCACAGAGCACCTGAAACAAGCCGCGAAGGTTAGAGGGTTGGGGATGGAGCGTCAATTGAAGACGGGCGGCCTGCGAGCGAATAACTGCCGTCGATCAATTATCTGACGCCAATCTTGTGCCACACTCTCAGCAGTGATATCAAAGAGCCACAATCTCACAACACAATAACAAGGGTGAGCCACATGCAAGGCATGATCATCAGCAATCCGAAGCTGGAATTCCTGCGCCCGGTGCTGGAACGCTGGTTTGACTGTATCGACCGCTACAACGCCGTGCGCGGCGATAACGACACGCCTTACTGGTTCGACGAAAAAGCCAACCTGAGCCTGCTTTCCGCCGCGGCCTGGATGGCAGAAATGATCACGCTGCAACAAACACCAACCCGCAAACAGACCGAAGAAGGCGAACGCAACGGCCGCGCCGATCTGTTTATCGCGACCAGCGAAGAACGCGCTTACCTTCAGGCGACCCAGCGCTGGCCACGCGTCAACAGCCTGAACCTGACTCAAGCATTGCAAGACATCACTAGCGATGCCAAACGCATCAGCTACGCCAGCGACCTGAAACTCGGCTGCCTGTTCGTTGCGCCGCAAAAAGCCCAACAAGGCGCCACCCCGGAAGAACTCCAGGACATGGTCGACGACCTGCAAAAGGAACACACCTGCGCGGTGGCCTGGTACTTCCCCTATGCCTATCGCAAGTTGCGCAACGAAGCCGGCAACTATCACCCCGGCATTGCCGTGCTGTTCAAGGAAGCCCGCGGCTGACCGGTTGAACCATCGCACACCTGTGCTTCTCTATTGATTAGGTCAATGCATTCATAGGGAAGATCAGCATGCGCAAGCCCCCGCTCGTTCTCGTCATCGTGCTCGCCGGAGTGCTTGTCGCCTGTGGTGAAACCGCCAGGCTGCAAGTCACCGACGGCTACGGCCCGTCACCCAAGCTGCCAGAACCGAACAAGACCCTGATCCCGACGGTGAACATCGCCCCGGCGATCGGCTGGCCGAACGGCGCGAAGCCTATCGCCGCGACAGGGACTCAGGTGGCGGCGTTTGCCGAAAGTCTCGATCACCCGCGTTGGCTTTACGTATTGCCTAACGGCGACGTGCTGGTGGCCGAAACCAACGCACCACCCAAACCCGATGACGGCAAAGGTATTCGTGGCTGGGTCATGGGCAAAGTCATGGACCGTGCCGGCGCCAAAGTACCGAGCCCGAATCGCATCACGCTGCTGCGGGACAAGGACCACGACGGCATCGCCGAAACCCGTACGGTGTTCCTGGAAAACCTCAACTCGCCCTTCGGTATGACCCTGGTCGGCAATGACCTGTACGTCGCCGACACGGACCGCTTGCTGCGCTTCCACTATGAAAACGGCGAGACGGCGATCAAGTCGCAGCCTATGAAGGTGATCGACCTGCCGGGCGGTACGCTGAATCACCACTGGACCAAAAACGTCATCGCCAGCAAGGACGGCAGCAAGCTGTATGTCACGGTGGGCTCGAACAGCAACGTGGCCGAAAACGGCATGGACAAGGAAGAAGGTCGAGCGGCGATCTGGGAAGTGGATCGCGCCACCGGCAACCATCGGATCTTCGCCTCGGGGATTCGTAATCCAAACGGGCTAGCCTGGGAACCTCGGAGCGGCGCATTGTGGACAGCGGTCAACGAGCGCGACGAAATCGGCAGCGATCTGGTGCCGGATTACATCACTTCAGTGAAAGACGGCGGGTTCTACGGCTGGCCTTACAGTTATTACGGTCAGCACGTCGACATCCGCGTCGAACCGCAAAACCCCGACCTGGTGGCCAAGGCCATTGCTCCGGACTACGCGATTGGCCCGCATACCGCATCACTGGGCCTGACGTTTGCTGAAGGCAACAGACTACCGGCGCAGTTCAAGGAAGGGGCATTCGTCGGCCAGCATGGCTCATGGAACCGTAAACCGCACAGTGGCTACAAAGTGATTTTCGTTCCGTTCAGTGCAGGGAAACCGATCGGGCAGCCGATTGATGTGCTTACCGGTTTCCTCAATGACGAGGAAAAAGCCATGGGCCGTCCGGTAGGCGTGGTGATTGACCAACAGGGTGATTTGTTGGTGGCGGATGACGTGGGCAATAAGGTGTGGCGCGTGTCGGCCGCAAAATAAATCTCCAACTGCCAACACATAACCAATGTGGGAGCGGGCTTGCTCGCGAAGGTGTCATGACATTCAACATCAATGTTGACTGTCAGTGCGCTTTCGCGAGCAAGCCCGCTCCCACATTAGATCGGTTCAGCGCCTACCTTTTGCGGCACAGCGTTAAACCATCGCCTATTGGCAACAACGACAGGTCAACACGCGAGTCATCTTTCAAGGCGCGATTGAGCGCCTGGATGGCTCGGGTGTCTTCGCTCTCGGGATTGTCCTCAAGCACCCGTCCGCTCCACAGCGTGTTATCAAACACCGCCAGACCGCCGACGCGCAGCAGACGCAGGGCGTGCTCCAGATAGCGTGGGTAGTTGGCTTTGTCGGCATCGATGAAGATCAGGTCGAATGGCTGTTGCTGATCCAGTTGAGCCAAGGTTTCCAGCGCCGGCCCCAGACGCAGATCGATCCGCTCGGAAAGCCCCGCTTCCTGCCAGTAACGCCGCGCAGTGGTGTTGTAGTCGCCGGGTATGTCACAGCAGATCAGCGAACCGTCATCCGGCAATGCAGCCGCCATGCACAAGGCGCTGTAACCGGTGAAGGTGCCGATTTCCAGCAGACGCTTGGCGCCGGTGAGCTTAACCAATAGCGCAAGGAACTGACCTTGCTCGGGCGCCACCTGCCAGCGAGCCATGGGCAGCGCCTGGGTTTCGTCACGCAAACGCTTGAGCAGCGGCGTTTCGCGCAGGGAAACGTCGAGCAGGTATTGATACAGGGAATCGTCGAGATTGAGTGTGCGAGCGGTCATGACAACCTCTGCAATTTAGGGGTTGCGCGCCAAGTGCTCAGGTTGCAAGACGCGCTTGGCACTCAGATAGGCTTTCTGCCAGTAGGCTTTGGACAAGCTGTCGAGCTTCACCGTGCCGCCGGTGGCTGGCGCATGGACGAAGCGACCTTCGCCGACGTAGATCCCGGCGTGACTGACCTGAGAACCGCCATTTGTGGCAAAGAAGATCAGGTCACCGGTCTGCAGGCCTTCCTTGCCCACACTGGCCGCCTGCATGCTGATCATCTCGCGCGTGGTACGCGGCAGAGAAATGCCTGCGACATCACGGTAGACATAACCGATCAGCCCGCTGCAATCGAAACCCGAATCCGGTGTGTTGCCACCCCAACGATACGGCGTGCCCACCAGGCCGAGCGCGCGGAACAGTACGTCTTCTGCCTCAGGGGAGAATGGCTGGGAGGAACTGAAAACAATGGGCGCGCGAACCACCGGCGCAGGTGGCGGTGTACGGCTGGCGCAGGCGCTGAGCAGCGCTGCGAAGAACATGATTGCGAGGCGGGCCGACGTCGACATATGCAGAGCATCCTGATCTGGCTGCGGCTTTTTCTGCAGGGGGCGCAGAAAAGAAAACCGCCTGCGCAGGGCGCAGGCGGTTTGCCATCAATAATAGATCAGGATTCTAGCGGCTACGCGGCAAACTTCAAGTAAGACTTTAAGTTCACCTTACAAAATGTCCGCTTACTTGCGAGCAGTGACGATCGTGGGGGCTGCAATCGGCGCCATCGCCAGTGCGCGCTTGGCTTCGATGAAGGTCTTGCTCCAGTAGCTGTCGCCCAGGCTATCGATCCGGACACCACCGCTTTTGCGGCTGCTCGAATGGATGAACTGGTTGTCACCCAGGTAGATCCCGGCGTGACTGACGCGCCCGCGACGGCCATTGGTGGCGAAAAACAGCAAGTCGCCCGGCTCCAGTTTGCTGCGAGAAACCAGCGGAGCGTCGACGTTGATCATTTCGCGAGTGGAGCGTGGCAGGTTCAGGCCGGCTTCTTCACGAAACAGGTAACCGATGAAGCCGCTGCAATCAAAGCCTGCTTCGGAAGTGCCGCCGAAACGGTAACGGGTACCGATCAGGGACATGCCGCGTTCGAGGATGCTGTCAGCCAGAACTGGGAGCTGGTAGGACTTGCCGCCGGCGAAGTCTGCCAGTTCTTTTTCGGTGGCCGCCTCTTCCTGGAAAAGAGCTTGCTGATAAAGAGCGGAAGATTGGGCGGTAGCAGAATTTTTAACCTGCTGTTGTTGCTCTTGCTGGGACACTGGAGAGTGAGCAGCGCAACCGAACAACAGGGTGACGAGTGCGAGAGGCACGAGGGGTGCAAAGCGATTTAGCATGGGCACGACCGTGGCTGATAGTTGTAAAGAAGGCGAGACTATGCCCGCTATCAACCTCATTTGCAAATTCAATCGATCTTTATGTGACTTCCCGGTTTCTCGTTTACATCTAAGCGCTTAAGCCCGTTTTAGACGTTCGCGCAGCCTGCAGCCCTGTCGGAAAGCGGAATTCTTGACGCCTGAAATATGCCGAAACCCGCTAGCGCCTTGGCTTTACCAGGCGTTTGTTACCAGCCAAGCGTTTCTTTCAGAAAGGGAATCGTCAGCTTGCGCTGAGCTTGAAGGGAGGCCTGATCGAGACGCTCAAGCAGCTCGAAAAGTGCACTCATGCTGCGCGTACCGCGGGTCAAAATAAAATGCCCGACTTCATCGGTCAGGTGCAGACCACGACGAGATGCGCGCAGTTGCAAGGCACGCAATTTGTCTTCGTCGGAGAGCGGACGCATCTGAAAGATCAGCGCCAGCGTCAGACGGGATTTGAGGTCCGCCAGCTTCACCGGCAGTTCACGCGGGGAGGTCGACGCGGCGATCAGCAGGCGTCGACCGCTGTCACGCAGACGATTGAACAGATGGAACAACGCCTCTTCCCAATCCGCCCGACCGGCCACCGCCTGCAAATCATCCAGGCAGACCAGTTCGTACTGTTCGAGGTTGTCGAGGATGGCGATGCCGCGATCAAGCAGTTCGGCCAACGGCAAATACACCGCCGGCTCCCCCAACTGCTCAAAGCGCAGGCAGGCCGCCTGCAACAAGTGCGTACGCCCTACCCCGTCCTTGCCCCAGAGATAAATCAGGCTTTCGGTCCAACCGGCGTCGGCTTCGCATAGCCGCTCGACATAGCCGAGTGCAGCGGCATTGGCGCCTGGATAGTAATTGATAAAGGTAGCGTCATCACGCAGACGCACACCTAGGGGCAGCTGAATCGGTTTCATGCTGACTGAACAGTTCCAAAGGAACCGTTAGTGGCCTCTGTGTAAAGTTTGCGAAGTTTATACCCGTGAGGCGGGTCGCACAATGCGACAGACCACAAGCAAAATCAAAGGTTTGCGTTAACACCCTGGTTTTATGACAGTTTCTTTGGCGGCGCATGTGACAGCCGCACGAGGGATGTGGGCCAACCCGGCATGGAACCAGGCCGCCCGTTACCCACCATCAACGAACCTTAGAGCTCAGGCTCGTCGGCACCACTGTAGATATCAGAATCTTTATACAAATCATGCACATGCCGCACCAGCACCATGATCACCGCCGCCACCGGCAGCGCCAGCAGCACACCGGTGAAACCGAACAGCTCGCCCCCTGCCAGAATCGCGAAGATCACCGCCACCGGGTGCAGACCGATCCGGTCCCCCACCAGCAATGGCGTCAGCACCATACCTTCCAGCGCCTGTCCCACCATGAACACCGCGACGATACCGATCATGGGATACAGATCGCCACCGAACTGGAACAGCCCGGCAATCAAAGCCGCACCGATCCCGATAACGAACCCCATGTACGGCACGATCGCCGCCAGACCGGCAATCAATCCAATCAACAGCCCCAGCTCCAGCCCTACCAACATCAGGCCGGCCGCATAGATCACGCCCAACGCCACCATCACCAGCAACTGACCGCGCACGAACGCACCCAGTACTTCATGGCATTCACCCGCCAGGATCACAACGCGCTCTTCGCGGTCACGGGGCAGCAGGCCGCGGATCTTGGCCATCATCAGGTCCCAGTCGCGCAGCAGATAGAAACTCACCACCGGGATCAGCACCAGATTCGCCAGCCAACCGATCAGCGCCAGCCCGGAAGCCGTCGCCTGACTCAGCACGACCCCGACAATGTCAGTGGTCTGGCCCATGTGCTCGCTGATTGCTGCCTTGAGCTTGTCGAATTTCCAGAAATTATCCGAGAGTCCGAATTTCGATTGCGCCCACGGCAGTGCGGTGTGCTGCAACCAGTCGAGCATCTGCGGTGCCAATTCGTACAAGCGGAACAGCTGCTTGGCGAGCATCGGCACCAGCACCAGCAGCAAGGTCGTGAAGATCAAGGTGAACAGCGCAAATACCGCCACCACGCCCCAGGTCCGAGACAGACCGGCCTTCTCCAGCCGATCCACCAATGGATCGAACAAATAAGCCAACAGCAGCGCCACCAGAAAAGGCGTCAGGATCGGATGCAACAGCCAGACAAACGCGCAGAGCAGGATCACCCCACCCAACCAGAACCAACGCCGCGTATCGGCCATGTACAACTCCATATGCATCTATATAAAGAAAGAAAACCTTACCAACGGAATCGCAACTGCGGCACCGGGGCCGGACTTGGTGCTACAGCAGGCGCCGAACCGTCGGCCACAGGCTGAACAGGAGCCGTCGGTGCTGACGCCTCACCGGCCGGGACTTCCTGCAACTTCGCCAGCGACAATTGCGCCTTCAACTGTTCAGCGCTGCCATTGACCCGATAGAGAATCCGGTCGCCGTCGACACTTTGCAGGCGCGCACCAAACGGCTCTAGCAAACGTCCAAGCGTCGCGTAGTGCTCCAGATTCATGCCCTGCACTTCAATTAATTGTTCGCTCGAAACACCCGGCTTGACGACAAACCGCGGCGCCAGCCGCTCACTGACCGCCAGCATCACCGCATCGGCCACCGCGGCCTGATCCGCGCCCTGCACGCTGCCCGCCTCCTTCTTGTCGCCGAGCCACAAATGCCACTTGGCCTGCCACTGCCCGCCCTCTTCCCGAGCATGCACCGCGAGCAAGGCGTCAGCGTTGTAACGCTCCGATGCCCCGCGCAGTGGTGTCGCGTCCGTACCTTCCAGATTCGGTGCCGTGGCGACGATCTGCTCACTCAGATCGGCCAGCGGCAGGCGCAGCGGCAGACCACGGTGTTGAGCCGCTCGGCGCAGCGGTGCAGCACTGGCCTGGCCATCGCCGACGAGGCTCGAACCCTCGGTGGAATCGTTCAACCACCAGCCGAGGATCGAAGGCCGGTTCGCCCCCCACAACGACAGCCCGGCACGGCGCAACGCTTGCTCGGTGGTGGCCGGGTCGAAATCGACCTTCAGCACTTCCGGCGGGCCGGCGTCAAAGCCGTACTGACTGATGATTTGCTGCGGGTCCTTGCGCAGTGCCGCCAACCCCGGACTTTGCGCAGCCTTGGGATCGCCGGTCAGACGCAACACCAACGTATCCAGCGCTTGCTGGGTCGCTTGATCACGCACTTCCGGGGTTTGACCACTGACAGGCTGACGCACCTGATACAGATTTTTGACGGTTTCGGCATGACTTGCCAGGCTGACCAATGACATACAGCCCGCAAACAAAAATCTAGAAAAAAAACGCATGGAGGATTCCTGACGACAAGAGCGGCTGGAACAGGCCGCGTGAACCGGATTGAGCAAGGCTGTGACCACGCCCCCAAGCAAAACATTCACCTGACCCTGGTAAGTTTTTGCACTGTCATAACGATAGACGGTTAATAGCGATACCTTATACAGCCATGAAGGATGCGGCCAACACGGGCAATGAAGGTTTTTTTAAGCTGATATGCCCCTGCCGTCGGCGTGAGGATGGCCGCTGCCCCTCAAGCCTGATAAAATCGCGCGCCTTCGCAGACCGGCAACAGCCGGGCACCCTGAAATTCGCGGACGGCACTCGCCTTCGTCTGTTTCGGCGGTCCCACTGGACTCGGTCGTTACCCCTGAATCCCCCCTAAAGGCCTGGATCATGAGCAAGCAACCCTCCCTGAGCTACAAGGACGCCGGTGTAGACATCGACGCCGGTGAAGCATTGGTCGAACGCATCAAGAGCGTCGCCAAGCGCACTGCGCGCCCGGAAGTCATGGGCGGCCTGGGCGGTTTCGGCGCCCTCTGCGAAATCCCGGCCGGCTACAAGCAGCCCGTGCTGGTTTCCGGCACCGACGGCGTCGGCACCAAGCTGCGCCTGGCGCTGAACCTGAACAAGCACGACAGCATCGGCATCGACCTGGTTGCCATGTGCGTGAACGACCTGGTGGTCTGCGGCGCCGAGCCGCTGTTCTTCCTCGACTACTATGCCACCGGCAAACTCAACGTCGAAACCGCGACCCAGGTCGTGACCGGCATCGGCGCTGGCTGTGAATTGTCCGGCTGCTCCCTGGTTGGCGGCGAAACCGCTGAAATGCCAGGCATGTACGAAGGCGAAGACTACGACCTGGCCGGCTTCTGCGTCGGCGTCGTGGAAAAATCCGAAATCATCGACGGTTCCAAAGTCGCTGCCGGCGATGCCCTGCTCGCCCTGCCGTCTTCCGGCCCGCACTCCAACGGCTACTCGCTGATCCGCAAGATCATCGAAGTGTCCGGTGCCGACATCGAAAACATCCAGCTCGACGGCAAACCGCTGACCGACCTGCTGATGGCCCCGACCCGTATCTACGTGAAGCCGCTGCTCAAGCTGATCAAGGAAACCGGCGCGGTCAAAGCCATGGCCCACATCACCGGTGGTGGCCTGCTGGACAACATCCCGCGCGTTCTGCCAAAAGGCGCACAAGCCGTGGTTGACGTCGCGAGCTGGACCCGTCCTGCCGTGTTCGACTGGCTGCAAGAGAAAGGCAACGTTGACGAAAACGAAATGCACCGCGTGCTGAACTGCGGCGTGGGCATGGTCATCTGCGTTGCTCAAGAGCACGTAGAAACCGCCCTGAACGTCCTGCGCGAAGCCGGCGAGCAGCCTTGGGTCATCGGTCAGATCTCCACCGCTGCCGAAGGCGCGGCCTCGGTTGAACTGAAGAACCTCAAGGCACACTGATGCAAGTGCCGATGTCCCAGACCTGTGATGTGGTGGTGCTGGTGTCCGGCACCGGCAGTAACTTGCAGGCCTTGATCGACAGCACGCGGACCGGCGACAGCCCGGCCCGCATCGCTGCGGTGATTTCCAACCGCGCCGACGCCTACGGCCTGCAACGCGCCAGGGATGCGGGTATCGACACCCGCACCCTGGATCACAAGGCTTTCGAAGGCCGCGAGGCCTTCGATGCCGCGCTGATCGAACTGATCGACGCGTTCAACCCCAAACTCGTGGTACTGGCCGGTTTCATGCGCATTCTCAGCGCAGGCTTCGTGCGCCACTACCAAGGTCGCCTGCTCAACATCCATCCTTCGCTGCTACCCAAATACAAAGGGTTACACACGCATCAGCGCGCGCTGGAGGCCGGCGACACCGAGCACGGCTGCTCCGTGCACTTCGTCACCGAGGAACTCGATGGCGGACCACTGGTCGTACAGGCAGTAATACCGGTAGAGTTGCACGATTCGCCGCAGAGTCTGGCGCAGCGGGTCCATGTTCAGGAACACCTGATCTACCCGCTGGCTGTACGCTGGTTTGCCGAAGGTCGTGTATCACTCGGCGAGCAAGGTGCTTTACTGGATGGAAAGTTACTCGCGGCCAGCGGCCACTTGATTCGAACCTAGGAGATTTTATGCGTCGCGCCCTGCTCTTCGCTTGCGCTCTGCTCGCACTGCCATTTGCGCAGGCTGCAGAACTTCAACCTTTCTCCGCCAGCTACACCGCTGACTGGAAGCAGTTGCCCATGAGCGGCACCGCTGAACGCAGCCTGACCAAACAAGCCAACGGCGCCTGGAAGCTCAGCTTCAAGGCCTCGATGATGATCGCCAGCCTGACCGAAGAAAGCACCCTGACTTTGGACAAGGACACCTTGCTGCCGCAGTCCTACCACTTCGAACGTGGCGGCCTGGGTAAAGCCAAGAAAGCTGACCTGGATTTCGACTGGACCAACAAAATGGTCACCGGCACCGATCGGGGTGACCCGGTCAAGATCCCGCTCAACCGTGGCATGGTCGACAAATCCACTTATCAGCTGGCCCTGCAACACGATGTGGCTGCCGGCAAGAAAAGCATGAGTTACCAGGTCGTCGATGCTGGCGAAGTCGATACCTATGACTTCCGCGTGCTGGGTTCGGAAAAAGTCGACACCAAGGCTGGCCAGATCGATGCCATCAAGGTCGAGCGCGTGCGCGATCCGACACAAAGCAAGCGCATCACCGTCCTGTGGTTCGCCAAGGACTGGGATTACCTGCTGGTTCGTCTGCAACAGGTTGAAACCGACGGCAAGGAGTACAACATCATGCTCCTCGACGGTACGGTCAACGGCAAGGCTGTCAAAGGCAGCTGATCCGGCTCGACACAAAAATCCGGAATCCGCTAAGGGTTCCGGATTTTTTTTGCCTGCTGAAATTCAGATCCGCGCCAGCGCCTGTGCCAGGTCGGCGCGCAGGTCTTCGACATCCTCGACCCCCACGGACAACCGCACCAACGCATCGCCGATGCCGAGTTGCGCACGAGTATCCGCGGGGATGCTGGCGTGGGTCATGATCGCCGGGTGCTCGATCAGGCTTTCCACCCCGCCCAGGCTCTCGGCCAAGGCAAAGATCCGCGCACTCTCGAGGAAGCGCGTGGCGCCGGCCAGGTCGCTGTTCAGGTCAAGGGATATCATCCCGCCGAAACCGCGCATCTGCCGCTGCGCCAGTGCGTGCTGCGGGTGCGACGGCAGGCCCGGATAATAGACGCGCGCCACCTGCGGCTGACGTTCCAGCCATTGCGCCAGGTCCAGCGCGTTATTGCAGTGGCGTTCCATGCGCAGCGCCAGGGTCTTCACGCCGCGCAGGGTGAGGAAAGCGTCGAACGGCCCGGCAATCGCGCCTACCGAGTTCTGCAGGAAGCCCAGACGCTCCGCCAGGTCTGCGTTTTGTCCGACCACCGCAATGCCGCCGATCACGTCGGAGTGGCCGTTCAGGTACTTGGTGGTCGAGTGCAGCACGATGTCGAAGCCAAGCTCCAGCGGGCGCTGTATCCAGGGGCTGGCAAAGGTGTTGTCGGCGACACAAATAATGCCTCGCTGGCGGCAGATGCGCGCGATGGCAACGAGGTCGGTGAGGCGCAGCAAAGGATTGCTCGGCGTCTCGACCATGACCATCCGCGTGTCGTCCTGCAACGCCGCTTCGAAGGCCGACAAATCAGTCAGGTCGACGAAGCTGAAGCGATGCCCGGCGCTGCGCCGACGCACTTTGTCGAACAGGCGAAAAGTACCGCCGTACAGGTCGTTGCCGGAGACGATGTGCGAATCAGCATCGAGCAATTCGAGCACGGTTGAGATCGTCGCCAGCCCGGAGGCGAACGCGAAGGCCTGGGTGCCGCCTTCGAGGTCTGCAACGCAACGCTCCAGCGCAAAGCGCGTCGGGTTGTGCGAGCGCCCGTAGTCGAAGCCCTTGTGCACTCCGGGGCTCTGCTGCAAATAGGTGGAGTTGGCGTAAATCGGCGGCATCAGCGCCCCGGTGGTAGGGTCGGGCATTTGCCCGGCATGGATCACTCGGGTGGCGAAGGCACGTGGCACAGCGTTTTCATCGTGTTGACTCATGTAAGGGATCTCCGTAGATGAATGAGCATGTCGACTCGAGTAATCAAGCCGTAGAAGCCCGAAGCGTCAGCGATGATCGCCACCAGCCCACGGTCGAGCTCCGCCCGCAGTTCAGCCAGACTGGCGCCTGGAGGCAGAGTTTGCAGCTTATCGGTCATCGCGCTGGCCACGCTCGCGCGAAAGTGCGAAGCCTCTTCTTGCATGCCCAGCAGAATGTCGGACTCGTCGATCACGCCGACCAGCCGCTGCCCGCCCTCCAGCACCGGCAGTTGCGAGACATCCGCCAGGCGCATGCGCTGGAACGCGGTGAGCAACGTATCGTCCGGGCCCACGCTGATCACCCGGCCATCCTCGAAGCGCCGTGAGATCAAGTCGCGCAGATCGCCGTAATGTTTGTACTGCAACAGGCCCTGATCGTTCATCCACTGGTCGTTGTAGACCTTCGACAGGTAGCGCGTGCCGGTGTCGCAGACGAAGCTGACGACCCGCTTCGGCTCGGTCTGCTCGCGGCAGTAACGCAGCGCCGCCGCCAGCAGTGTGCCGGTCGAAGAGCCGCCGAGTATGCCTTCGGCGCGCAGCAGTTGGCGGGCATGATCGAAGCTTTCCTCGTCGCTGATCGAGTAGGCGTGGCGCACGCTGGACAGGTCGGCAATCGACGGAATGAAGTCCTCGCCGATGCCCTCCACCGCCCAGGAGCCGGGCGTGTTCATGGTGCCGCTGCGGCTGTATTCGGCCATCACCGAGCCGACTGGATCGGCCAGCACCATGACCAGGTCCGGTTGCACGCGGCGAAAGAAACGAGTCAGCCCAGTCAGCGTACCGGCCGACCCAACGCCGACGACGATAGCGTCCAGATCATGTTGAGTCTGCGCCCAGATCTCCGGCGCGGTGCTGCATTCGTGGGCCAGCGGGTTGGCCGGGTTGTTGAATTGATCGGCGAAGAAGGCATCGGGAATTTCCTGCGCCAGCCGCGCCGCTACGTCCTGGTAGTAATCGGGATGCCCCTTGCCAACGTCGGAGCGGGTGATGTGCACCTCGGCGCCCATCGCCTTGAGGTGCAAGACCTTCTCGGTGGACATCTTGTCCGGCACCACCAACACCACTCGGTAGCCCTTGGCACGGCCGACCAGCGCCAGGCCAAGGCCGGTGTTGCCGGCGGTGGCTTCGACGATGGTGCCGCCGGGACGCAAGCGGCCATCGCGCTCGGCGGCGTCGATCATCGCCAGACCGATGCGATCCTTGATCGAGCCGCCGGGGTTCTGCGATTCGAGCTTGAGGAACAGCGTGCACGGGCCGGTATCGAAACGGCTGACGCGCACCAGCGGCGTGTTACCGATCAGTTCGAGTACGGCGGGTCGGGAGTCGGTGGGCATGTCGTCACCTCGCTACGAAAATCAGCACTGGATGGACAGCAACCGGCGGCGAATCATCGCACGCCAGTCGCAGGCAAAGTATCGCTTGGACCATAGGCCGGGATGGCGCCACCCGCAACCTTGCACAGCCAGCCGGTAGCATGACCGGGGCACTTTGTTCGTCTGGCATTCAGACCGAAAAACGCGCCACCAGGGTATTCAAATCCACGGCCAACCGAGACAGTTCCTGACTAGCAGCACTGGTTTGATTCGCCCCGGCCGACGTCTGCAACGCAAGATCGCGAATGTTCATCAGGTTGCGATCCACCTCGCGCGCGACAGCCGCTTGTTCCTCTGAAGCGCTGGCGATCACCAGGTTGCGCTCATTGATCAGGGTAAACGCCGTGGCGATTTCCTCCAGCGCCGTGCCCGCTGCTTTCGCCACTTCCAGGGTCGAACGCGCCCGCGTGTTGCTCTGCTGCATCGAGCTGACCGCAGCATCGGTGCCTTGCTGGATGCCAGTAATCATCTGCTCGATTTCCTGGGTCGATTGCTGCGTCCGGTGCGCCAGCGCCCGCACTTCATCGGCCACCACCGCAAACCCGCGCCCGGCACTCCCGGCCCGCGCCGCTTCGATGGCCGCGTTCAGGGCCAGCAAGTTCGTTTGCTCGGCAATCGAGCGAATCACATCCAGGACTTTGCTGATGCCATAAACCTTCTGCGCCAAGTCCTCGACCTGGGTCGCATTGGCCGTGACATCGTCGGCCAGGGATTCGATGGACAACACGGTCTGATGCACCTGCTCGCGACCGTGCTGGGCGATCCGGTCGGATTCCCGAGACGCTTCGGACGTGGCCACCGCATTGCTCGCGACCTCCTCGACCGCAGCGGTCATCTGATTCACCGCCGTGGCGGCCTGGTCGATTTCCAGGCTCTGCTGATGCAGGCCCCGGGTGGCCTCTTCAGTCACACAACTGAGCTCTTCCGAGGCCGAGGCCAACTGACTGGACGAGTCGGAAATACGCCGCAGGGTCTCGCGCAAACTCCCCTGCATGCTCTTGAGCGCGTGCAACAGCCGCGCCGGCTCGTCCTTGCCGGTGATGCTGATATCACCGGTGAGATCGCCGCCAGCCACCCCTTCAGCCACCTTCAATGATTGGGAAAGCGGCACGACGATGCTGCGGGTCAGCAGCAGAGCCAGGCCGATGGTCATCAGCGCCGTCAGGCCGATCATCACCCCCACCCAGACCCGCGATTGGCTGAACACCTGGCGCCCCGCCTCCGTCGCCAGGTTGGCGTTGTGCTTGTTCAGTTCGACCAATGCCTTGAGGGTGACCGTGATTTCATCGGCCAACGGACTCATCTCGCCATTGAGGATGGCGGCCGCCTCTTCCACCCGTCCCTGGGCCGACAGCGTCATCACCTGAGTCTGGAACTGCAGGTAGTGTTGCTCCGAGGCTTTGAAGCGATCGAACAGCACACGCTCTTCGGGCAGCACGATCAGCGCGTCATAACGCTGCTGAGGCTCACCCAGGGTGCCTTTGAGTTCGTTGAGTTTGTTGACGTTTTGCATCAGCGCCTGCGGGTCCCGATTGAGCAGCAGACGCATAGTCAATGCCCGCAGCCGCAGCATGTCCTGATTCATCTCCCCGACCGCCATCACGCTGGGCAGCCAGTTGTCATCGACCTGATCGGACTGCGCGCGCATGTTCGACATTTGCAGCAGGGCGAACGCCCCCAATCCAAACACCATCAACGCCAGCAGGCCAAAACCCAGGCCCGCGCGCGGCGCAATATTGAGACTTCTGATACTCATTGCTCTGGTTCCTTCCAAAAGCGCTGCATCAACCCTGCAGCGGGTTGCTTTAGAAGGTATCGGCCCGGAGAAATTTTGCGTAAGACGAAAACGTGATATCAAAACGCCCAACTACTTCGATCACCGGGCGGTAACGATTCAGCGCACGGCAATGCTCGAGTGAAAAAGTGGAACGCGTAACAGGAAGAGTGCTCTATAACTTCAAGGTCTTTTTTGATCGAATGACTTTTCCTGTTGCCTGCGAGGTTTCCCATGACTGTCACCGTCAATACCGTCTCCACCGAAGGTTTTCGTCACAGCGTCCAGATCGATGACCACGAACTCTTTGCCGACGTACCGACACTCGCCGGCGGCGAAGGCTCGGCGCCCGAGCCACACGATTACTTCGACGCGGCCCTGGGTGCCTGCAAGGCCCTGACCCTGAAGATGTACGCGAAGAAGAAAGACATCCCGCTGACCGGTGTCACAGTCGAAGTCAAACGTGACAACAGCGAAGAGCTGAAAGGTAAATATGCCCTCCACGTCAAACTGACCCTCAAAGGTGTGCTCACCGACGCTCAGCGCGATGAGCTGCACCGCGTGGCCGACCGTTGCCCGGTCCACAAGTTGATGACCACCACCGACGTCAGCATCGAAACGCACCTGTCTGAAGGTGCCTTCAGCCAATAGCGGCAAGGGCTGCGCAAGCGGGTTATGCTCCACGCATTACCCGCTCAGCCTGGAATGCAGCATGAACACTCCGCTCGTGATCCGTCCCCGCGCCGAAGATGTCGAAGGCCAGCCGATTCTTCGCCCGCTGCCGTCAGCCAAATGCCGCAGCGTCGGGCCTTTCGTGTTTTTCGACCACATGCTCGAAACCCGTTATGAGGCGGGAAAAGGCATGAACATCCGTCAGCATCCACACATTGGCCTGTCGACCCTCACGTACTTGTTCGAAGGAAAAATCCAGCACAAGGACAGCCTCGGCTCCGACCAGGTGGTGGACGCCGGTGATGTCAGCTGGATGACGGCGGGCAGCGCGATTGCCCATGTCGAGCGTACACCTGAGGCGTTGAAGAACAGCGGCTTCACGATGCACGGTTTGCAGATATGGCTGGCCTCACCAAAAGATAAAGAGCACGGCCCCGGACACTACAGTCACCACCCGGCGGCCACGCTGCCGGTCAGCGATAACCTGGGGGTGAAGATCCGGATGATTGCCGGGTCAGGCTTTTGCCTGGAATCACCGGTCCCAGTGCTTTCTCCTACCTTGTATGCCGAATTGAACCTGCAAACGGCGACCACTTTGCTGATTCCTACCGAGCATGAAGAGCGGGCGTTGTATGTGCTGGACGGCGAGGTGCAACTGGATGGCGAGCTGGTAGAACCGCATTCGCTGGTGGTGTTGCCGGTCGGGAAAGAGATGACGCTGTTCGCTGAAAGCGATTGTCATGCCGTGCTGTTTGGTGGTGCGCCGCTGGATGGGCCGCGGCGGATCAACTGGAACTTCGTGGCGAGCGATCCGGCGTTGATCGATGAGGCGCGGCGACGCTGGGCGGCCGGGGATTGGCCGACGGTGCCGGGGGAAAGTGAGCGGATCGAACTACCCTGAAATATTTAGCGCCAGTGACTCCGCTTTCGCGAGCAAGCCCGCTCCCACAGTTGACCGCGATCTAATGTGGGAGCGGGCTTGCTCGCGAAGAGGCCGGCACTAACACCAACGATGTCAGATCAAAAAAACTATCAGCCTTTAAACACTTCATCCAGCAAGTTGTACATCGACGCAAACGCACGCCCCGCCGTCTTCGCGTCATACATCATCATGCCCGGCACATTGGCGTGCGGATCGGTGAAGGAATGCACCGCGCCGCCATAGCTCAGCAGTTGCCAATCCCCGCCTGCCGCGTTCATCTCATCTTCACGGACCGACTGACCGTAGAGGTCCGGGCCTTTGTGGTCGGCATCGAACGCCAGACGGTTTCATACGACTGGCCATCAATCTGATAAGCGACGGAACGAACAGTGATTTGGCTCATGACTAACTCCCGGTAAAAGACACCAGAATAAAAAAACCCGCCGAAGCGGGTTTTTGTACAACGCAGTTAAACCGACAGTTCAACCAGCAGCTTGTTGAGACGGCGCACGTACGCGGCCGGGTCTTTCAAGCTGTCGCCGGCTGCCAGGGCTGCCTGATCGAAGAGAATGTGCGACAGGTCGCCGAAGCGTTCGTCGCTCTGCTCGTTGTCGAGCTTCTCGATCAGTGGGTGAGCCGGGTTGAATTCGAAGATCGGCTTCGATTCCGGAACCTTCTGACCGCTGGCTTCCAGGATCTGACGCATCTGCATTCCCAGGTCCTGTTCGCCGATGGCCAGAATCGCCGGGGAGTCGGTCAGACGATGGGAAACCCGCACTTCAGCAACGGAATCGCCCAGTGCAGCTTTCAGACGTTCAACCAGACCTTCTTTGGACTTGGCGACTTCTTCCGCAGCTTTCTTGTCTTCTTCCGAATCCAGGTTGCCCAGGTCCAGGTCACCGCGCGCCACGTCGACAAAGCTCTTGCCGTCGAAGTCGCTGAGGTAGCTCATCAGCCACTCGTCGATGCGGTCGGTCAGCAGCAGCACTTCGATGCCTTTCTTGCGGAAGACTTCCAGGTGCGGGCTGTTTTTGACTTGCGCGTAGGTTTCGCCGGTCAGGTAGTAGATCTTGTCCTGACCTTCCTTGGCGCGAGCCAGGTATTCGGCCAGACCCACCACTTGCTCGCCTTCATCACCGCTGGTCGATGCGAAACGCAGCAGGCCAGCGATTTTCTCTTTGTTGGCGAAGTCTTCTGCCGGGCCTTCTTTCATGACCTGGCCGAAGTTTTTCCAGAAGCTTTTGTATTGCTCAGGCTCGTTCTTCGCCAGCTTTTCCAGCATGTCGAGAACGCGCTTGGTCAGCGCCGACTTCATGGAATCGATGATCGGGTCTTTCTGCAGGATTTCCCGCGACACGTTCAGCGACAGGTCGTTGGAATCGACCACGCCTTTGATGAAGCGCAGGTACAGCGGCAGGAACGACTCTGCCTGATCCATCACGAACACGCGCTGCACGTACAGTTTCAGGCCTTTCGGCGCTTCACGCTGGTACAGATCGAACGGAGCACGGGCCGGCACGTACAGCAGCGAGCTGTATTCGAGCTTGCCTTCGACCTTGTTGTGGCTCCAGCTCAGCGGGTTCTCGAAGTCGTGAGCGACGTGTTTGTAGAACTCCTGGTATTCCTCGTCTTTCACTTCAGTGCGAGGGCGAGTCCACAGGGCGCTGGCGCGGTTGACGGTTTCCCATTCAACGGCCGGTTGCTCTTCGCCTTCAACGGCTGCCACTTCTTTCGGCAACTCGATCGGCAGAGCGATGTGGTCGGAGTACTTCTTGATGATGTTGCGCAGACGCCAGCCATCGGCGAATTCGTCTTCACCGGATTTCAGGTGCAGGACGATACGGGTGCCGCGCTCGGCTTTATCAACGGTGGCAACTTCAAAATCGCCTTCACCCTTGGACGACCAGTGCACGCCTTCGCTGGCAGCAGCACCGGCACGACGGCTGAACACGTCGACTTTATCGGCGACGATGAATGCAGAGTAGAAACCCACACCGAATTGACCGATCAGGTGCGAGTCTTTTTTCTGATCGCCGGAGAGATGTTTCATGAAATCGGCAGTGCCGGATTTGGCGATGGTACCCAAGTGGGTGATCGCATCTTCACGGCTCATGCCGATACCGTTGTCTTCGAGGGTGACGGTTTTAGCGTCCTTGTCGAAGCTCACACGGATTTTCAGTTCGGCGCCACCTTCCAGCAACTCAGGCTTGGACAGGGCTTCGAAACGTAATTTGTCGACAGCGTCAGAGGCGTTCGAGATCAATTCGCGAAGGAAAATTTCCTTGTTGGAATACAGCGAATGGATCATGAGGTGCAGCAGTTGCTTCACCTCGGTCTGGAAGCCCAGGGTTTCCTTTTGAGTTTCCACACTCATGGTCATCAAACTCCAATCAGATGGCAGTGGCCGCGACCTGAAGGGTCGGCGGCGGGTTGTCATCAAAGTTGGGGGCTGAGTTCAGGATTTCAAGGGCTCTTCAATTTTGAAATGGGCGCGGGCTGTGGCAATCGGTTCGGCTTCAGTGCTTTGCCAGGCCGTAATCGCAACGTTTGCCACCCGGCGACCCTGCCGGCAAACCTGGCATCTGGCCCAGGTGTCGCGAAACTGCCCGGCTCGCAGATAGTCTAGGGAGAAATCGATGATCTTCGGCACACCCGGCGAACCGGTGAAAATCAGCAGGTGCAGCGCTGCGGACAACTCCATGAACCCGGCGATCACGCCGCCATGAATCGCCGGCAATAAAGGGTTACCAATGTTGTCCTTGTTGGCCGGCAAGCGAAACAGCAGATCATCCCCCACCCGCGAACATTCGACGCCGATCAGTTTGGCGTAGGGAATCAGGTGCAGCAGCGAGCCGTAGTCACCCTGCTCATGTGCCTGCTGGAGTTGTTCCTTGAACGCGTCGGTCATTTCGTACCTCCGGCGATGACGCCGCCAAAGCCTTTGGTGCCCTTGATGGCTTTGCCCATACGCATGAAGGTGCCCACTACATGGGCAATGGGCTGCTCGGGATCGTCCTGGTAGGCGAAACCGCGAGCAAAGATCACATCCGTGGTCACCCGGTAGCACTGGGCAAAACCGTAAACATCTTTATGCGGCTCGGCAGCGTGCATGTAGTCGATGCGCAGGTCGAGGGTCGGGCAAACTTCGAACTCGGGCAGCACGCAGAGGGTGGACATGCCGCAGGCCGTGTCCATCAGCGAGGTCAGCGCCCCGCCATGAATAACGCCGGTTTGCGGGTTGCCAACAATTTGCGGACTGTACGGCAGGATGACTGTCAGGCCTTCGCTGCTGGCGCTGTGAACCCGCAGCCCAAGTACCTGACAATGTCGCAGCGCCGATAGAAATCGTGTAGCGCGCTCAAAAACGGGGTTTTCGGCCATTTTGATAAAACTCTTCTTAGTGTTCAGGCAACGCACTAGGCGTTTTTAGTAAAAGTTCCCGTCGGAATAAACTTATATATCTGTATGAATTGAGGAACTTAACGCTATGGGCTGCGCTCGAAAGACCAGTAGATATTTTCCATAAGGAGAAACACCCCATGCGTAAGACTTTAGCTATTGCCTTGATGTTGACCGCTTCCCTCGGTCTCGCAGCCTGCGATAAAAAATCCGAGGACAAAGCTCAAGATGCTAACAAACACGCCGAGCAAGCTCAGCAAGATATGAGTAAAGCTCAGGATAAAGTGAACGACGCGGCGAAAGAAAACGCCGAAGCCGCCAAAGCTCAGGCTGAATCGAACGAAGCAGCCAAAAAAGAAGCACCTAAAAACTAAAACAGTTTTTAGCGTGATAAAGAAAACCCGCCAAGTGCGGGTTTTCTTTTGCCTGGTTTTTTGTTTGCAACGCAGGCGCTACAGCAAAATAGTTCTAAAAGTCGGACTAATCATCAACAGCAACGAACACGATAGTCCAACGGACCATACCAGGCTGCGCTGCCAGGCCAGATCAACCCAATAGCACAGCAAATAAATGATTCGCGAAATCACGAAGATGATTGCCAGCAAGTCGATCAGCCACCCCGCTGTCTGCGTGGTGTGAGCCATCAACACCCCCACCGCGAAAAGAATGAACGCCTCAAAACAGTTTTGATGAGCCGCCAACGCACGGGCACCAAAGCCAGTCAGTTGCGCCTGTTGCTGACGCGGCAGATGGTTGTCATAACCGCCCTGGTCATTCATTGCCTTGGCCACAGGAATTTTTGCCAAAAAAATCAGCAGGGCACTGATAAACACACACCAGAACGGAATACTCATCAAACAGCCTCTTTAATCGACTCAGGCAATGGCGCCTCTGTAGGTGTATAGACCATCACGTCGAGAACGTCGGAATGAAACTCCCGGCGATACAACACCAGCACCACGCCGGCACTCATCAACATGAACAACCACGGGCTGACGAACCAGGCCAGCATGGTCATCCCGAAGTAGTAAGAGCGCAGTCCGAAGTTGAACTGGTTGGCGGCCATGGAAATGACGCGGGCCGCCCGGGCTGCAAAGGCTTTGCGCTCTTGTTCGGAAACGTGACGCTCACCGACCATCGGCGCCGAGCCCACCAGAATTGCCGCAAAGTTGTACTGGCGCATGCACCAGCTGAACGTAAAGAACGCATAGACAAACACCAGTGCCAGGCACAGCAACTTGATCTCGGACATCCCTTGAGAGGCCTGCTGCACCATCGGGATATCCGCCAACAACGACACTGCCCGTTCGGAGGCTCCGAGCACCGTGAGAATGCCGGCCAGGATAATCAGTGTGCTGGAGGCGAAGAACGAGGCGTTGCGCTCCAGGTTACCGATCACGCTGGCGTCAGCGATGCGGTTGTCGCGCAACAGCATTCGGCGCATCCAGTCTTCGCGATAAAGGTGCAGCACGCTGGCCAGGCACGCGGTGTCGCGACCCTTCCACGTCGCATAACGGGTGTAGCCGCCCCAGCAGATGGCGAACCAGAGCGCGGCGAGGATGTGGATCATGTTGGCGTGGATGAACGACATGCAGGTCCTTGTGATGTGTTTGGCAAAGCAAGTAGTGCTTCGACGTTAGCTCAAGGAAAAAGACACTGCACCGTCTCCAAAAAAAATGCCCCGTATCGATTGATACGGGGCATTTCCATGTGTGTTCACGACCCGCTTGTGGCGGGCCATGAAGCGGCTTAAGCCAGTGCTTCTTCGCGTTTGCCCAGCAGGCGATCGCAAACCACCGCGACGACCAGGGTCATGAGCGACGGCACCAGCCAGGCCAGACCTTGCTCGCTCAACGGCAGGTGGGACAACTGAGTCGGCATCCAGTCCGCCAGACCCGCGCCCTTGAGGGCGTCGATCAAACCGAAGATGAACGACACCAGCATCACCGGACCGACGATTCGACCCTGCTCATGCCAGAAGTCCTTGCAGAAGCTCAGGGCGACCAGGGCAATGCACGGCGGGTAGATTGCGGTCAGCACCGGGATCGAGAACGCAATCAGCTTGGTGAGGCCCAGGTTGGACACCAGCAGGGAGAATGCGGCCAGGATGATGACCAATGTCTTGTAGGAAAGCGGCAGCACACGGCTGAAGTATTCGGCGCAAGCGCAGGTCAGACCCACCGCAGTCACCAGACAGGCCAGGGAAATCAGCACCGCCAGAAAACCGCTGCCCAGAGAGCCGAAGGTGTGTTGCACGTAAGCGTGCAACACCGCCGCGCCGTTGGTGGCACCCGCGGCCACTTCATGGCTGCCCGAACCGAGACGGAACAGGCTGACGTAAACCAGCGCCAGACCCACGCCGGCAATCAGCCCGGCGATGATCGCGTAACGGGTAATCAGCACCGGCGACTCGACGCCACGGGAGCGGATTGCGTTGACGATGACAATGCCAAACACCAGCGCACCCAAGGTATCCATGGTCAGGTAACCATTGATGAAGCCTTGGGAGAACGGTGCCGCCACGTATTCCGGGGTGGCCACGCCGACATCACCGGCCGGCAATGCAAACGCGGCGATGCCGAGCGCGGCCAGGGCGATGATCTTCAGCGGTGCGAGGAAACGTCCTACGGTATCCAGCAGCCGGCCCGGATAGAGCGAGATGAAGAACACCAGCAGGAAGTACACCGAGCTATAGAGGAACAGCGCCAGCGGGCTTTCGCCAGTCAGTGGCGCCAAGCCGACTTCGAACGACACGGTGGCGGTGCGCGGTGTCGCGAACAGCGGGCCGACAGCGAGGTAGCACGCGGCAGCCAGCAGGCCACCGGCGACTTTCCCGATCGGGCTGCTCAAGGCATCCATGGCGCCACCGACCTTGGCCAGGGCGACAACGGTGATCACCGGCAGACCGACCGCGGTGATCAGAAAGCCCAGCGCCGCCATCCAGACATTTGGACCAGACTGCAGACCGACGATAGGCGGGAAGATGATGTTGCCAGCCCCGACAAACAGGGCAAACGTCATAAAACCAAGTGCCAGGATGTCCTGGCCTTTCAACACTTTCATTAAGGAAATACCACACTACTGAATCGGAATTTAGAGAGGGATTTCCCTGAGGGGTGAGGGAAATGCTGTCGGTCCGTATAGGACTGACCCGTTTAGCGCGTAACAACCTTGTGGGCCGCGGACGCAAAAATGGCTGCTAGCCTAACGAATTTGCCCGACAAACGCACTGTTAGGGTGCGATCTATCCGATACGCGACATTTCCGTGTCGCGTTTTTACATGTTAATGGTTGTCGCCTGTAAGTCCGCCTTCGCGAGCAAGCCCGCTCCCACATTAGAATGCGATCAAATGTGGGAGCGGGCTTGCTCGCGAAGGGGCCGGCACGACCAACACAAATCCCGGAAATGACAAAGACCACCCGAAGGTGGCCTTTGTTTGGTGAAGCGTCAGATAGGCGCGAGGCTTACTTGATCGCCCAACCGGTCAGCTCGGACAAAGCCTTGCCGATGTCTGCCAGCGAACGCACGGTTTTAACGCCTGCGTCTTCCAGGGCAGCAAACTTCTCGTCTGCAGTGCCTTTGCCGCCAGAGATGATTGCGCCAGCATGGCCCATGCGCTTGCCCGCAGGGGCAGTCACACCAGCGATGTAGGAAACAACCGGCTTGGTCACGTGTGCCTTGATGTAGGCAGCCGCTTCTTCTTCAGCCGAACCGCCGATCTCACCGATCATCACGATCGCTTCGGTCTTCGGGTCTTCCTGGAACAGCTTCAGGATGTCGATGAAGTTCGAACCCGGGATCGGGTCACCGCCGATGCCGACGCAAGTCGACTGACCGAAACCGGCGTCAGTAGTTTGCTTCACAGCTTCGTAGGTCAGGGTGCCGGAACGGGAAACGATACCGACCTTGCCTGGCAAGTGAATGTGACCTGGCATGATGCCGATCTTGCATTCGCCTGGAGTGATCACGCCTGGGCAGTTAGGACCGATCAGGACTACGCCCAGCTCGTCGCACTTGACCTTGGCATCCAGCATGTCCAGGGTAGGAATGCCTTCAGTGATGCAAACGATCAGCTTGATGCCGCCGAATGCTGCTTCCAGGATGGAGTCCTTGCAGAAAGGAGCTGGAACGTAGATCACGCTGGCGGTGGCGCCAGTGGCAGCTACAGCGTCTTTCACGGTGTTGAACACTGGCAGACCCAGGTGTTCGGTGCCGCCTTTGCCAGGAGTCACGCCGCCAACCATCTTGGTGCCGTACTCGATGGCTTGCTGGGTGTGGAAACTACCTTGCGAACCGGTAATACCCTGGCAGATAACTTTGGTGTCTTTATTGATCAGGACGCTCATTATTTGCCCTCCGCAGCTTTGACAACTTGTTGAGCAGCGTCGGTCAGGCTGGTAGCAGCGATGATGTTCAAACCGCTTTCTGCCAGTACTTTAGCGCCCAGCTCAGCGTTGTTGCCTTCAAGGCGAACAACAACCGGGATTTTCACGCCGACTTCTTTCACCGCACCGATGATGCCTTCGGCAATCATGTCGCAACGAACGATGCCGCCGAAGATGTTGACCAATACTGCAGCGACGTTAGTGTCGGACAGGATGATCTTGAACGCTTCGGTAACGCGTTCTTTGGTAGCACCGCCGCCCACGTCGAGGAAGTTGGCTGGTTTGCCGCCATGCAGGTTGACGATGTCCATGGTACCCATGGCCAGGCCAGCACCGTTGACCATGCAACCGATGTTGCCTTCCAGCGCTACGTAGTTCAGTTCGAACTTGGCAGCGTGCGCTTCGCGCGGATCGTCTTGCGACGGATCGTGGAAAGTCTTCAGCTTAGGCTGACGGTACATGGCGTTGGCGTCGATGTTGATCTTGGCGTCGAGGCAATGCAGATCGCCGTCAGCCTTGATCACCAGCGGGTTCACTTCCAGCAGAGCCAGGTCGTGATCCTTGAACAGCTTGGCCAGACCTACGAAGATCTTGGCGAACTGAGCGACTTGCTTGCCTTCCAGACCCAGCTGGAATGCCAGCTCGCGACCCTGGAATGGCTGAGCGCCAACCAGTGGATCGATAGTGGCCTTGAGGATTTTCTCAGGGGTGTCGTGAGCGATTTTCTCGATGTCCACGCCACCTTCGGTGGAAGCCATGAACACGATGCGACGGCTCGAACGGTCAACGACAGCGCCCAGGTACAGCTCTTTAGCGATATCAGTGCACGATTCAACCAGGATCTTGGTGACTGGCTGACCATTGGCATCAGTCTGGTAAGTCACCAGACGCTTGCCCAACCACTGTTGAGCGAAGGCTTTGGCGTCTTCTTTGCTGCGAACCAGCTTAACGCCGCCCGCTTTACCGCGACCACCTGCGTGAACCTGGGCTTTGACAACCCATTCGGTCCCGCCGATCTTGTCGCACGCTTCTGCTGCTGCTTCCGGGGTGTCTACGGCGAAACCCTGGGATACTGGCAGGCCGTATTCAGCGAACAGCTGCTTACCCTGATACTCGTGAAGATTCATGCTTATTACCGTCTTCGTTAGGTACTGCGCATTCGGTGCTGCACTTGTTCAAGTGCCGCACCACCTGTGACTGCTGCTTGCGTAGGTGTTCCGGATAACCGGTGAAACTACGCAAGGCTGCGTCCGGCGGACATTCCGCGGTGAGTCTTGCACGCAAGGCTCACGACGGGCCTTCCGCCGTGGTTTCTTATTGTCTTGTCTTAACGCTTCTTGCGGTTGGCAATGTGGATGGCGCCGCCATTCACAGCCAGAGCTGCTTCGTGCAAGGCTTCGGACAGGGTCGGATGGGAGAAAACCATCATGCCCAGGTCTTCCGCGCTGGTGCCGAATTCCATACCGATCGCGCCCTGCTGAACCAGTTCTGCAGCACTCGGGCCAATCACGTGGACGCCCAATACGCGGTCAGTCTTGGCATCAGCGATGACTTTCACGAAACCGCCGGTATCGTTGGCTGCCATGGCACGGCCACTGGCTGCGAACGGGAAGGTGCCAACGTTAACTTCAACGCCTTCAGCCTTCAAGGTCTGCTCGGTTTTGCCGACCCACGCGATTTCCGGGTGAGTATAAATAACAGACGGGATCAGGTCATAGTTGATTTGGGCTTTGTGGCCCTTGATACGCTCAACCACCATGATGCCTTCTTCGGACGCCTTGTGCGCCAGCATCATCCCGCGAACCACGTCGCCGATCGCGTAAACGCCTGGAACGCTGGTGGCGCACTGGTCGTCAACGAAAACGAAGCCACGTTCGTCGATGTTCACACCGCTGTCAGCTGCCAGCAGCTCGGTGGTCACCGGACGGCGACCAACGGCAACGATCAGCTTGTCGAACGTGATGTTCTGTTCGCCATTGGCATCGGTGTAGTTCACGACAACTTCGTTGCCGTTCACTTTGGAACCGGTGACGCGAGCGCCCAGCTTGATGTCCAGACCTTGTTTGGTCAGGGTTTTGTAGGCTTCTTTGGAAACGGCGTCGTCAGCCGCTGGCAGAAACTTCTCCAGGGCTTCCAGAACAACGACTTCGGAACCCAGACGGGACCAGACCGAACCCAATTCCAGACCGATCACGCCAGCGCCGATCACGCCCAGACGTTTTGGAACCGATTGGAATTCCAGTGCACCCGTCGAATCGACGATCACGTTCTGGTCAACCGGAGCCGGTGGAATGTCGATCGGACGCGAGCCCGAAGCCAGGATCACGTTCTCGGCTTCGATGATTTCGACGGTGCCGTCTGGCTTGGTCAGCTCGACTTTCTTGCCGGCCAGCAGTTTGCCGTGGCCTTGCAGGGAAGTGACGCCGTTAGCCTTGAACAAGGTGGCAACGCCAGAGGTCAGGCCTTTGACGATGTTGGCTTTACGGCCAACCATTGCCGCCACGTCCATGGTCACGCCAGCGTGATTGATACCGTGGATCGCGAAGCCTTCTTTGGCTTCCTTGTATTTCCAGGAGCTGTCCAGCAGCGCCTTGGATGGAATGCAGCCGACGTTCAGGCAAGTACCGCCGAGGGCCAGTTTGCCTTCCTTGTCGGTGTATTTCTCGATGCAGGCAGTGGAGAGGCCCAGTTGCGCTGCTTTAATGGCCGCCACGTAGCCGCCAGGGCCCGCACCAATCACTACCACGTCGAATTTCTGAGTCATGTGTCATTCCTTCTCAAATCAAACCGGACGGCCCCTTTTGGGGACCGTCGTGGGACGAAGCTGGTCATTACAGGAGGGCCGTCCATCACTGAACGGCCCGTGCAACGAAATCAGATATCCAGCAGCAAACGAGCCGGGTCTTCCAGCAGGTTCTTGATGGTAACCAGGAAGGTCACAGCTTCTTTGCCATCGATCAGACGGTGATCGTAGGACAGCGCCAGGTACATCATCGGACGGATAACCACCTGACCGTTGATCGCCATAGGACGCTGCAGAATGTTGTGCATGCCCAGGATGGCCGCTTGCGGCGGGTTGACGATCGGCGTCGACATCATCGAACCGAAAGTACCACCGTTGGTGATGGTGAACGTACCGCCGGTCATCTCGTCCATCGACAGTTTGCCGTCACGAGCCTTCTTGCCGAAGGTGGCGATGCCGCCTTCGATTTCAGCCAGGCTCATCAGTTCGGCGTTACGCAGAACCGGAACAACCAGGCCGCGGTCGCTGGAAACAGCAACACCGACGTCAGCGTAGCCGTGATAAACGATGTCAGCACCGTCGATCGACGCGTTGACAGCCGGGAAGCGTTTCAGCGCTTCGGTGGCAGCCTTGACGAAGAACGACATGAAGCCCAGGCGCACGCCGTTGTGGGACTTCTCGAACAGGTCCTTGTACTTCGAACGCAGGGCCATGACTTCGGTCATGTCGACTTCGTTGAAAGTGGTCAGCATTGCCATGTTCGATTGAGCTTCAACCAGACGCTTGGCGACGGTGGCCCGTACGCGGGTCATCGGTACGCGCTTCTCGATGCGATCGCCGGCAGCGAACACTGGAGCAGCAGCGGCAGGAGCAGCAGCCTTGGCAGGTGCGGCAGCCGGAGCGGCTTTCTTGGCAGCTACAGCGGCAACAACGTCTTCCTTGGTCACACGACCGCCTTTGCCAGTGCCGGCAACGGAAGCGATGTTGATACCGTTTTCTTCAGCCAGCTTGCGAGCAGCCGGTGCAGCAACAGGATCATCTTCGCCTTCAGCGGCTGGAGCAGCAGCTTGTGCAGCGGCCGGAGCAGCGGCAGCAGCTGGAGCGGCAGCAGCGCCGCCCGCTTCGATGGAGCCCAGGACTTCGTCGGACAGAACGACGTCGCCTTCGTTCTTGACGATAGCGCCCAGCACGCCATCAGCGGTGGCCAACACTTCCAGTACGACTTTGTCAGTTTCGATGTCGACGATCAGATCATCGCGCTTGACGGCGTCGCCCGGCTTTTTGTGCCAGGTGGCAACGGTGCCATCGGCAACCGATTCCGGGAAAGTGGGGGCTTTGATTTCGATAGCCATTATCTGTGGGTCCTTAAATTCGGTTTCAGGTGCGCGAAGGCGTTAAACAGTAAAGGCGTCTTGCAGCAGTTTTTCCTGCTGCTCAGCGTGCATCGATGCATAACCACAAGCAGGTGCAGCGGAAGCATCACGACCGGCGTACTCGAGAAAGAGTGCTTTGTTGTGATTGCCAACGATGCGGCGCATGTGGTGTTGGCTGCAGTACCAGGCACCCTGGTTCATCGGCTCTTCCTGACACCAAACGATATGTTTGAGGTTGGTGTACGGAGCCAGGACTTCGTTCAAGTCGTCCTCAGGGAATGGGTACAGCTGCTCGATACGCACGACGGCGATGTCGTCACGACCTTCGGCACGGCGTTTTTCCAGCAGGTCGTAGTAGACCTTGCCGCTACACAGAACAATGCGCTCGACCTTTTTCGGGTCTTGAACATCGATTTCCGGGATAACGGTCTGGAACGAACCTTCGGCCAGATCTTCCAGGGTCGAGATGGCCAGTTTATGACGCAGCAGCGACTTCGGCGTCAGGACTATCAATGGCTTGCGCAGCGGGCGAATCACCTGACGACGCAGCAAGTGGTAGATCTGAGCCGGCGTAGTCGGTACGGCTACCTGAATGTTGTGCTCGGCGCACAGTTGCAGGTAACGCTCCAGACGAGCCGAAGAGTGCTCCGGACCCTGACCTTCATAACCGTGCGGCAGCAGCATGGTCAGACCGCAGAGACGGCCCCACTTGTGCTCGCCACTGGTGATGAACTGGTCGATAACCACCTGGGCACCGTTGGCGAAGTCGCCGAACTGGGCTTCCCAAATCACCAGCGCCTCAGGCGTGGTGGTCGAGTAACCGTATTCGAACGCCAGCACGGCTTCTTCGGACAGGAACGAATCGTACAGATCGAAACGTGGCTGGCCCTTGTACAGGTTTTGCAGCGGGATGTAGGTACCCGCGTCTTTCTGGTTGTGCAAGACCGCGTGACGGTGCGAGAACGTACCGCGACCGATGTCCTGACCCGTCATGCGAATCGGGTGACCTTCGAACGCCAGGGTCGCGTACGCCATGGTTTCGGCGTAACCCCAGTTGATCGGCAGGCCGCCGGCTTGCATTTTCTGACGGTCTTCGTAGATTTTCGAGACCTGGCGCTGAACCACGAAGCCTTCCGGAATTTCCAGCAGCTTGGCGGACAGTTCCTGCAAGGTTTTCAGATCGAAGCGAGTGTCGTGACGCGCGGTCCAGGCGTGGCCCAGATACGGACGCCAGTCCACGAACAACTCTTTGTTCGGCTCTTTGACTAGGCTTTTTACAACATGCAGACCGTTGTCCAGCGCATTGCGGTATTCGTCGACTTTCGCCTGAACACGCTCTGCGTCCAGCACTCCGCCCTGAGTCAGACGATCGGCATACAGCTCACGGGTGGTGCGCTGTTTGGTGATCTGCTGATACATGATTGGCTGGGTACCGCTTGGCTCGTCGGCCTCGTTGTGGCCACGACGACGGTAGCAGACCAGGTCGATCACCACGTCACGCTTGAATTGCATGCGGTAGTCGATGGCCAGCTGGGTCACGAACAACACGGCTTCCGGATCATCACCATTCACATGGAGGATCGGCGCCTGGATCATCTTCGCAACGTCGGTCGCGTACTCGGTGGAGCGAGAGTCCAGCGGGTTGCTGATGGTGAAACCGACCTGGTTGTTGATCACGATGTGCACGGTGCCGCCGGTCTTGAACCCGCGGGTCTGCGACATCTGGAAGGTTTCCATGACCACACCTTGACCGGCGAATGCCGCGTCACCGTGGATGGAGATCGGCAGAACCTTCTCGCCGGTAGGGTCGTTGCGACGATCCTGACGGGCGCGAACCGAACCCTCGACCACTGGAGATACAATTTCCAGGTGGGACGGGTTGAACGCCATCGCCAGGTGGACTTCACCGCCGGTGGTCATCACGTTGGACGAGAAGCCCTGGTGATACTTGACGTCACCGGAACCCAGCTCGACCTTCTTCTTGCCTTCGAACTCGTCGAACAGCTCGCGCGGGTTCTTGCCGAAGGTGTTGACCAGCACGTTCAGACGACCACGGTGGGCCATGCCGATAACGATTTCCTTGGTGCCGTAGGAACCGGAACGCTGGATCAGCTCGTCGAGCATCGGAATCAGGCTCTCGCCGCCTTCCAGACCGAAACGCTTGGTACCCGGGTATTTGGTACCCAGGTATTTTTCCAGACCTTCGCCGGCGGTGACGCGCTCGAGCAGGTGGCTCTTGATGTCGGCGGAGTACGTCGGACGGCCGCGCACGCTTTCCAGACGCTGCTGGAACCACTGGCGCTGCTCGGAATCGGTGATATGCGTAAATTCAGCGCCGATGGTGCGGCAATATGTCTGCTGCAACGCTTCGTGAATTTCGCGTAGGCTCGCTTCCTCTTTGCCGATGAACAGGTCGCCGGCACGGAAGGTCGTATCAAGATCGGCATTGGTCAAGCCGTAATGATTGATCGACAGGTCTGCAGGTGCAGGACGCTGCCACAGCCCCAGCGGGTCAAGCTGGGCTGCCTGGTGGCCACGCATACGGTAGGCCTGGATCAATCGCAGCACTTCAACTTGCTTCTTCTCGTGCTCACTGCTCACGCTGCCGGCGGAAACCGGTTGGGCGCGGCGCTGGTTCTTTGCCAGCAAGACGAAATGATCGCGAATTGTGGAGTGCGAAACATCGGTGGCAGTGTTGCCGTCAGCAGGCAACTTCTGGAAGTAGGTGCGCCACTCTTCTGGCACAGCGTTAGGGTCGTGCAGGTAGAGCTCGTAGAGCTCTTCCACATAGGCAGCGTTACTACCGGATAGGTAGGCGCTGTTCCACATGCGCTGCATCACGCTTTCTTGCATGCTTGGTCACCCTCGGTTAGGGGAACACCACCGGCGTCGACACCGAGCACGCTTGCAGAAGTCCGAATGCAGCGACTAAAACAAGCCACTTAGGATCACGCTGATAGTCCGGGTACCAGCCCGGATGCCCCTGCTTGTCTCATTTCTTCAAAATAAGAGCCGCAGCCTTATAAGCTGCTGCTCAGGTTAAGACTACGGCGCCGGTTGAAGCCTGCGCCGCAGCATCTACGGGTACAGCGGTACTACATTTACAACAGCCGGTTACAGCAGCTGAATCACACGCCGCTTTGCAGCAGCATGTTACGTACGTGACCGATGGCCTTAGTCGGGTTCAGGCCTTTCGGGCAGACGTTGACGCAGTTCATGATCCCGCGGCAGCGGAATACGCTGAACGGGTCATCCAGCGAAGCCAGACGCTCGGCAGTCTTGGTGTCGCGGCTGTCTGCCAGGAAGCGATACGCTTGCAGCAGAGCAGCTGGACCCAGGAACTTGTCCGGGTTCCACCAGAAGGACGGGCAAGAGGTCGAGCAGCAAGCGCACAGGATGCACTCGTACAGACCGTCGAGCTTTTCCCGCTCTTCAGGGGTCTGCAGACGTTCGATGGCCGGAGCCGGCGTGTCGTTCTGCAGGTATGGCTTAACCTTTTCGTATTGCTTGTAGAAGATGCTCATATCGACGACCAGGTCACGGATAACCGGCAAACCTGGCAGAGGACGAACGATCAGCTTGTTACCTTTTACGACAGCGGACAGCGGCGTGACGCACGCCAGACCGTTTTTGCCGTTGATGTTCATGCCGTCGGAACCGCAAACACCTTCACGGCAAGAGCGACGATAGGAGAAACCTTCGTCCTGCTCTTTGATCAGGGCCAGCACGTCCAGCACCATCAGGTCTTTACCACCGGTATCGACGGTAAATTCCTGCATGAACGGCGCAGCGTCCTGATCAGGGTTGTAGCGATAAACACTGACTTGCAACATGGCGGCCACCCTTAATAAGTCCGAATCTTAGGTTCAAAAGTCGGAACAGTCTTCGGCGAGAAGTTCACAGCACGCTTGGTTACGCGCTTGTCACCCGGGAAGTACAGGGTGTGGCACAGCCAGTTTTCGTCGTCGCGATCTTCGTAGTCTTCACGGGCGTGAGCGCCGCGGGACTCTTTGCGGATCTCTGCGGCGATGGCGGTAGCTTCGGCCACTTCCAGCAGGTTCTGCAATTCCAGAGCTTCGATACGAGCGGTGTTGAACGCCTGGCTCTTGTCGTTGATCTTGACGTTGGCGATACGGCCACGCAGATCAGCCAGCTGGGCAATACCCTTCTGCATGTATTCGCCGGTACGGAATACACCGAAGTAGTTCTGCATGCAGCTTTGCAGCTCTTTACGCAGGGTGGCGACGTCTTCGCCTTCGGTACGCGAGTTCAGGCCATCGAGACGTGCCAGGGCAGCGTCGATGTCGGACTGGCGAGCGCGGGTGTAGTCGACGCCCTCTTTCAGGGTCTGTTCCAGGAACAGGCCGGCTGCACGACCGAATACCACCAGGTCGAGCAACGAGTTGCCGCCCAGACGGTTGGCACCGTGAACCGATACGCAGGCCACTTCGCCTACGGCGAACAGGCCCGGGATGATCTGGTCAACGCCGTCGGCGTCCTGAGTGATTGCCTGACCGTGAATGTTGGTCGGCACGCCGCCCATCATATAGTGACAGGTTGGAACGACCGGAATCGGCGCCACGGCTGGATCGACGTGGGCGAAGGTCTTGGACAGTTCCATAATGCCTGGCAGACGGCTGTGCAGAACTTCTTCACCGAGGTGATCAAGTTTCAGCATTACGTGGTCGCCATCCGGACCGCAACCGTTGCCGGCGATGATTTCTTTAACCATCGAGCGAGCAACCACGTCACGACCAGCCAGGTCTTTGGCGTTCGGAGCATAACGCTCCATGAAACGCTCGCCGTGCTTGTTGATCAGGTAACCGCCTTCACCGCGGCAGCCTTCAGTAACCAGTACACCGGCGCCGGCGATGCCGGTTGGGTGGAACTGCCACATTTCAATGTCTTGTACCGGCACGCCAGCACGCAGAGCCATGCCGACGCCGTCACCGGTGTTGATCAGGGCGTTGGTGGTGGACGAGTAGATACGACCTGCACCGCCGGTCGCCAATACGGTGGCGTTAGCACGGACGTAGGAAGTTTCGCCGGTTTCGATGCAGATGACGATCATGCCGACAAAGGCACCATCTTCGTTCTTCACCAGGTCGACACCGTAGTATTCGTTGAGGAATACGGTGCCGGCCTTCAGGTTGGCCTGGTACAGGGTGTGCAGCAGTGCGTGACCGGTACGGTCGGCAGCGGCGCAAGTACGTGCAGCCTGGCCACCTTTACCGAAGTCTTTCGACTGACCGCCGAACGGACGCTGATAGATGCGGCCTTGTTCGGTACGGGAGAACGGCAAACCCATGTGCTCGAGTTCGAAGACCGCTTCCGGGCCTACGGAACACATGTATTCGATAGCGTCCTGGTCACCGATATAGTCGGAACCCTTGACGGTATCGTACATGTGCCAGCGCCAGTCATCGGTCGGATCTGCCGAGGCGATGGCGCAGGTGATGCCACCCTGGGCGGATACAGTGTGCGAACGAGTCGGGAAAACCTTGGTAACTACGGCAGTCTTGTGACCACCTTGTGCCAGCTGGAGCGCAGCGCGCATGCCGGCACCGCCGCCGCCAATAATGATGGCGTCGAACGAAAGCGTATTAACTGTAGTAGACATGAATCAGATACCCCAAAGAATCTGCACACCCCAGACGAAGTACGCGAACATCGCGACGCCGCATACCGCCTGGAAGAGGAAACGTATTGCAGTCGCGGACTTGCCGAACGCCATTGGCGTCAGGTAGTCGGTCGCGATGGTCCACATGCCGACCCAGGCGTGAGCGCCGAGGGCAACGAGGGCCAGGAGACTGAAAATACGCATCCAGTTGCTTGCGAACAGTTCATGCCATTGGGCGTAGCCGATGCCAGGATGGGCAACGACGTATCCGATCAGGAAGATGAAATAAGCCGCGAGAACGACCGCAGACACACGCTGTGCCATCCAGTCATAGAGGCCCGAACGCGACAGGTTCGTGACGTTAGTTACCATATCCAAACTCCTGCCAGAACGATTACCACCACGGAAACGGCGATAACGATTTTCGAGCCCAGTTTGCCGCCTTCAAGCGACTCGCCGATGCCCATGTCCATCATCAAATGGCGCACACCGGCAACCAGGTGATACAGCAAGGCGGACAGGATGCCCCATGTCACTAGCTTGGCTAGCGGACTGGTCAGACACGCTTTCACCTGACCGAAGCCTTCTTCCGAGTCGAGCGACTTGTCCAATGCATAAAGCATGATGGCCAGGCTGACAAAGAGGATGATTCCGGAGATTCGGTGAAGAATGGACGTGTAAGCAGTGACTGGGAGTTTGATGGTCCTTAGGTCTAGGTTTACAGGTCGTTGGCTATTCACGGCTTTTTTTCACACTGAAGAGCCCCTAACAATCAGGGCAAAGTTGTTGGGGAGTGCACTGGTCAGGTACCCACCACCCAGGGAGTGCGACCCCCAGTAAAGCAGGCCCAAAAGCCCCTGGCGGTCGGAGGCCGAGTATAGACAGTTAGGCTACTAATGACAACGCAATCGCCTTCCCCTAATAGCTCATTGCACAAGTCGTATAAAAGGCGTAAATGGCAGTCAATTTCGAGGAAAAAGTCGGGTTAAAGCCTTCTGGAGCAAGACTTTAGGCAAATTGACATTCGAATTTATCTCACTATAGTGGTGCGGGCCCTGCGTGGGGGGTCTGTCTGATGATTTCAAGCATAAATAGGAGGCCACATGGCTGACAAAAAAGCGCAGTTGATCATCGAGGGCGCAGCCCCCGTCGAGCTGCCCATTTTAACCGGCACCGTTGGTCCCGATGTTATTGATGTTCGGGGCCTGACGGCCACGGGCCGTTTCACCTTTGACCCTGGTTTCATGTCGACAGCTTCCTGCGAGTCGAAGATCACCTATATCGACGGCGACAACGGCATCCTGCTGCACCGCGGCTACCCGATCGAACAGCTGGCTGAAAAGTCGGACTACCTGGAAACCTGCTATCTGCTGCTCAACGGCGAATTGCCGACCGCAGAACAGAAGGCCCAGTTCGTCAGCACCGTAAAGAACCACACCATGGTTCACGAGCAGCTGAAGACGTTCTTCAACGGTTTCCGTCGCGACGCCCACCCGATGGCCGTCATGTGCGGCGTAGTCGGCGCCCTCTCGGCCTTCTACCACGACTCCCTGGACATCAATAACCCGCAGCATCGCGAAATCTCCGCGATCCGCCTGGTTGCCAAGATGCCGACCCTGGCAGCGATGGTTTACAAGTACTCCATGGGTCAGCCCATGATGTACCCGCGCAACGACCTGACGTACGCGGAAAACTTCCTGCACATGATGTTCAACACCCCGTGCGAGATCAAACCGATCAGCCCGGTGCTCGCCAACGCCATGGACAAGATCTTCATCCTCCATGCCGACCACGAGCAGAACGCATCGACTTCCACCGTACGCCTGGCCGGCTCTTCGGGTGCCAACCCGTTCGCCTGTATCGCCGCCGGCATCGCTGCACTGTGGGGCCCTGCCCACGGCGGCGCGAACGAAGCTGTTCTGACCATGCTCGATGAAATTGGCGATGTGTCGAACATCGACAAGTACATCGCCAAGGCCAAGGACAAGAACGATCCGTTCAAACTGATGGGCTTCGGTCACCGGGTTTACAAAAACCGCGACCCACGCGCCACAGTCATGAAGCAGACCTGCGACGAAGTGCTGAAGGAACTGGGCATCACCAACGATCCGCAACTCGAACTGGCCATGCGCCTGGAAGAGATCGCCCTGACCGACCCGTACTTCATCGAACGCTCGCTGTACCCGAACGTCGACTTCTACTCGGGGATCATCCTCAAGGCGATCGGCATTCCAACCAGCATGTTCACCGTGATCTTCGCCCTGGCGCGGACTGTCGGCTGGATCTCCCACTGGAAAGAAATGCTCTCCAGCCCGTACAAGATTGGCCGTCCGCGCCAGCTGTACACCGGCTACGAGTCGCGTGACATCACCAAGCTGGAAGACCGCAAATAAGACCTGTCTTGCGATAACGTCTTGAGTGGCACCGGGAACGGCCTCTATGTAGATAGAGGCCGTTTTTGTTTGTGCCATATACCCTGCTCTCCTCAAGTATTGCACCGACTGGTCTGCCGCCTTCACGCGAGCAAGCCCGCTCCCACACTTGATCTCGGTTGTTCGCGGAGTTTGCGTACTCAGGAGATCTAATGTGGGAGCGGGCTTGCTCGCGAAGGCGGCATGCCGGCCAACACAACTCTCAAAGCACTACTCAAACAAAAATGCCCCAATCTCTCGACCGGGGCATTTCTGTTTAACGCAGCTTATATAGCCAAGCCTGAAGCCTTAGTGAGCAACCGCCCCACTCGCCCCCAAGCCCGTCTGCGAACGAACAAACTGAGGGAAGAACAGCGCCCGCTCATTGTCAGCCGCAGTCGACTTGTCAGTGATCGAGAAGAACCAGATCCCGATAAACGCAATGGCCATGGAGAACAGCGCCGGGTACTCATACGGGAAGATAGCCTTCTCGTGATGCAGAATCTGCACCCAAATGGTTGGCCCAAGGACCATCAAACCAACCGCACTGATCAGACCCAACCAGCCGCCGATCATCGCACCACGTGTGGTCAGCTTCTTCCAGTACATGGAAAGCAGCAGCACCGGGAAGTTACAGCTCGCCGCGATGGAGAACGCCAGGCCCACCATGAACGCGATGTTCTGGCTTTCGAACAGAATGCCCAGACCGATCGCCAGCACACCGAGGCAGATGGTGGTGATTTTCGAGACGCGGATCTCGTCCTTGTCGTTCGCCTTGCCCTTCTTGATCACGCTGGCGTAAAGGTCGTGAGACACCGCCGTAGCGCCGGCCAGTGTCAAACCAGCCACCACAGCCAGAATGGTTGCGAACGCGACTGCCGAGATAAAGCCCAGGAAGATACTGCCACCCACCGCGTTAGCCAGGTGCACCGCCGCCATGTTGTTACCGCCCAACAGCGCGCCAGCCGCATCTTTAAAGGCAGGGTTGGTGCTGACCAGCAGGATCGCGCCAAAGCCGATGATGAACGTCAGGATGTAGAAGTAGCCAATGAAGCCGGTTGCATACAGCACGCTCTTGCGAGCTTCTTTCGCGTCACTCACGGTGAAGAAGCGCATCAGAATGTGCGGCAGGCCAGCGGTACCGAACATCAGTGCCAGGCCAAGGGAGAATGCCGAGACCGGATCTTTCACCAGGCCGCCCGGGCTCATGATCGCTTCACCTTTAGGGTGAACCTTGATCGCCTCGGAAAACAGCATGCTGAAGTCGAAGTTGACGTGCTTCATGACCATCAGTGCCATGAACGTAGCACCGGACAGCAGCAACACTGCCTTGATGATCTGCACCCAAGTGGTCGCCAGCATGCCGCCGAACAACACGTACATGCACATCAGGATACCGACCAGGATCACGGCAACGTAGTAGTCGAGACCGAACAGCAGCTGAATCAGCTTGCCGGCACCGACCATTTGCGCGATCAGGTAGAACGCCACTACCACCAGCGAACCGCAAGCGGATAGCGTGCGGATCTGGGTTTGCCCGAGGCGGTAGGACGCCACGTCGGCAAAGGTGTATTTACCCAGGTTACGCAAGCGCTCGGCGATCAGGAACAGAATGATCGGCCAGCCCACCAGGAAGCCGATCGAGTAGATCAGGCCGTCGTAGCCAGAGGTGAACACCAGGGCGGAAATACCCAGGAAGGACGCCGCCGACATGTAGTCGCCAGCAATCGCCAGACCGTTCTGGAAGCCGGTGATCTTGCCACCCGCCGCATAGTAGTCAGCCGCGGAATTATTGCGTTTGGAAGCCCAGTAGGTGATGCACAGGGTCAGACCCACGAACGCGACGAACATCAGGATCGCGGAAACGTTGAGCGGTTGTTTGTGCACTTCGCCGGTCAGGGCTTCACCTGCCCAGGCGCCAGGTGCAAAGGCTGCGATGCTCAATAGAGCCACTAGACGCCGGATCATTGCTGAGCCTCCTTGAGAATCGCATTGTTCAGGTCGTCGAATTCGCCATTGGCGCGTCGCACGTAGATTGCAGTCAGGATAAAGGCCGAGAGAATCAGCCCGACACCAATCGGTATCCCCCAGGTAATCGAAGACTCGGGGCTGATTTTCGCCCCCAGAATATGCGGCCCGTAAGCAATCAAAAGGATGAATCCGGAGTAAAGCCCAAGCATGATCGCCGAAAGAATCCAGGCGAACCTTTCTCGCTTACTAACCAGCTCCTTGAAGAGCGGGCTGTTTTGAATCGAGAGGTAAATGCTGTCGTTCATTGTTTTTATCCTCGCAGCACAGATGAAGTTGGAACGTTATCCACTCTATGCGGCTACGGAACTGGTTCCAGACGACCTTAGTATTAGAACGACATGACGGTTTTGCCTTTTTTCAGCAAATAATAATTAGCCGGCCTTGCACCCATGTTCTCTCTGCAAGAATCCGCGAATGCAAAAGACCGCTTGGCAGTGATACCAAGCGGCCCTGTAAGGTGCTGACTAGACGCGCCAGCTCAAATCATTTGGTCCAGTCTGCAACGCGTTCCGGGTGTTTGGCCACCCAATCCTTCGCGGCGACTTCTGGTTTGGCACCATCCTGAATGGCCAACATGACTTCGCCGATTTCGTCTTTCGACGCCCACTGGAAGTTCTTCATGAACTTGGCAACTTCCGGAGCCTTGGTTGCCAGTTCTTTGCTGCCGATGTTGTTCACGGTTTCAGCCGCGCCATAAACGCCTTTCGGGTCGTCCAGGAAGCGCAGTTTCCACTTGGCGAACATCCAGTGCGGCACCCAACCGGTGACAGCAATGGATTCGTTTTTCTTCTCGGCACGGGTCAGTTCGGCAATCATGCCGGCGCCGGAACTGGCCTTGAGTTGATACCCGGTCAGATCGTAGTCCTTGATTGCCTGTTCGGACTTGATCATCACGCCCGAGCCGGCGTCGATGCCGACGATGCGTTTTTTGAAGCTGTCGTCGGTTTTAAGGTCTTCAATGGATTTGGCTTTGACGTACTCCGGCACGATCAGGCCGATTCTCGCGTCCTTGAAGTTCGGACCGTAATCGACGACTTGATCCTTGTTCTTGGTCCAGTATTCACCATGGGTCACAGGCAGCCACGCGGACATCATGGCATCGAGTTTGCCAGTGGCCACGCCCTGCCACATGATCCCGGTGGCGACTGCTTGCAGTTTCACGTCATAACCGAGTTTCTGCCTGATCACTTCAGCGGCCACGTTGGTCGTGGCAACACTGTCCGACCAGCCGTCGACATAACCGATAGTCACTTCTTTGCCTTCGGCGCTGGCTACAGTAGAACTGATCGCCAGCACCAAAGCGGCACCTGCGCCCAAGAGTCGTCGCATCTTCATCGTTACTTCCCCGAAAGTGCTGCGCTCGACGGATGCCGAGTCGCGTCAACGTATTGTTATGGTGCACAGCGCCCCCATCACGCCCACCGCAAACTCGTCCGAACATCAGCGCGATTTATCAATGAGAGCACTGATGCGTCGATAATCAACCTCAAGACAATGGCGACCTTCTCTGCCAGCGACCTCAAAGCATCGAGAAACGACATCAGAACGCCATTAATCTAGACCACCGGAAGTCCGCCGGCCAATCCGCCCGAACTTTGCATGTCAAAATCATGCAGGCCACCAAGCACGCGGCAAATGAAGGTAACATGCGCGGCTTTGCTCCCAGACGGCCTGACCATGCCCGCGACATCCCGCTTTCCTTTTTTTGCTTACCTATTCGCCTGCCTGCTGGGGCTTTTTGCCCTTGTTGGCTTCTGGTTCGGCCTCGGCAAACCGGTGGTGCTGCCGGACGTGGCCAGCGCGACACACAAGCTGCAATGCGCCTCCTACACCCCGTTCGACAAGGACCAATCGCCGTTCGACCAGCCGTTCAAGCTGCGCCCCGAGCGTATGGACGCCGACCTCGCGCTGCTGGCCAAAAGCTTCGAATGCATCCGCACCTATTCCATGACCGGCCTCGAGGCCCTGCCCGACCTGGCGCGCAAGCACGGGCTGAAACTGATGATCGGCGCCTGGGTCAACAGCAACCCGGTTGACACCGCCAAGGAAGTGGACCTGCTGATCGCCTCGGCCAACGCCAACGCGGACGTGGTGACCTCAGTGATCGTCGGCAATGAAACCCTGTTGCGCAAGGAAGTCACTGGCGCGCAGCTGGCCAAGCTCATTGATAAAGTCAAAAGCCAGGTCAAACAACCTGTCACTTACGCCGACGTCTGGGAGTTCTGGCTCAAGCACCCGGAAGTCGCCCCGGCGGTGGATTTCCTGACCATCCATTTGTTGCCGTACTGGGAAGATGATCCATCGAACATCGATGCCGCCCTGCAGCATGTGGCCGAAGTACGTCAGGTGTTCGGCAACAAGTTCGCACCCAAGGACGTGATGATTGGCGAAACCGGCTGGCCCAGCGAAGGCCGTCAGCGTGAAACCGCCCTGCCGAGCCGGGTCAATGAAGCCAAGTTCATTCGTGGTTTTGTCATCATGGCGGAGCAGCAAGGCTGGCATTACAACCTGATCGAGGCCTTCGACCAGCCGTGGAAACGCGCCAGCGAAGGTGCGGTCGGTGGTTACTGGGGGCTGTTCGATGCCGATCGCCAGGACAAGGGCGTGCTCGCCGGTCCGGTGTCGAACGTGCCTTACTGGACGCAGTGGCTGGTGGTGGGTGGTTTGATCTTCCTCGGCACACTCATCCTCGGTGGACGTGTACGCAGCACTCGCGCAGCGCTGGTTCTACCGCTGCTCGGTGCGCTGGCCGCTTGCTCGATTGGCGCCTGGGGCGACCTGACCCGGGTCACCACGCGGTTTGCCAGTGAATGGTTGTGGGTCGCTTTGCTGACGGCGCTCAACGTGTTGGTGCTGGCCCATGCGGCACTGACTCTGAGCGCTCGCACTGGCTGGCGCGGACGGGCGTTCAATGCGCTGGAACGTCGGGCGGGCTGGTTGCTCGCTGCGGCCGGTTTTGCCGCTGCGGTGACGATGCTGGAGCTGGTGTTCGATCCGCGTTATCGCAGCTTCCCGAGTGTTGCATTCATCCTGCCGGCACTGGTCTATCTGTGCCGCCCGGTGAGCGTGCCGCGTCGGGAGATTGCCCTGCTGACCTTCATCATCGGTGCTGGCATTGCGCCGCAGCTTTATCGTGAAGGGTTGCAGAATCAACAGGCCTGGGGTTGGGCGCTGGTGAGTGTGTTGATGGTTGCAGCGTTGTGGCGCAGTTTGCGGGTTCGCAAGGGGTAAATCTTCGGTGCATTTGCTGGCCCCTTCGCGAGCAAGCCCGCTCCCACATTTGACCGCGTTCTCATGATAGATGCGTTCGAATGTGGGAGCAGGCTTGCTCGCGAAGACTGACTGTCAGGCGCTGCGGGAAGCCCTGACCAGACGCAACCCAGCAATCACCACCGCAAAAACAGCCAAAGTTGTGTTGTACAACGCCAGCGCCGGAAACCCGAACACCAGCGCCAGCACGGCCAACCACCACCCTGCCCGGCCCGGTAGCACAAAACCGATAACGGCTGCAGCCAATGCCGCGAAGCCCAAGACATTGAAGTGAATCATCAGGCCCAGGCTCGAACGAACCTGGCATTCCCAACGACTCGCTTCGTCCACGCAGATGCCGACCCATTGAGCATCCTCCATAAAGCCATAACGCGCGCCATAACTGGCGGCCAGCCATAATGGCAGGAGAACGAGCAGCAGAATCACAGGCAGACGGCGGGACATGAAGCACTCCAATAAACGAAAACGACGGCCAGCTTAATCCCCCGCCAGCGGTAAGCAAACGCGTGCAAGAGATAATTGGTCACGAAATCGCTGCAGAGTGTATCGTCCAGCTACCATTACTCCGAAATTAGGCCTGATTGGTGCCGATCCATGGCACTTTGGCGCAAACCCCGTGGTCATAGCCTGCGAACTTCATTCGGCACCTTTCTCTAAGGGATCTAGTCATGCTCCGTTCCTTGCGCTTCGCCGCCCTGTTTGGCGGCCTTATTTTGAGTGCGTCCGCACTGGCGGTGGACATCGACGCCGCCAGTTATGGCTATCCCTTGACCAACCCGTTCGAGGCGACCATTGCCACGACACCGCCGAACCTGCGCCCGGAGTTGCCGCTGGACGACGACATCGATCAGCAGACACGCAGCGTTACCTTGCGCCCGGAGCGTGAATTCGATCTGCCGGACAACTTCTGGCCGGTGAAGAAACTCACCTATCGCATCGCCACCCAGGATAAAGCCGCACCGCTGATTTTCCTGATCTCCGGCACCGGCGCGCGCTACGACAGCAGCCTTAACGAATACCTGAAAAAGCTGTACTACAAGGCCGGCTATCACGTGGTGCAACTGTCGTCGCCTACCAGCTTCGACTTCATGAGCGCCGCCTCACGCTTCGCCACCCCGGGTATCACCGAGGACGATGCCGAAGACATGTACCGGGTAATGCAGGCCGTGCGGGCACAAAACCCGAAAGTCCCCGTCACCGATTACTACCTGACCGGCTACAGCCTGGGTGCCCTGGACGCGGCATTTGTCGCGCACCTGGACGAAACCCGCCGCAGCTTCAACTTCAAGAAAGTCTTGCTGCTCAACCCGCCGGTCAACCTCTATACCTCGATTACCAACCTGGACAAGCTTGTACAAACGGAAGTCAAGGGCATCAACAACAGCACAACGTTCTACGAACTGGTACTGAACAAACTGACCCGCTACTTCCAGCAGAAGGGCTACATCGACCTCAACGACGCCCTGCTCTACGACTTCCAGCAGTCCAAGCAGCACCTGAGCAACGAACAGATGGCCATGCTGATCGGCACCTCATTCCGCTTCTCGGCCGCCGACATTGCCTTCACCTCGGACCTGATCAACCGCCGCGGCCTCATCACCCCGCCGAAGTACCCGATTACCGAAGGCACCAGCCTCACGCCGTACCTCAAGCGTGCGCTGCAGTGCGACTTCGACTGTTACATCACCGAGCAGCTCATCCCGATGTGGCGCGCCCGCACCGACGGCGGCAGCCTGCTGCAACTGATCGACCAGGTCAGTTTGTATGCCCTCAAGGATTATCTGCACGACAGCCCGAAAATCGCCGTCATGCACAACGCCGACGACGTGATCCTCGGCCCTGGCGACCTTGGTTTCCTGCGCAAGACCTTTGGCGATCGTTTGACCGTTTATCCACTGGGCGGCCATTGCGGCAACCTTAATTACCGCGTCAACAGCGACGCCATGCTGGAGTTCTTCCGTGGCTAAATACCTCCTGCTTATCGCAGCGTTACTCTGTGCAGGCGTCGCCAATGCCGACAACAGCAAAGCCAACGCACCGGTTGTGATTGACAATGACGGCTTCAAGGAGCCGCTGAGCAAACTCAAATTCAACCCTGGGCTGGATCAGCGCGAGTTCGAACGCTCGACGCTTAGCGCGCTGGCCGTCTACGACCCGCTGGAAGAGTGGAACCGCCGCGTCTACCACTTCAACTACCGCTTCGACCAATGGGTGTTCCTGCCAGTGGTCAATGGCTATCGCTACATCACGCCGAATTTCCTGCGTACCGGCGTCAGCAACTTCTTCAACAACCTCGGTGACGTGCCGAACCTGTTGAACAGCCTGCTGCAGTTCAAGGGTCAGCGCTCGATGGAAACCACCGCACGCCTGCTGCTCAACACCACCATCGGCATCGCCGGCCTGTGGGACCCGGCCACCGCCATGGGCCTGCCGCGCCAGAGCGAAGATTTCGGCCAGACGCTGGGCTTCTACGGTGTACCGGGCGGCGCCTACTTCGTGTTGCCGATCCTCGGACCTTCCAACATCCGCGACACCGGTGGACTTGCAGTGGACTTCACCGCCGAGAACGCGATCAACTTCCTGAACGTCGCTCAAGTCAGCGAAAACCATCCGGAAATCTGGGTCCTGCGTGGTATCGACAAGCGCTACCAGAACAGCTTCCGCTATGGTCAGCTGAACTCACCATTCGAGTACGAGAAAGTGCGCTACGTGTACACCGAATCGCGCAAGTTGCAGATCGCCGAGTAAATCCATCGGCGACAAAAAAGGCCATTCGATGCGAATCGAATGGCCTTTTTATTGGGATTTTTCAAACCCCACATTTGGAGAGTGTCAGGCTTCAGCCCTTCAACGCTTTCCAGAGCTTGCTGACGACCATGACACCCGCCAACACAATGGCACCCGCCACAATCCCCGCCACCGCATTCAGCAACGTTGGCACGATAAACCCGGCACCACCCGCACCCGCGCTGACACTCTCAATCCAGTGATGAACCACCGGGATGCCGTGGGTGAGTATTCCGCCACCCACCAGGAACATCGCCGCCGTGCCGATCACCGACAGGCTTTTCATCATGTACGGCGCGGCCCGCAGAATGGCGTCGCCGATGCGCTTGGCCATCTGTCCAGGTTTCTGGGTCAGCCACAAGCCGAGGTCGTCGAGTTTAACAATGCCGGCCACCAGGCCATACACGCCGATGGTCATGACGATGGCAATACCCGAAAGCACGATGACTTGTTGGGTCAGCGAAGCATCCGCCACGGTGCCCAGGGTGATTGCGATGATTTCTGCAGAGAGAATGAAGTCGGTGCGGATGGCGCCTTTGATCTTGTCCTGCTCGAAGGCCACCAGATCGACCGCCGGATCAGCCACGGCCTCGACCAGTTCTGCATGTTCGGCCTGGTCTTCAGCCTTGCTGTGCAGGAATTTGTGCGCCAGTTTCTCGAAACCTTCGAAACACAGGTAAGCGCCACCGACCATCAACAATGGCGTGACCAGCCACGGGATGAACGCACTGATGGCCAAGGCCGACGGCACCAGGATCAGCTTGTTGAGAAACGAACCCTTGGCCACCGCCCACACCACTGGGATTTCCCGCTCGGCACGCACACCGGAAACCTGTTGGGCATTGAGCGCCAGATCGTCGCCGAGCACGCCAGCAGTCTTCTTGGCGGCCATTTTGGTCATCAACGCTACATCGTCGAGTACCGCGGCGATGTCGTCGATCAGCAACAGTAAACTGCTTCCTGCCATGAATCAGGTTTCCTTCTTGAATGAATGCCGCGCAGCATAGCGCGGCCCAACGTGCGGCGGGGCATTCTTGAGCGCCGCGCGAGGCCGGTGCTACCATGCGCAACCGCCAGAACAGGCAAGGAACCACCTGGTTTATGAGCACTATCCGCGAGCGCAACAAACAACTGATCCTGCGTGCCGCCAGTGAAGAATTTGCCGACAAGGGCTTCGCTGCGACCAAAACCAGTGACATCGCAGCCAAGGCGGGATTGCCCAAGCCCAACGTCTACTACTACTTCAAATCCAAGGAAAACCTCTACCGCGAGGTCCTGGAAAGCATCATCGAACCGATTCTGCAGGCCTCGACACCGTTCAACGCCGACGGCGTGCCCAGTGAAGTGCTGAGCGGCTACATCCGCTCGAAAATCCGTATCTCCCGCGACCTGCCCTTCGCCTCCAAGGTTTTTGCCAGCGAAATCATGCACGGCGCCCCGCACCTGAGCGCCGATCTGGTTGAACGGCTCAACGGCCAGGCCAAGCACAACATCGACTGCATCCAGACCTGGATCGACCGTGACCAGATTGCCCCGATCGACCCCAACCACCTGATGTTCAGCATCTGGGCCGCGACCCAGACCTATGCCGACTTCGACTGGCAAATTTCCGCGGTGACCGGAAAGGCCAAGCTGGATGAGGCCGACTATGAAGCGGCGGCGCAGACGATTATCCGGTTGGTGCTGAAGGGGTGTGAGCCTGACCGTTAAACTGTGGTGCGGCCATTCGCGAGCAAGCCCGCTCCCACACTCGATCTCCACCACACCGAAGATCCCCTGTGGGAGCGGGCTTGCTCGCGAAGAAGGCAACTCGGTATCTCGTCAAACCCATATCGCATCCCACAACGGATAGTCGCCAAGCTTCTCAACCAGCCCCGCCCGCAATGGGTTGGCTACAACATATCGAGCAAGCTTCACCAAATCCTCCTCTCGTCGCACCGCATGATCATGAAAACTCTGCTGCCACAGGCTGCCTGTTCTGCCAGTGGCGGCATTGATTGTTCGAGTACTTAACGATTTTGCCTGGCACATCAACTGGCCCAGCGACCCTTTTTGCAACTGTACAAGCCAATGAAAATGATCAGGCATGACGACAAAGGCCAAAGAGTCGGCAAACCCTTGGTCCTGTGCTTGCTTGAATTGGTGTACGACCACTCTTCCCAAGGTGAAATCCCTGAAAACCGGCTCCCGCTTCAGGGTATTGGCAGTCAAGAGATAGATCCGGTTTTGCTCGGCATAGCGGCCGATTCGCAGGCGATGTGAAGCTGACAGTTCAGGCATTCCTTTGCCTTCTCTCATGATGAACTCATGAGAAGGCTAGACCTACGAATGCTTGAGGGTGCGACAGACTTTTAGCTGGATGTGTCTGGGAGGCCGCCTTCACGCGAGCAAGCCCGCTCCCACAGTTGATCTACAGTGTTCACACAATTTGTGTCCACCGACGAACCAGTGTGGGAGCCTGCTCGCGAAAACGGTAGATCAGTCACTACAAAATCAAGCAGTCACCCCCGCATCCGCCCGCAGCCCCAACGCCTCGATCGCATTGATCGCACATTGCTCATCAACATCAGAAAGATCACCGCTGATACCAACAGCCCCCAGCACATTCCCTTCCTGATCCCGAATCAATACACCGCCCGGTGCCGGCACGACGCTGCCCTGCCCCAGGCTATTCAAAGCGGCGATAAACGCCGGTCGTTGTTGTGCGTCCAGCGCCAGCAGGCGTGAGCCTTTGCCCAGGGCGATGGCGCCCCAGGCTTTGCCGATGGCGATCTGCGGGCGCAGCAGGCTGGCGCCGTCTTCACGCTGCAGGGTGACCAAGTGTCCACCCGCATCCAGTACTGCGATGGTCAATGGAGCCGCCGAGATTGCACGCCCTGCGGAGATAGCCTGATTGGCCAGGTTGACTGCGACTTTCAAGGTTAAAGCGCTCATGGTGCCGTCCTCATTTTGTTATAGGAAAAGCTGCTGGACTGCGTTTTGTTCAGAAGTCCGATGCAACAAATAGAACACAATGAGTTATTTTTTTGTATACAATAATTTTCGAAAAACGCCACATGCGACGAAAAGCCACAGTAGATTGGGCTTCCGACGAATGAAACGGCCGCTTGAGAAAATGGATTGACCTGCGCCGTCCGCCGTGAATACACTCTGCGCAAAGCCACTTGTATACAATTACAAAACGTAAGAGGCACCAAAACCATGAGCAAAATGAGAGCAATCGAAGCCGCCGTTCTGGTGATGCGCCGTGAAGGGGTTGATACCGCTTTTGGCATCCCGGGCGCCGCGATCAACCCGCTGTACTCCGCCTTGCAGAAGGTCGGTGGCATCGATCACGTCCTCGCTCGCCACGTTGAAGGCGCCTCGCACATGGCCGAGGGCTACACCCGCACCAAGGCAGGCAACATCGGCGTGTGCATCGGCACTTCCGGCCCGGCCGGTACCGACATGGTCACCGGCCTCTACAGCGCCTCGGCCGACTCGATACCGATTCTTTGCATTACCGGCCAGGCCCCCCGCGCCCGTATGCACAAGGAAGATTTCCAGGCCGTCGACATCACCTCGATCGTCAAGCCAGTGACCAAGTGGGCAACCACCGTCATGGAACCGGGCCAGGTGCCTTACGCGTTCCAGAAAGCCTTCTACGAAATGCGCTCCGGCCGTCCAGGCCCGGTGCTGATCGATCTGCCGTTCGACGTGCAGATGGCTGAAATCGAATTCGACATCGACGCCTATGAACCACTGCCACTGGCCAAGCCAACCGCTAACCGCGTGCAAATCGAGAAGGCCCTGGCCATGCTCGATCAGGCCGAGCGTCCGTTGCTGGTGGCCGGTGGCGGCATCATCAATGCCGACGCCAGCGAGTTGCTGGTGGAATTCGCCGAGCTGACTGGTATCCCGGTGGTCCCGACCCTGATGGGCTGGGGCACCATTCCGGACGATCACCCGTTGATGGTCGGCATGGTCGGTCTGCAAACCTCGCACCGCTACGGCAACGCCACGATGCTCAAATCCGACCTGGTGCTCGGTGTCGGTAACCGCTGGGCTAACCGTCACACCGGTTCGATCGACGTTTACACCGAAGGCCGTAAATTCATTCACGTCGACATCGAACCGACCCAGATCGGCCGCGTGTTCACCCCGGACCTGGGCATCGTTTCCGACGCCGCTGCCGCGCTGACCGTGTTCATTGAAGTCGCTCGCGAATGGCAAGCCGCCGGCAAGCTGAAAAATCGCAGCGCCTGGTTGCAAGACTGCCAGCAGCGCAAATCCAGCCTGCAGCGCAAGACTCACTTCGACAACGTGCCGGTCAAGCCGCAGCGGGTTTACGAAGAGATGAACCAGGTGTTTGGCAAAGACACGTGCTACGTCAGCACCATCGGTCTGTCGCAGATTGCCGGCGCGCAGTTCCTGCACGTCTACAAACCGCGTCACTGGATCAACTGCGGTCAGGCAGGTCCTCTGGGCTGGACCATTCCGGCAGCGCTCGGCGTGGTCAAGGCTGATCCGACCCGCAAGGTCGTGGCGCTGTCGGGTGACTATGACTTCCAGTTCATGATCGAAGAGTTGGCGGTGGGCGCGCAGTTCAAGCTGCCTTACATCCACGTGGTGGTGAACAACTCGTACCTGGGGCTGATCCGTCAGTCTCAGCGCGGTTTCGACATGGACTATTGCGTGCAGCTGTCCTTCGACAACCTCAATGCTCCGGAACTCAACGGTTACGGTGTCGACCATGTCGCGGTCGCCGAAGGCCTGGGCTGCAAGGCGCTGCGTGTGTTCGAACCGGGCCAGATCCAGCCTGCCCTGCGCAAAGCTCAGGAGCTGATGGAGGAGTTCAAGGTGCCGGTGATCGTCGAGATTATTCTGGAGCGCGTGACCAACATTTCCATGGGCACCGAGATCAACGCCGTCAACGAATTCGAAGACCTGGCGCTGGTCGGTAACGACGCGCCAACCGCGATTTCGTTGCTTGATTAAGATGACTTGATACCTGTAGCAGCTGCCGCGGCACGAGGCAGCTGCTACAGGCACCTATTTTTACAGGAGACCACCATGCCGCGTTTCGCAGCCAACCTGTCCATGCTGTTCACCGAGCAGGATTTTCTTGCCCGCTTTGAAGCTGCCGCCAAGGCCGGCTTCAGTGGTGTCGAATACCTGTTCCCTTACGACTTCAGCTCTGCCGAGATCAAAGCCAAGCTCGATGCCAATGGCTTGACCCAAGTGCTGTTCAACCTGCCGGCCGGTGACTGGACCAAGGGCGAGCGCGGTATCGCGTGCCTGCCGGACCGGGTTGAAGAGTTCCGCGCTGGGGTCGACCTGGCGATTGCCTACGCAAAAGTGTTGGGCAACATCCAGGTCAACTGCCTGGCCGGTATTCGTCCACAAGGCGTCGACGATGCCACCGTGGAAAAAACCTTCGTCGCCAACCTCAAGTACGCCGCCGACAAGCTGCAAGCGGCAGGCATCAAACTGGTGATGGAAGCGATCAACACCCGCGACATCCCGGGTTTCTACCTGAACAACACGGCGCAAGCCCTGTCGATTCGCGAACAGGTCGGCAGCGCCAACCTGTTCCTGCAATACGACATCTATCACATGCAAATCATGGAGGGCGACCTCGCCCGCACCATGGCCGCGCACCTGGGCGAGATCAACCACGTGCAATTGGCGGACAACCCTGGGCGCAACGAACCGGGTACCGGTGAGATCAACTACCGCTTCCTGTTCGAACACCTGGACCGCATCGGTTATCAGGGTTGGGTTGGCTGTGAATACAAGCCGCTGACCACCACTGAAGCAGGCCTGGGCTGGCTCAAAACCCATAACGCGATCTGAAGCGCTCCCCTTGGGGGCAGCAATAAAAACAAGAGGAATTTTTCATGGCTAAAATCGGATTTATCGGCACCGGCATCATGGGCCACCCAATGGCGTTGAACCTGCAGAAAGCCGGTCACAGCCTGTTCCTGTCGGCGCACCACGACCCCGCGCCTGCCGACCTGATTGCCGGTGGCGCCGTCGCCCTGGCGAACCCGAAAGAAGTCGCACAAGAAGCCGAATTCATCATCGTCATGGTGCCGGATACCCCGCAGGTCGATGACGTGCTGTTCCGCGCCGACGGTGTTGCGGCCGGTGTTGGCAAAGGCAAAGTCGTGATCGACATGAGCTCGATCTCGCCAACCGCCACCAAAGCCTTCGCTGCCAAAATCAACGAAAAAGGCGCTCAGTACCTCGACGCGCCAGTGTCCGGCGGTGAAGTCGGCGCCAAGGCCGCGACCCTGAGCATCATGGTCGGCGGCGATGCCGATGCCTTCGAACGCGCTCTGCCGCTGTTCCAGGCAATGGGCAAGAACATCACGTTGGTGGGCGGCAACGGCGACGGTCAAACCGCCAAAGTGGCGAACCAGATCATCGTGGCGCTGAACATCCAGGCCGTGGCCGAAGCCCTGCTGTTTGCTTCGAAAAACGGTGCCGATCCAGCCAAGGTCCGGGAAGCGTTGATGGGCGGTTTCGCATCCTCGAAGATCCTCGAAGTGCACGGCGAGCGCATGATCAAAGGCACTTTCGACCCAGGCTTCCGCATCAGCCTGCACCAGAAGGACCTGAACCTGGCCCTGGCCGGCGCACGCGAGTTGGGCATCAATTTGCCGAACACCGCCAACACCCAGCAAGTGTTCAGCACCTGCGCGGCCATCGGTGGCAGCAACTGGGACCACTCGGCGCTGATCAAGGGCCTGGAACACATGGCGAATTTCTCGATTCGCGATAAGTAAGCCCTGCACCAAAACCCTGTGGGAGCGGGCTTGCTCGCGAAGGCGATTTCATATTCAACAGAGATGTTGACTGACATACCGCCTTCGCGAGCAAGCCCGCTCCCACAGGGAACCGAGTCGTTCTCCAATAACAAGAAATTCCCGGGAGCCCGCCATGTCGGTCAATCCGCAACAATTCCTGCGCGAGCTGTTTGCCACAGCCATCGACGCGGCCCATCCGCAGCAAGTCCTCGAAGCCCATTTGCCCAAAGACCGCAGCGGTCGGGTGATCGTCATCGGCGCCGGCAAAGCCGCCGCGGCCATGGCTCAAGTGGTCGAACGTTGCTGGCAGGGTGACATCTCGGGTCTGGTGGTGACGCGTTACGGTCACGGTGCCCCGTGTGAAAAAATCGAAGTGGTCGAAGCCGCTCATCCGGTGCCTGACGCTGCCGGTCTGGCAGTCGCCAAACGCGTGTTGGAACTGGTCAGCAACCTGACTGAAGACGACCGTGTGATCTTCCTGCTCTCGGGCGGTGGCTCTGCCCTGCTCGCTTTGCCGGCGGCCGGCATCACCCTGGCCGACAAGCAGTCGATCAACAAAGCCCTGCTCAAATCCGGCGCCACCATTGGCGAGATGAATTGCGTACGCAAGCACCTCTCGGCGATCAAGGGCGGCCGCCTTGGCAAAGCCTGCTGGCCTGCCACTGTTTATACCTATGCGATTTCCGATGTACCGGGCGACCTCGCCACGGTCATCGCCTCCGGTCCCACCGTGGCCGACCCAAGCACCTCCGCTGAAGCCCTGGCGATCCTCAAGCGTTACGCCATTGAAATCCCGGCCTCGGTGCGCAACTGGCTGCAGAGCCCTGAGTCAGAGACGGTCAAACCCGGCGATCCGAGCCTGGCGCGCAGTCACTTCCAGTTGATCGCCCGCCCGCAGCAGTCGCTTGAAGCCGCAGCGGTGAAGTGCCGTCAGGCCGGTTTCAGTCCGCTGATCCTCGGTGACCTCGAAGGCGAATCCCGCGAAGTGGCCAAGGTTCACGCCGGTATCGCTCGTCAGGTCGTGTTGCACGGTCAGCCATTGGCGGCGCCCTGCGTGATCCTCTCGGGCGGTGAAACCACCGTCACCGTGCGCGGCAATGGCCGTGGCGGACGCAACGCCGAGTTCCTCCTAAGCCTGACCGACAGCCTCAAAGGCCTGCCCGGCGTCTACGCACTGGCCGGTGACACCGATGGCATCGACGGCTCGGAAGACAACGCCGGCGCGATCATGACCCCGGACAGCTACGCCCGCGGCGCCGCCCTCGGCCTGAGCGCCAGCGACGAGTTGGACAACAACAATGGCTACGGCTATTTCGAGGCGCTGGACGCCCTGATCATCACCGAGCCGACCCGCACCAACGTCAACGACTTCCGCGCCATCCTGATTCTCGAGAGCCCAAAAAATGACGCCTGACAAGAAGGTTAAAATCCTCGCCACCCTCGGTCCTGCCACTAACGGGATCGACGACATCCGTGAGCTGGTGCAGGCCGGGGTCAACATCTTTCGCCTGAACTTCAGCCACGGCGATCACGCCGACCACGCTCAGCGTTATCAGTGGATTCGTGAAGTCGAGCGCCAGCTGAATTATCCGCTGGGCATTCTGATGGACCTGCAAGGCCCGAAACTGCGGGTCGGCAAGTTCGCCGAGGGCAAGGTGCAATTGCATCGCGGTCAGGCGCTGCGTCTGGATCTTGACCCGACGCCGGGGGATGAGCGCCGGGTCAACTTGCCTCACCCGGAAATCATCGCGGCGCTGGAGCCTGGCATGGACCTGCTGCTGGACGACGGCAAGCTGCGTCTTCGCGTGGTGACAAAGTACTCCGACGCCATCGACACCACCGTGCTCAATGGCGGCGAACTCTCGGATCGCAAAGGCGTGAACGTACCGCAAGCGGTGCTGGAACTGAGCCCGCTGACCGCCAAGGACCGTCGCGATTTGAGCTTCGGTCTGGAGCTGGGTGTGGACTGGGTCGCGCTGTCGTTTGTGCAGCGTCCGGAAGACATTCGCGAGGCACGCGAGCTGATCGGCGACAAAGCGTTTTTGATGGCCAAGATCGAGAAGCCTTCGGCCGTGACGCAACTGCGCGAGATCGCCGAATTGAGCGACGCGATCATGGTCGCTCGCGGTGATCTGGGCGTCGAAGTGCCGGCCGAAAGCGTGCCGCAGATTCAGAAAAACATCATCACCATCTGCCGTCAGCTCGGCAAACCGGTGGTAGTGGCGACGCAGATGCTGGAGTCGATGCGATTCTCACCGGCCCCGACCCGTGCCGAGGTGACCGATGTTGCCAACGCCGTGGCCGAAGGTGCGGATGCGGTGATGCTGTCGGCGGAAACCGCGTCCGGCGAGTACCCGCTGGAAGCCGTGCAGATGATGAGCAAAATCATCCGCCAGGTGGAAAATGGTCCGGACTATCAGGCGCAACTCGACGTCAGCCGGCCTAAGGCTGAGGCGACTGTTTCCGATGCCATCAGCTGCGCGATTCGCCGTATCAGCAATGTGCTGCCGGTGGCGGTACTGGTGAATTACAGCGAGTCCGGCACGTCGAGTTTGCGTGCGGCGCGGGAACGGCCGACGGTGCCGATCCTCAACCTGACGCCGAACCTGCAGACTGCGCGCCGGTTGACGGTGGCGTGGGGTGTGCACTCGGTGGTCAATGATCGACTGCGTCAGGTGGATGAGGTGTGTTCGACGGCGCTGGAGATTGCCCAGGCGCAGGGAATGGCCAAGCGTGGCGACACGTTGTTGATCACGGCGGGTGTGCCGTTTGGGCAGCCTGGGTCGACTAACTCACTGCGTATCGAGACGTTGATTTAGCGTCTACACCGGCCCCTTCGCGAGCAAGCCCGCTCCCACATTGGTTATGTGTGTTGATCACAAATCTAATACTGAACAGAGATTCAGTGTGGGAGCGACGGTGCGACGATTCGACTTGCTCGCGAAGCAGGCGACACGGTTTAACTGAAACACCACAGACTTGAAAATGCCTGCCAACCACTTCAACACCCACTGCCCCGACTGGGCGACTGCCCTGCTCAACGGATTCAGCCAGATCTTCCTCCAGCGCAACCCGCTGTGCGGTCTGCTGTGCCTGCTGGCGATTCTTTTCACCGCGCCCGCCCTGCTCGGCGGTGCACTGCTGGGCGGTGTCGCCGGGCTGCTCACCGCGCAACGACGCGGATATGCCAAGGCCGATCGACAGGCCGGGCTCTTCAGTTACAACGGTGTCTTGCTCGGCTTGTTGCTGAGCCTCTACTTCCCCTGGTCAGCGATGTTGCCGCCGCTGATCATTGCCGCGGGCGGCCTGAGCGCGATGCTGACCGAGCAATGGCTCAAGCGCGCCCGCGGTCATCATTGCCTGCCCGCCTACACCGCGCCCTTTGTCGGGTTGAGCTGGATCCTGCTTTCGTTTACCACGCCTCAACCACCCTTGCCTGTGATCGAGATGAATACGCTCAACCTGCTCGCCGCCGCTCTGAAAGGACTCGGTCAGGTGATGTTCCTCGGCCATCCGCTGGCCGGAGCCTTGATCGCCGCAGGTTTGCTGCTCGCCGACCGCCGCGCTTTTCTGTGGGCGCTGCTGGGCTCCGCTGCCGGCCTCGGCTTCGCGTTGCTGCATCACGAAACGTCAAACGCGCTGCTGGGTTTGAGCGGCTACAACGCGGTGCTCGCGGCGCTCGCCTTCAGTCAGCCACGTCGCCAACCCTGGCTGCCGCTGCTCGGCATTGCATTGGCGATCCTACTCACACCGGGTTTTGCCGCGCTCGGGCTGGCCACGCTGACTGCGCCTTTTATCCTTGCCTGCTGGCTGATCCGTGCCGGCATTCGGGTGCTGCGCCAGGCCGCTGTCGACAGTGCGCCTTGCGCTACCGGGGAGAATCACCCTAGGCTGCGCTGATTCTCGGTTCAGGCGTTTTCCATGGACAGCAACAAAAACTGGCGTGAAGAGCTTTACGTCATGGTTTTCCAGAGCGACACCAAGGCCGGTCAGCGCTTCGACGGCACCCTGCTGTTGATCATCCTCGCCAGCATTGTGATCGTGATGCTCGACAGCATCGATGCGGTTCACCAGAACTACGCCAACGTGCTGGCGTACATCGAGTGGGGCTTCACCGTCATCTTCGCCATCGAATACGGCCTGCGGCTGTACTGCTCGCCCAAGCCGTTGCGCTATGCGTTCAGCTTTTATGGGCTGGTGGATTTGCTGGCGATCGTGCCCGGCGTTCTTGCGTTGTACTACGCCGATGCGCAGTACCTGCTGATCATCCGGATCATTCGGATGCTGCGGATTTTCCGCGTGCTCAAGCTCAGCCCATACCTCAAACAAGCCAACTATCTGATGTCCGCATTGCGCGGCAGCAAGCAGAAGATCGTGGTGTTTCTGGTCAGCGTCTGCACCTTGGTGACGGTGTTCGGTACGCTGATGTACGTGATCGAAGGCCCGGAGCACGGCTTCACCAGCATTCCCAAAGGCATCTATTGGGCTATCGTCACGCTGACCACCGTGGGCTTCGGCGACATCGTGCCGAAAACGCCGCTGGGTCAGGTGATTTCGTCGCTGGTGATGATCACCGGTTACTCGATCATCGCCGTGCCGACCGGGATTTTCACCGCCGAACTGGCCAACGCGATGCGGGGGGAGCAACTGCAACACGACTGCCCGGAGTGCAGGAAAGACAGCCACGAACATGGGGCAGCGTTCTGCTCCCGATGCGGGAATGCGTTGTTTAAGAAACTGGAATAAGAAAAGTTCTTTTTAATCTTTAAAGGACTATGCGAGCCCCGTTATAGTCGATGGCAAATTGCCTCACTTTTAAATAAAAACTTTATGAACAAGGACTGCGCAGTGAAAAAACTCTTTGGCGCCTCACTCCTGGCCGCTGGTCTGGCTCTGTCCAGCGTGGCTCAGGCCGCACCGACCCTGCTTAACGTTTCCTACGACGTGATGCGCGATTTCTACAAGGACTACAACACTGCCTTCCAGAAACACTGGCAAGCCGAGCACAACGAAAACATCACCCTGCAGATGTCCTTCGGTGGCTCCAGCAAACAGGCGCGTTCGGTGATCGATGGCCTGCCGGCTGACGTCATCACCATGAACATGGCTACCGACATCAACGCCCTGGCGGACAACGGCAAACTGGTCCCGGACAACTGGGTCACCCGCCTGCCGAACAACAGCGCGCCGTTCACCTCGGCCACCGTGTTCATCGTCCGCAAAGGCAACCCGAAAGCCCTGAAAGACTGGCCCGACCTGCTTAAGGACGGCGTGCAGGTGATCGTGCCAAACCCGAAAACGTCGGGGAACGGCCGCTACACCTACCTCTCAGCCTGGGGTTATGTGCTGAAAAACGGTGGCGACGAAAGCAAAGCCAAAGACTTCGTCGGCAAGCTGTTCAAACAAGCGCCGGTCCTCGATACCGGTGGCCGCGCAGCCACTACAACCTTCATGACCAACCAGATTGGTGATGTGCTGGTGACCTTCGAAAACGAAGCGGAAATGATTGCCCGTGAGTTTGGTCGTGACCAGTTTGAAGTGATCTACCCAAGTGTTTCCGCCGAAGCGGAGCCGCCAGTGTCGGTGGTCGACAAAACAGTCGACAAGAAAGGCACCCGCGCTGCTGCTGAGGAATATTTGAAGTACCTGTGGTCGCCGGAAGGCCAGGAGATTGCTGCGGCGAACTACCTGCGTCCGCGTGATCCGGCGGTGCTGGCCAAGTACACCGATCGTTTCCCGAAAGTGGATTTCCTGTCGGTGGAGAAGACCTTTGGTGACTGGCGAACTGTGCAGAAGACTCACTTCAATGATGGCGGGATCTTTGATCAGATCTACAGCGGTCAGTAATTCCTGAGCCCAATGAAAAAGGCGACCTGTGACGGTCGCCTTTTTTGTGGCCGTCAGATTGATCGCTCCCACAGGGGGCTATCACCCACCATCACATTGGTGGCGTCACGCCGTCCTTGCCGGCCGAAATGGATTGCGCCGTCAGCGTCCCGTCAGCACTTTGAGTGACGAACGTCACGATCTTCACCCCCACCTTCAGCAAGCTGCGATCACCCGGCACCAGGTTCACGATCGGCACATCCTCCGGCACCAGAATCTTCTGCTGACCGCCCTTGTAGTTGACGGTCAAAACCCGGCCGTTGCTGACCACCAGATCGCCCACGCTGCCATTGGTCATGCTACTGCCCTTCGCCAAATCAAACGGCCGATGACCGTCGCCGCTGCCGGCCAGTTCCGGTGGAAAGACATGGACCTCCAGCGCCTTAAGCGAACCGTCTTCCTGCGGCACGGCCGCCGACCCGATGTAACTGCCGGGTTTGATGTCTTCGATATTGGCCAAGGTGACGGCGCGGACTTTGGTGTCCTTGGTCAGGTTGATCACCACGTTTTCACCACTGTTGACGTGGACTTTCAGCACGTCGGGGCTCACCCCGGTGATCTCGCCGCGAACCCCGATGCGCATGCCCGGCGCGTCAGCAGCCTGGACAAGACCTGCCGTGAACAAGCCGATCAAGGTAACAACTGAAGCGCCGCGAATCAGGTGACGAAACATCGCATTCATGAAAGTGCCTTCCGTTTTATGAAACGTGAAGAGAGAACATAAGCACGCTATCGAACAGGATGTAAGTGAATGTATCATCGGACCTCACTGTTTTGACGCAAGGTTCATCGACGGACATCACACACGTCCGTCACTCATTCCGCAAAGGAATGATTGCTATCACTCCAACCCCTCTTCCGCCGTTCCGGTCAGCCCAATAGCCTGCGCGCATTCCCTTTTGTTCAGCGAGACCCGATATGAACCCAGCAACCCAGGTGCCCCACGGCGCCGCGACAATGACCAAAGGCATGGTGCTGCTGTTTGCCTTCTGCTGCGGCGCCATCGTTGCCAACATTTACTACGCCCAACCGATCATCGGCCTGATCGCGCCGGATATCGGCCTGACCAGCACCATGGCCAGCCTGATCGTTTCGCTGACCCAGATCGGTTACGCGTTGGGTCTGTTCTTCCTGGTGCCGCTGGGTGATCTGCTGGAAAACCGCCGCTTGATGATCATCACGACCGTGGTGGCGATTGCCAGTCTGTTGGGCGCCGCGTTTACCGATCAGCCAAACGTGTTTTTGCTGATCTCGTTGCTGGTGGGTTTCAGTTCGGTGTCGGTGCAGATCCTGATTCCACTGGCCGCGCATCTGGCGCCGGAGGAGTCTCGCGGGCGTGTGGTCGGTGGGATCATGGGCGGTTTGCTACTGGGGATTCTGTTGGCGCGACCGGTGTCCAGCGTGGTGGCTGACCACTTCGGCTGGCGCGCGATGTTTGTGATTGCTGCGGTGTTGATGGCGGCGATCAGCATCGTGCTGGCGCTGACGATTCCCAAGCGTCAGCCTGATCACAGCGCTTCTTATGGTCAGTTGCTGGGGTCTCTGTGGACCCTGTTGCGTCAACAACCGGTGTTGCGTCAGCGCGCGTTTTACCAGGGGTGCATGTTTGCCACGTTCAGCCTGTTCTGGACCGCCGTGCCGCTGGAACTGGCGCGCCATCATGGCTTGTCGCAAACGCAGATCGCGATCTTCGCCCTGGTCGGGGCCATCGGCGCCATCGCCGCCCCCATTGCCGGTCGACTGGCCGATGCCGGCCACACCCGCATCGCTTCACTGCTGGCCCTGCTGTTCGCCAGCCTGAGCTTCCTGCCCGCCTTCATCCACCCGGCCTACAGCGTCATCGGCCTCGCGGTCACCGGCGTGGTGCTCGACTTCTGCGTGCAGATGAACATGGTCCTCGGCCAACGCGCGGTCTACGCCCTCGACGCCAAAAGCCGCAGTCGCCTGAATGCGCTGTACATGACCAGCATCTTCATCGGCGGCGCATTTGGTTCTTCGGTGGCCAGTGCGGTGTATGAGCACGGTGGCTGGTTGTGGATCGTGATGGTGGGTAGCGCGTTTCCGCTGTTGGCGTTATTACGGTTTTTGAGTGTTTCAGAGAAGCGTCCGTTGGCGACGGCGTGAAGCTTTAAAAGCATCGCGGGTAAGTCTTGAGCGCCGCACCACTCGCTCCTACGGGAGCGAGGTTGCCTGCAATTGCTGTGTGACTGACACCACTCAGTGCCGAACCAACTTCTCCATCGCCGCATCTGCCAGAAATGAAGAGCGGCTTTTGACATTGTGCTCACGCACATAACGATCGATACGCTGGATCACATAGCCGGGCAGCGTCACATTGACCTTCTCGGTTTTGCCCATGTACGGCGCGATGTCCAGCTCCAGCATTCCCCAGCCCATGTCGGCAAAGTCCGGATTGCCACGGTGGGCGGCAGCAGATGTAGGCATGGGAATTGACTCCCCGTCAGCCGCAATCTCCTGAAGCATGATGTGGGCAATCTCGACCGCCGCGTTGTAGGCGTCTTCAAACGTATCCCCGGCCGTTACGGCGCCTGGAATATCGGGGATCTGAATACCTATGGCGGTGTTCTCGTCGCCCCACTCGATACAGATTGGATATTGCATTATGGATCTCCTGCATAACTGGCTCCCGGGCAATACAACCCGGCTCGCCTCCTGATGCTTTTGACTGTCCCGATCGGTAAATCTTTTTTCGGATGAGGGACGGGTATCGTGTACGGGTTGTATCGGTGTTTGAAGAGGTGATGACTGCCGGCAATCCGATCCAGTATCCAGCCGGCCTCCTCCAACTCCTTGATCAATAGCCTGCTCTGCACCATTAGCCTCCTTGCTCAGGCCCAAACAAACGTAACTCTAGAGTTATCTTTACTCAAGCACAAAAATCCGGATCGCGACGTTCGGTTGTTTTACAGAGTGTGATTGCGGGCCGTGGCATTCTTCCCAGGAATGAATACTTTCGCTCAGCCTGATCCGTTACGCGGAGGTCAACCCGGATTACACTCAGCGTCCTGAGCCTGACGCGATGCTGTGATCCAGCGGAAACAGAATGCAGGGAAAGCTCAGGTCGGGCGATCGGGCGATTCCGACCACCCGATGACCCGCGCGATCCAGGTGCTCGGCGACCGCTCGGCCAATGCCTTTGCTGGCGCCGGTGATGAGAAAGGTACGGCGGGTCATTGCACACTCCTTGAAAGTACATGCCGCGGGTCAGGCGTCATTTGATCGGTTCAGCCGCGAATCGCGGCGTTGATCAGCTTCACTCGATCCTGGGCACTGGAACTGGCGCAAACCGGCGTGACGATAAACGCCGTGGCCCCGGGACCGACCGAAACCGAACTGTTTCGCGCCAACAACCCGCCAGGCAGTGAGGGTGAAGCGCGTTATCTGGCCGACGTGCCGATGGGTCGGTTGGGGCAGCCGCAAGAGATCGCTGCGGCGATTGCGTTCTTGTTGTCCGAGCAGAGCGGGTTTCTCACCGGGCAAACCTTGTTTGTCGACGGTGGGTCCTCGATAGGCAAAGCGGCGTTCTGAGCTGAACATTGATCAAAACAAGGGCCCTCGATGGACCGCCTCGGCGCAATGGAAACCTTCGTCTACGTGGTGGAAACCGGTTCGTTTTCCGCCGCCGCCCGGCGCCTGAACATCGGCCAGCCCGCCGTCTCGAAAGCCATCGCGCAATTGGAAGCGCGCCTTGCGGTCAGGCTGCTGTTGCGTTCGACCCGAGGTCTGACGCCCACCGAAGCTGGCCTGGCCTTTTTCGGCCAACTGGCAGTTCCGCAACGGGACAGATGATCAGTCAGTCATCATTAGCGGGCGAATCCGCGTCAATGCCGCCGAAGGTCTGCGTGCAGCCGTGCTAGCCCATCAAGGGCTGACCATGGCGCCCGAATGGATGTTTGCACCGGAACTGGCCAACGGCGCGGTCAGGGAAGTGATGAAGGATTGGACGTTGCCGAATCAGGACCTTTGGGCGGTGTTTCCCACGGACAGAATGGCCAGCGCCAAGGCTCGGGCGTTTATGGAGTATGTGCAGGGGTTGCTGACAAAGAAGGTCTGATAAACGCTCAGATAGCAAAACGGCGATCCAAGGATCGCCGTTTTTGTTTACTGCCCGAATTGCCGTCCCAACCCGCCCGGCACACCATGGATGTCTGTCTCTTCCCATGGCCCGTTCGGGCTGATCGACCGGCTCCAGCCGTTGTCCCAGCGGTAGTACGTGCGCTGGCGGTAGAAGGTATTGGTCTGATCATCGAGAACGTACACCCCTAGCTTGGCATCCCAATGGCTGTTGCCACCCGGCGGCGGCGCGAAGCTGGCGGAGGTGCGTGGCAGCGGTTTGGCGGGCTTGGCCGGAATGCTCGGCTTGCCCGGTGACGGTGATGTTGAGGGCGTCGGACGCGGCTGCGACGGCGGGATCGGTGGCAGCCGTTCAGGCTGCTGCGGTTGGACCACACAAGCACTTAACCCCAAAACCATACTGAGCAGGGTGATACGAGCGATGGCGGTCATAGTGGCGTTTCCTGTCATTTGTCCGGGCTGTCGATGGTCAGTGTTTGCTGCGCAGTGGTGCTGCTGGCCAGAGGCTGGCTGCGACCGATCCATTCGCCGGCAGTCGGTTTGCCGGCGCGGGAGATGCGCGCAACCAGTTGGACTTCAGGGAAGTTCGACAGTTTCAACTGCGGCATCATTGCGTCGGCATCGCCCAATTCAACGATTGCCGGCAGGTCGGCCACCGTCAGGCGTTTGGCCGCCAGCGGTGCCGGTGGCCCGGAGGTCGCGCGGGCGAAGATGAACACGCTGTCGCCCGGTTGAACCTTGGCTTTCAAGTCGGCCGCGAGATCGACGCGAACCTTGAGCAATGCGCCTTTGGTGACAGGCGCCTGGGCAACCTTGCCGCCGCTGGCTTCAAGTTTCTCGGTCGCCCGAGTGATGCCGCCTTGCAGCGCGGCGCGAGAATTGTCTTCCGGCGGCAGTTGCGCCAGCAGGCGATTCCAGTAATCGATGGCGTCCTGATAACGCTCGGTTTCAAAGGCAGCGATACCGAGCAAGCCAAGGCTGGTGACTTCTTTCGGATCGGCTTTCAGGGCTTCATCGGTCAGGGCCTGAACCTTGTCCGACCACTTCTTGCCGTCGGCGAAGTACTGGGCCTGCGCCCATTGACCCAACAGCTCCGGCTGACGACCGGCCAGGTTCACCGTGCGCTCGAAGATCTTCGCCGCTTCGCCAGGGCGGTCCTGAGCCATGTACGTGCGACCGAGGAAATACAGGCCTTCAGCCGAATCAGGTTGAGCCGCGACTGCACGCTCCAGGCGGCGGGTCATCTCTTCCATCGACTGCGGCGCCTGGGAGAATTCGCGGGTCAGTTCGACCTTGTCGCTCGCCCCGAAATGCAGATACAGGCCAAGACCCAGCACCGGCACCAGAATCGCCGCCAGCAAGGGCCACGGTTTGCCCAGGCGGGACACGCGCGGCGACTCGGCGCCTTCGGTATCGGCGAGCAATTCACGGGCGGCTTCGGCGCGACCGGTGTCCATTTGCGCGGCGTCGAGAACGCCCTCTTCCTGCTGAGTCTGCAACTCAGCCACGCGTTCCTGATACAGCGCGACGTTCAGGGCCGTACGATCCTCTTCAAGCTGGGCGCGACGACCACGCAGAACGGGAATCAGCAGAAAACTCAGGGCAACCAGAAGTAGCAGACCTGCAGCGAGCCAGAAATCAATCATTCTTGGTTTTATCCAACAGGTGGTCGAGGCGCTCACGCTCCTCGGCAGAGAGCTCATCCTTGGTGTCAGCGCGTTGCACGCGACGACGGCGGACGATCACGGCGATGATCACAAAACCGCCCAGCAGCAGGCCGGCCGGGCCGAACCAGAGCAAAGCAGTCTTGGCGTTCAGAGCGGGTTTGTAGCGGACGAAATCACCGTAGCGGTCGACCATGAAGTCAATGATCTGCTGATTGTCCTTGCCCTCGCCGAGCATGCGAAAAATCTCTTTGCGCAGGTCGGCGGCGATCGGTGCGTTGGAATCGGCAATGTCCTGATTCTGACACTTGGGGCAACGCAGCTCTTTGGTCAGCTCGCGAAAACGCTCGCGATCACCTTCTTTGGCGAACTCGTAGGTGTCGATGGCCGCGTGCGCCACGCCGGCCATGCTCAAACCCAATACCGCGGCGGCTATCCAGCGCTTCATGGCTTGGCCTCATCGACCAGCGCCTGATACTTGGCCGCCAGTTTTTCACGCCAGACCTGCTCATCGATCACGCCAACGAACTTGTCGCGGATGATGCCCTTGGCGTCGATGAAGAAGGTTTCCGGAGCGCCGTACACACCCAGGTTCAGACCCAATGTGCCTGCGTCGTCACGGATGTCCAACTGGTACGGATTGTGGAATTCCACCAGCCACTTCAAGGCGTCAGCGTTAACGTCCTTGTAGTTGATGCCGTAGATCACCACGCCCTTCTCGGCCAGTTTATTCAACACCGGGTGCTCGACCCGGCAAGAAATGCACCAGGTGCCCCAGACGTTGACCAGCGCAGGTTTACCCAGAATGTCGGCCTTGGTCAGGGTCTTGTCACCCTGCACGGCCGGCAGGGAAAACTCCGGGAATGGCTTGTTGATCATCGCCGAAGGCAACTCGGCCGGGTCCAGGTACAGGCCGCGGTAAAGGAAAACAGCCACTACCAGAAAAATCACCAGTGGCAACAGCATCAACCAACGTCTCATGCCGTGGCTCCCGTCATGCCCAGTGCTTCACGCACACGGCTTTTCACCTTGACCCGGTAACGGCGATCCAGCGCCGCCAGCAACCCGCCCAAACCGGTGAGCAGACCACCGAACCAGATCCAGCGCACGAACGGTTTGACGTGGACGCGAACGGCCCAGGCGCCATCGCCCAACGGTTCGCCGAGTGCGACGTAGAGGTCGCGGGTGAAACCGGCGTCGATCCCGGCTTCGGTCATCACCGAGTTCTGCACGGTGTAGAGGCGTTTTTCCGGGTGCAGCACGCTGACTTCCTTTCCCTCGCGGATCACCCGTACGGTGCCCTTATCGGACGTAAAGTTCGGACCTTCGACGTGCTTGGCGCCTTCGAACACGAAGTGGTAACCGGCCAGGTCCATGGATTCGCCCGGTGCCAGACGCAGGTCGCGCTCGGCACTGTTCTGGCTCGACAACACCACGCCGAGGGCACACACGGCGATGCCGAGGTGAGCGACCTGCATGCCCCAATAACTGCGGGTCAGGGTCGGCAGGCCTTTGATCAGGCCTTTGTGGCGAGTCTTGTCGAAGATGTCACGCACACCGGCCAGCAACACCCAGGCTGCGAGCATGAAGGTCGCGATCACCGCCCAGTTGAAATCGCCATAAGCAACACCGGCTACCACGGCCAGCGCGGCGCTGCCGAGCAACACCGGGGTCAGCATGCTCAACAGCCATTTGACCGGAGTGTCTTTCCAGCGCACCAGCATGCCGACTGCCATCACCATCATCAGCAAGGCCATCAACGGAATGAACAGTGCGTTGAAGTACGGCGGGCCGACCGACAACTTGGCGCCGGTCATTGCATCGAGAATCAGCGGATACAACGTGCCGAGCAGAATCATCGACGCCGCCACCACCAGCACCAGGTTGTTACCCAGTAGCAGGGTTTCCCGGGACCAGAGGTTGAAGCCGACGTGGCTTTTCACCACGGGAGCGCGCAGGGCAAACAGCGTCAGCGAACCACCGACCACGAACAGCAGGAAGATCAGGATGAACACGCCGCGTTCAGGGTCGGACGCAAAGGCGTGAACCGAGGTCAGCACGCCGGAACGTACGAGGAAGGTCCCCAGCAAGCTCAACGAGAAGGCAGCGATGGCCAGCAACACGGTCCAGCTCTTGAACACGCCACGTTTTTCCGTGACCGCCAAGGAGTGAATCAGCGCCGTACCCACCAGCCATGGCATGAAGGAGGCGTTTTCCACCGGGTCCCAGAACCACCAGCCGCCCCAGCCGAGTTCGTAGTACGCCCACCATGAACCGAGGGTGATACCGATACCGAGGAAGGCCCAGGCGACGATGGTCCACGGACGGGACCAGCGAGCCCACGCCGCATCAAGACGACCGCCCAGCAGTGCAGCGATGGCGAAAGCGAACGCCACGGAGAAACCGACATAGCCCATGTACAGCATCGGCGGGTGAACGATCAGGCCGATGTCTTGCAGCAAGGGATTGAGGTCACGACCGTCCGCAGGAATCTGCGGCAGGATGCGGGCGAACGGGTTAGACGTGAGGATCAGGAACAGCAGGAAACCCGTGCTGATCATGCCCATCACCGCCAGCACGCGAGCCAGCATCACTTGCGGCAATTGTCGGGAGAACACCGACACCGCGAAGGTCCAGCCGCCGAGGATCAGAGCCCAGAGCAGCAACGACCCTTCGTGAGCGCCCCACACCGCGCTGAACTTGTAGTACCACGGTAAGGCGCTGTTGGAGTTGCTGGCGACGTAGGCGACGGAGAAATCGTCGGCCATGAAGGCGTAAGTCAGGCAACCGAAGGAGAACAGCAGAAACGCGAATTGCCCCCAGGCGGCCGGTTGAGCAAGGCTCATCCACAAGCGGTCACCGCGCCAGGCACCGAACAACGGCACCACGGCCTGAACCAGCGCGAAACACAGCGCCAGGATCATGGCCAGGTGGCCGAGTTCAGGAATAAAGAGTCCGGACGTCATCGATCAACCCTCCTTCGCGGGCGTTGGAGCAGATTGACCACTGTCTTTCAAAGCCTTGGTCACTTCCGGCGGCATGTATTTCTCATCGTGCTTGGCCAGCACTTCGTCGGCCACCACCACGCCGTCGGCGTTGATTTTTCCCAGGGCGACGATGCCCTGCCCTTCACGGAACAGGTCCGGAAGAATGCCGCGATAAGTGATGGTCACGGATTTATTGAAGTCGGTGACGATGAATTTCACGTCCAGCGAATCGCCGGAACGTTGCAGCGAACCTTTCTCGACCATGCCGCCAGCGCGGATGCGCGTGTCTTGCGGGGCTTCGCCGTTGGCGATCTGGGTCGGGGTGTAAAACAGATTGATGTTTTGCTGCAGGGCGCTCAGGGCCAGGCCGACGGCAGCACCGACACCGACCAGGATCGCGAGAATGATGATAAGACGCTTTTTGCGCAGCGGATTCACTTGCCGTTCTCCCGGCGCAGACGACGCGCCTCTTGTTGCAGATACCGCTTGCGGGCCAGGATGGGCGCCGCCACGTTGAGGGCCAGCACCGCCAGGCAGATGCCATAGGCTGACCAGACATACAGGGCATGATGGCCCATGGCGAGAAAGTCGCCGAATGAAGCAAAACTCATCGAGCGGCCTCCAGACTGTTCTGCACTTCGGCCTTGACCCAACTGGCGCGGGCTTCGCGCTTGAGCACTTCAAGACGCATGCGCAGCAGCAACACCGCGCCGAAGAAACAGTAGAAACCCAGCACCGTCAGCAGCAGTGGCAGCCACATCTCGGCGGGCATCGCCGGTTTTTCAGTGAGGGTGAACGTTGCGCCCTGGTGCAGGGTGTTCCACCACTCCACCGAGTATTTGATGATCGGGATGTTGATCACGCCGACAATCGCCAATACCGCGCAGGCCTTGGCGGCACTGTCACGATTGCTGATCGCGTTGCCCAGCGCAATAAGACCGAAGTACAGAAACAACAGAATAAGCATGGACGTAAGTCGTGCATCCCAGACCCACCACGAGCCCCAGGTCGGTTTGCCCCAGATCGCGCCGGTGACCAGCGCCACGGCGGTCATCCAGGCACCGATGGGCGCCGCGCATTGCAGGGCGACGTCGGCCAGCTTCATCTTCCACACCAGCCCGACGATGCCACAGATCGCCAGCATCACGTAGATGGACTGGGCCAGCATGGCGGCCGGAACGTGGATATAAATGATGCGAAAGCTGTTGCCTTGCTGGTAGTCCGGCGGCGCGAAGGCCAGGCCCCATACTACGCCAACGCTGATCAGCAGCAACGCCGCGACACTCAGCCACGGCAGCAGTTTGCCGCTGATGCCGTAAAACCATTTGGGCGAGCCGAGCTTATGAAACCAAGTCCAGTTCATTACTGTTTCCATCACGGTTGCTCTTCGCTATGAGGAGCCCAGGGTCTTTACTGATCAAAAATTGACCAGACCTCATTATTCGCCGACGCTGATCTTCAGGCCAGCAGCTATTGCAAAAGGTGTCAGGGTTATCGCCAGGGCGGTCAGGCTACCAAGCCACAGGAGATAACCGGTCGCCGGCATTCCCTGCAATGCCGCCTGCAAGGCGCCACTGCCAAGAATCAATACCGGGATGTACAACGGCAGAATCAGCAGCGCCAGCAACAGGCCACCGCGCTTCAATCCCACCGTCAGGGCTGCGCCCACCGCACCGAGCAGGCTCAGCACCGGTGTACCCAGCAATAAAGAAAGCAGCAACACCGGCAGACAGGCGGTTGGCAAACCGAGCATCAATGCCAGTAATGGAGCGAGCAAAACCAGTGCCAGGCCAGAGAAGGACCAGTGTGCCAGTACCTTGGCCAAAACCAGAAGAGGCAGGGGGTGCGACGAAAGGACCCACTGTTCAAGCGATCCGTCTTCGAAATCACTGCGAAAAAGCCCGTCCAGCGAGAGCAAGACCGATAAAAGGGCCGCTACCCAGACCAGTCCCGGAGACAAGGTTTGCAACAATTGAGACTCGGGTCCGACCGCCAACGGGAACAGGGAAACGACGATCGCGAAGAATACGAGCGGATTGGCCAGTTCCGCAGGACGGCGGAACAACAATCGGGCTTCACGGGCGACCAACAGGCCGAAAACACTCATACGGCCCAATTCCCCAGATCAATGTCGCGATAGCCGGCCGGCATCCGGGTCAGCGTGTGGTGAGTGGTCAAGACCACCATGCCACCGCGCTCGCAGTGTGCGGCCAGGTGTTCTTCGAGTTGCGCCACGCCTTGTTTGTCGAGCGCGGTGAATGGCTCATCGAGGATCCATAGCGGCGGACTTTCCAGGTACAGCCGCGCTAACGCGACCCGGCGTTGCTGCCCGGCAGACAGCGTGTGGCAAGGAACATCCTCGAAACCGCGCAGTCCGACGGCCGTCAGCGCTTGCCAGATCGCCTCATGGGAGGCCGGTTGATGCAAGGCGCACAGCCAGCTCAGATTCTCTTCCGGCGTCAGCAAATCCTTGATCCCTGCGGCATGGCCGATCCACAGCAGGTTACGCGCCAGCTCAAAGCGTTGCTCGTTCAATGGCTGGCCGTTGAGCAGCACCTGACCGGCAGTCGGCTGCATCAAACCGCAAAGCAGACGTAAAAGGCTGGTCTTGCCACTGCCGTTGGGGCCGCTGATTTGCAACATTTCGCCACTGGCCAGTCTCAATTCGAGATTTTCGAAAAGCAGCCGAAGGTCTCGCTCACAGGCGAGGGCAACGGTTTGCAGGACAGGACTGGTCAAGAGATCACGGGCCTTTTGGGTTCAAGTCGGCAGTGGAGCGGCCGTTAAAGATATGCAGGATAAATGCATTGGCGGCCCGTTCTAAGGAGCTGGATCAAGTATTTGAAATGTTTTCAGCGCCCCGGATACAACGGGGCGGCATTATACATGCCATGCCCTACTCTAAAGAGGGCAATTTCCTCAGGTTGTGACCGCGTATGACAGGCGAAATGAACATCCTTCCGCTACCGCAAACCATGCCCGCGACTCCGCGACCGCTGCTGGTGAGTGGCGACCTGCTGAAATTACTGACGCCGATGGAGGGCCTGATCACTGCCGGTCAGAGCGCCAAGGCCGAAGTGCTGTCACTCAAGCAGGCGGATCAGACCTTTCAACTGTTGCTCAAGGTCACCCTCGACAGCGGCCGTCAGACCACGGTCCAGGCCACCAGCACCCAACCGTTGCCTCAGGGCACCAGCCTGGCGATCACCCAACCGTCGGCGGGTAATCTGGCCATCACCGTGCAACAGGCCATCGCCTCCAGCGTCGCCACCCTCACCCGTATCGACACCGCGCAACTGCCGGTCGGCACCCTGCTGCAAGGCAAAGTGCTGACCTCTCAGGTGTTGCCGCAGGTGCCGGGCCAGCCGACGGTGTTTCGCTCGATGGTGAGCTTGCTCAACACCGCGTTGAGCGGCAGCACCTTGAGCATCGACAGCCCGACGCCGCTGCGCATCGGCACTTTGCTGAGTGCGCTTGTGCAGGACACCCAGACGTTGAAGTTCGTGCCACTGAGCAGTCGCCAAGAGCAATTGGCGGTGACCCAACAGCTGGTCAGTCAACAGAGTCGCCAGGGTTCGTTGGATGGCCTGCTCAAGCTCCTGCAAAACCTGCCGTCCTCGAATCAGACGTCCAGCGATCTGCGTGCTGCCGTCGACAAGTTGCTCGCCGGCCTGCCCGATGTTCAACAACTCAGCACGCCAAAGGGGCTGGCCCAGGCACTGGCCAATAGCGGGCTGTTCCTTGAAGCCAAACTGCTCAGCGGTCAGAACCCGACGCTGGCCCCGGACATGAAAGGTGATCTGCTCAAGCTGATCGCACAACTGACCCCGGCCAACACCCATTTAAACGCAATCATTGCCGCCAATACCCTGGCCCAGGCCATGCCGAACTTCGTGCGCAGCGCCCTCGGCATGCTCGGCCAGGTCAGCGCCAAACCGCAGCCAACCAGTTTCCCGCTGCCCGAGCGCCTGCTCCAAAGCATGGACGGCGAAGGCGATCTCGAGCACTTGCTGCGTTTGGCCGCAGCGGCGGTTTCGCGCCTGCAAAGCCATCAACTGTCGAGCCTGGAACAGACCGGCGTTACTGACGACGGTCGGTTGATGAGCACCTGGCAGCTGGAAATCCCGATGCGCAATCTGCAGGACATCGTGCCGTTGCAGGTCAAGTTCCAGCGTGAAGAAGCGCCCGAGAAAGAACAGCAAAACGAACGCCGCGACGGGCGCGAACCCAAACAACAATTGTGGCGAGTGGACCTGGCGTTCGACATGGAGCCCTTAGGCCCGTTGCAGATTCAGGCACAACTGATCAAAGGCAGCCTGTCCAGTCAGCTGTGGGCCGAACGCCCGTACACCGCCAACCTCATCGAAAGTCATCTGGCCGAACTGCGCCAACGGCTGCTGGCGTCCGGCCTGAATGTCGGCGATCTCGATTGCCACCTTGGCACACCGCCACAAGGCCCTCAAACCCGTCTCGAACAACGCTGGGTCGACGAAACCGCATGAAAAACCCCAATACCCCGCGCCAGGCCATCGCCCTCAAGTACGACGGCAACCACGCCCCTACCCTCACGGCCAAAGGTGACGACGCACTGGCCGAAGCCATTCTGAAGATTGCCCGCGATTATGAAGTGCCCATCTACGAAAACGCCGAGCTGGTGAAACTGCTGGCGCGGATGGAATTGGGGGAGAGTATTCCGGAGGAGTTGTATCGCACGATTGCCGAGATCATTGCGTTTGCGTGGAATCTGAAGGGGAAGTTTCCCAAGGGGCAAGATCCAGATGCGGCGATGGTCGAGAAGGACATTACCGAGCGTGGGGATGACTATTGATTCTGTGTTGAATGCAAAAAGATCGCAGCCTCGTTTCACTCGACAGCTCCTACACGGGGTACGCCATCCCAATGTAGGAGCTGTCGAGTGAAACGAGGCTGCAATCTTTTGATCTGTCAGTTCTTGTGCAACTTACTCATCAACTCCGCCTCAGCCTGGGTCAAGCCGCAGGATTGAGTCAGTTCATCGACGCTCGCGCCCATGCCGACCAGTTTTGCCGCCTGGGCAAACGACAGGCTCGACGGATCGCGTTGTTCCAGCTGAGCCAGTTTGTCCGGTAACGGGCCCACCACCGCGCGCAGTTCGTGCAGGTCTTCACCCATGCGCACGTTGCCGCTCTGGTAGTCGTCAACGCGCTTGCCCAGGTCCTTGATGCGCTGATCGCGCAGCGCATCGCCCTGGGCCTGTTGCGCGGCGATCAGTCGTTGGCCTCGTATGTACGCCAGAAACATCGCCAGCGTGCCTGCCCAGAAGAGGAACAGGACAATGACCGCTACCTCAAGAATCAATCAGATGTTCTCCAGGTCCGACCATTCTTCTTCGCTCATCATCTTGTCCAGCTCGACCAGGATCAGCAGTTCGTTGTTCTTGTTGCACACGCCTTGAATGAACTTGGCGGATTCTTCGTTACCGACGTTCGGCGCGGTTTCGATTTCCGACTGACGCAGGTAAACCACTTCGGCCACGCTGTCGACCATGATCCCGACGACTTGCTTGTCGGCTTCGATGATGACGATACGGGTGTTGTCACTGATCTCGGCATTCATCAGGCCGAAGCGCTGACGGGTGTCAATCACGGTGACCACATTACCGCGCAGGTTGATGATGCCCAGCACGTAGCTCGGGGCACCCGGGACCGGGGCGATTTCGGTGTAACGCAGGACTTCCTGAACGCGCATCACGTTGATGCCGTAGGTTTCGTTGTCCAGTTTGAAGGTCACCCATTGCAGGATCGGATCTTCAGAACCTTTTGCATTCGTCGCTTGACTACTCATACCCTGACCCCTCGAAAAACCGCTTCTGGCGGTGTGTGTTCTGTTGGCGGCATTCAACAATGCCGTCGCATACTTGTTATGTCGGCAGCTATGTCGGTTTGTGTAGCGGCTTGCTGCCGCTCATGTGCTTTGCCCCACCGCTGGCGATCAACTCGGCCAGGGCGGAAACGTCCAGCAGCGCACACATGTGCTCAATCACCGTGCCGGCGAGCCATGGCCGCTGACCTCGATGACTTCTCCATTTGATTTCGTTCGGGTCCAGGCGCAACGAGCGGCTGACATGATGCACCGCCAGCCCCCATTCGTAGCCCTGAACCGAAATAACGTATTGCAGGCCCTGGCGGAAATCGTCGCGGTAGCGGTCGGGCATGACCCAACGCGCGGTGTCCAATACTTTCAGGTTGCCGGCCTGGCTCGGCAGGATCCCGAGGAACCATTCCGGCTGACCGAACAGCGGTGTCAGCTCGTGACCGGCCAGGGAATAAATCGAGCCCAGACACACCAGCGGCACGGCCAGGGTCAACCCGGCGACGTCGAACAACAGGCATTCGAACGGCTCGGCAGCCCAGGACGGGCGACCATCGGTTTCCATTGGTGGTGGAGTGTTGCTCGGTGGCAGGTGGACTTCGACCACCGGTGGTACCAAGGCCTGCAGCAGCGGGGCGATGGTCGAGACCGGTGCGAGAACCGGCGCTGGTGCTTCGATCACGGCTACCGATGCTTTCGCCACGGGCGCTGCTACCGGCGCGGCAACCACGGCGGGGTTCTGCGCATCGCGAGCCTGCTCTTCGAGCACCGCTGCCTGGAACTCGTCCAGCGCAGCTTCAACCTCGACCACCTCGGGCAGCGCTTCGATTTGCGGCGGCAACTCTTCGGTCGCCTCCATCAGCAAACTGTCCAGATAAGACTGGAGTGCCAGTTGCGGACGCGAGGTGATTTTTACCGGGCGGTTCATCTCACGCCACCTGCGGAACAAGTTGTGCTGCCAGCAGATGCTTGAGCAACGCGCGATAAGCCAGCACTCCACGGCTCTTGCCGTCGAACTGCGAAGGCGTCACGCCGGCACGGCTGGCGTCACGCAAGCGGGTATCGACTGGAATGTAGCCCTGCCAGATTTCTTCCGGGTATTTGTCGCGCAAAACCCGCAGCGTTCCGAGGGACGCCTGCGTGCGGCGGTCGAACAAAGTCGGCACGATACAGAAAGGCAGCGCCTGTTTACGCGAACGGTTGATCATCGCCAGGGTATTGACCATGCGCTCCAGGCCTTTGACCGCCAGGTGCTCGGTCTGCACCGGAATCACCAATTGCTGGCTCGCCGCCAAGGCATTGACCATCAGCACGCCGAGCAACGGCGGGCTGTCGATCACGGCGTAATCGAAGTCCTGCCAAAGTTGCGCCAGGCTCTTGGCAATCACCAGCCCCAAGCCACTCTGCCCCGGCGACTGGCGCTCGAGGGTCGCGAGTGCGGTGCTCGACGGCAACAGGGAAATACTCTCGTGGCTGGTGGGCAACAACAACTGACCGGGCAAGCCTTGCGGCACACTGCCCTTGTGCAGGAACAGGTCGTAGCTGCTGTGTTCCAGGCTGTCGGGGTCGTAACCGAAGTAGCTGGTCATGGAGCCGTGCGGGTCGAGATCGACCACGACCACGCGCTTGCCCGCCTCGGCCAGTAAACCGGCTAAAGCGATAGAGGAAGTGGTTTTACCGACACCACCCTTTTGATTGGCGACTGCCCAGACTCTCATTCGGATTGTTCCTCCCGGTCGAAATGGTCGACCGAGGAAAAGCTCAACGTATTAATGCGGGTGACGGAGAATTGACGGCACTCTCTCGTCCCGGCGACTTTACCGGGGTCGGTGCAGTTTGTGTGCCAGCACGCTTCAACGCGGCATCCGGTTTCGCATTGGCGGTTCCGGTACCCGTGAGGCTGCGGCGTACATCCAGATTTCGTGACACCACCAACACCACGCGACGGTTACGCGCCCGCCCTTCGGCAGTCGCGTTGTTGGCCACTGGCTGGAACTCGCCGTAACCCACCGACGCCAAGCGACCGGGGTTCACACCCTGCATCGCCAGCATGCGCACGATGCTCGCCGAACGTGCCGAGGACAGCTCCCAGTTGGTCGGGTACTGCGCGGTGCGAATCGGCTGATCGTCAGTGAAGCCTTCGACGTGAATCGGGTTGTCGAACGGCTTCAGGATCCCTGCAACCTTGTCGATGATGTTGAACGCGATATCGCTGGGCATGGCGTCGCCGCTGCCGAACAACAGGCTGGAATTGAGTTCGATCTCGACCCACAGCTCGTTGCCGCGAATGGTCATCTGGTTGGAGCTGATCAAGTCGCCGAACGCGGCGCTGATGTCGTCGGCGATGCTTTTGAGCGGATCGCTGACACCTGCGATACCGGCGTCAACCTGCTCGGCGTCTTTAACCAGCGGCTTGGCCGGGGTCACGGTCTTCGGTCGCTCGTCGCCGATCGGGATCGGCTTGAGGGCGCGGTCGGAGTCGGTAAAGACCCCGATCAACGCTTCGGAAATAACCTTGTACTTGCCTTCGTTGATCGAAGAGATCGAGTACATCACCACGAAGAAAGCGAACAGCAACGTAATGAAGTCGGCGTACGAAACCAGCCAACGTTCATGGTTTACATGTTCTTCAGGTTGCCGACGACGAGCCATAGTCCATTACCCCCATCAATCCATGAAGCCCTGAAGCTTCAGCTCAATAGAGCGAGGGTTTTCACCTTCGGCGATCGACAGAATGCCTTCCAACAACATTTCGCGATAACGCGACTGCCGCAAAGCGACGGACTTGAGTTTGGCGGCAATCGGCAGCAGCACCAGGTTGGCACTGGCCACGCCGTAGATGGTCGCGACAAAGGCCACGGCTATGCCGCTACCCAGTTGCGATGGATCGGCCAGGTTGCCCATCACGTGAATGAGGCCCATCACCGCACCGATGATGCCGATGGTCGGCGCGTAGCCGCCCATGCTTTCGAAGACTTTGGCGGCTTCGATGTCGCGGCTTTCCTGGGTGTAGAAATCCACTTCCAGAATGCTGCGAATCGCTTCCGGTTCGGCGCCGTCCACCAGCAGTTGCAGGCCTTTACGCGAGTAGTTGTCAGGTTCGGCGTCAGCCACCCCTTCCAGACCGAGCAAGCCTTCCTTGCGTGCGGTCAGGCTCCAGTTGACGACGCGATCGACGCCACCGGCGAGGTCGATGCGTGGAGGGAACAGGATCCAGGCCAGAATCTGCATGGCACGCTTGAAAGCGCTCATCGGTGCTTGCAACAGCGCCGCACCGATGGTCCCACCGAGTACGATCAACGCCGCCGGGCCGTTGGCCAGAGCGCCGAGGTGACCGCCTTCAAGGTAGTTGCCGCCAATGATGGCGACAAACGCCATGATGATCCCGATGAGGCTTAAAACATCCATCAGATACAAGCCTCGACCAGATGCCTGCCAATATCGTCCAGGCCGTACACCGCGTCGGCGAGTTCGGCTTTGACGATGGCCATCGGCATGCCGTAGATCACGCAGCTGGCTTCATCCTGAGCCCAGATCGAGCTGCCGCCCTGCTTGAGCAGACGCGCGCCTTCGCGACCATCGGCGCCCATGCCGGTCAAAACGACCGCCAGAACTTTGTCACCGTAAGACTTGGCCGCGGAACCGAAGGTGATGTCCACGCACGGCTTGTAGTTCAGACGTTCGTCACCCGGGAGGATCTTCACCGCGCCACGGCCGTCGATCATCATTTGCTTGCCACCCGGCGCCAGCAACGCCAGGCCCGGACGCAGGATGTCGCCATCCTCGGCTTCCTTGACGCTGATGCGGCAGAGCTTGTCCAGTCGTTCGGCGAAGGCCTTGGTGAAGGCGGCCGGCATGTGCTGGATCAATACGATGGGTGCAGGGAAGTTGGCCGGCAATTGGGTCAGAACCCGCTGCAGGGCAACCGGGCCGCCGGTGGACGTACCGATGGCGACCAGTTTGTAGGCTTTGCGTTTCGGCGCGGGCGACGACGAGGCCGGGGTGTGGGTACGCGCCGGAATCGGCGCCGGTGCCAGACGCGCAGGCGCGCTGCTGCCGTAGCTGCTGACGCTCGAAGGTGCAGGCGTCGGGGCGGGTGCGGCGACAGGTGCCGGAGCGCTGTAGGTATTGGCGCGACGGTTACTGCGCGAGATGCTGAGAATCTTCTCGCACAGCAGTTGCTTGACCTTCTCCGGGTTGCGGGAGATGTCTTCGAAATTCTTCGGCAGGAAATCCACCGCGCCAGCGTCCAGCGCGTCGAGGGTTACCCGAGCGCCTTCGTGGGTCAGCGAGGAGAACATCAACACCGGGGTCGGACAGCGCTGCATGATGTGCCGCACCGCCGTGATGCCATCCATCATCGGCATCTCGTAGTCCATGGTGATCACATCTGGCTTGAGGGCCAGCGCCTGATCAATCGCCTCTTTTCCGTTGGTCGCCGTGCCGACGACCTGGATATTCGGATCCGCTGAAAGAATTTCCGAGACGCGGCGGCGGAAAAACCCCGAATCGTCCACCACCAGGACTTTAACTGCCATAAACACTCCGTTAGACGGAGCGAGGCTCAGTCGCCCCGCCCCACCAGAATCAAATACGCCGTGCGGCGTAACGCTTGAGCATGCTCGGAACATCGAGAATCAGCGCAATGCGGCCGTCACCGGTGATGGTGGCGCCGGACATGCCCGGGGTTCCCTGAAGCATTTTGCCCAATGGCTTGATGACCACTTCTTCCTGGCCCACCAGTTGATCGACGACGAAGCCGATCCGCTGAGTGCCCACCGAAAGGATCACCACATGGCCTTCGCGCTGCTCTTCGTGAGCGGCGGAGCTGACCAGCCAGCGTTTGAGGTAGAACAATGGCAGCGCCTTGTCCCGCACGATCACCACTTCCTGGCCGTCCACCACGTTGGTGCGCGACAGGTCGAGGTGGAATATCTCGTTGACGTTCACCAGCGGGAACGCAAACGCCTGGTTGCCCAGCATGACCATCAGCGTCGGCATGATCGCCAGGGTCAACGGGACCTTGATGACGATCTTCGAGCCCTTGCCCTTGGTCGAATAGATATTGATGGTGCCGTTGAGCTGGGCGATTTTGGTTTTCACCACGTCCATGCCCACGCCGCGTCCGGAGACATCGGAAATTTCGGTCTTGGTCGAGAAACCCGGCGCGAAGATCAGGTTGAAGCAATCGGATTCGCTGAGGCGATCGGCTGCATCCTTGTCCATCAAGCCTTTCTTGACCGCGATACCGCGCAAAACATCGGCGTCCATGCCCTTGCCGTCATCGGAGATCGACAGAAGGATGTGGTCGCCTTCCTGTTCAGCGGACAGGATCACCTTGCCGCTGCGAGGCTTGCCCATCGCTTCACGCTCGGCCGGTTCTTCAATACCGTGGTCGACCGAGTTGCGCACCAAGTGGACCAGCGGGTCGGCCAGGGCCTCGACGAGGTTCTTGTCGAGGTCGGTTTCTTCGCCGACCAGTTCCAGGTTGATCTCTTTCTTGAGCTGGCGAGCCAGGTCGCGAACCAGTCGCGGGAAGCGCCCGAAAACCTTCTTGATCGGTTGCATCCGGGTCTTCATGACCGCGGTTTGCAGGTCGGCCGTGACCACGTCGAGGTTCGACACGGCCTTGGACATGGCTTCGTCGCCGCTGTTGAGGCCCAGACGGACCAAGCGGTTACGCACCAGTACCAACTCGCCGACCATGTTCATGATTTCGTCGAGACGCGCGGTATCGACCCGCACGGTAGTCTCGGCTTCGCTGGCCGGTTTTTCCGGTGGCGGCGCGGCCGGGGCACGCGCCGGAGCCGGGGCAGCAGCGGCAGGCTTCGGCGCTTCGGCTTTAGGCTCGGGCGCTTTGGCAATGGGTTTCGGTGCAACAGCCTTGGCAATTGGCGCCACAACCGAAGCGCTGGCGCCCGACGCGGTACCGACTTCAGTGAACTTGCCTTTGCCGTGCAATTCGTCGAGCAGTGATTCGAACTCGTGATCGGAGATCAGATCGCCGCCAGCCGCTTTAGCGGTTGGCGCAGCCGGGGCCGGGACCGCAGCAATGGCCGACTCCAGCGCATCAACGGCAAAGTTGCCCTTGCCGTGCAACTGATCGAGCAGTGCTTCGAACTCGTCGTCGGTGATATCGGAGCTGTCGCCTGGCGCTTTCGGGGCAGCCGGTGCGGCTGGCGCAGGGGCTACCGCATCGACGGCGAACTGGCCTTTACCGTGCAGTTGATCGAGCAACGACTCGAACTCGGCATCGGTGATTTCGTCGCTGCCCGCCGCATTGCTGCTCGGCGCTGGCACAGCTGCCGGGGCTTCTGCCTGAGCCTTGACGGCGTTCAGCGAGTCCAGCAGTTGTTCGAATTCGTTATCGGTGATGTCACCCGATTCGCTTTCGGCGGCAGGTTCTTCCACCACTTCGGCGACCGGTGCCGTTTCATCGGCGGTTTGCGGCTCGGCCAGACGCGCCAGCGCTGCCAGCAATTCAGGCGTGGCAGCCGTGATCGGGCTGCGCTCGCGGACTTCGGTAAACATGCCGTTCACCGCATCCAGCGCTTCGAGAACCACGTCCATCAGTTCCGAGTCGACGCGACGTTCACCCTTGCGCAGAATGTCGAACACGTTCTCGGCGATGTGACAGCACTCCACCAGCTCGTTGAGCTGGAGGAAGCCGGCGCCTCCTTTTACAGTGTGAAAACCGCGAAAAATTGCATTGAGCAAGTCCGCATCATCGGGTCGGCTTTCAAGCTCGACCAGCTGTTCGGACAGTTGCTCTAGAATCTCGCCGGCCTCAACCAGGAAATCCTGAAGGATCTCTTCATCGGCGCCGAAGCTCATTAAGGGGGTGCTCCTAAAGGTCTAAAAACCTAAAAACCTAAAATCCAAGACTGGATAGCAAATCGTCCACATCGTCCTGACCGGACACAACGTCTTCTCTTTTATCGGCATGAATCTGCGGACCTTCACCCTGAGAGAGATGTTTTTGCGGATCTTTTTCTGCCAGCATCGCTTCACGGTCATGTTCGATACCCGCAAAGCGGTCCACCTGACTGGCCATAAGCACGAGCTTGAGCAGGTTGCTTTCAACTTCGGTGACCAATTGGGTCACACGCTTGATCACCTGACCGGTGAGGTCCTGGTAATCCTGAGCGAGCAGAATGTCGTTGAGGTTGCTCGACACAACGCGATTGTCTTCGCTGCTGCGTGTCAGGAAACCGTCGACTCGCCGGGCCAGCTCACGGAACTCTTCAGCCCCGACTTCGCGACGCATGAACCGTCCCCAGTCGGTGCTCAAGGCTTGGGCCTCGTTGCTCAGACCGTTGACCAGTGGCGTGGCGTTTTCCACCAGGTCCATGGTGCGGTTGGCAGCGGCCTCGGTCAGCTTGACCACATACCCCAGACGCTCGGTGGCATCTGTGATCTGCGAGACTTCCTCGGCTTGCGGCATGTGCGGGTCAATCTGGAAATTGACGATCGCGCTATGCAGCTCGCGAGTGAGCTTGCCCACTTCCTGATACAGGCCACGGTCACGGGTCTGATTGAGCTCATGGATCAGTTGCACAGCGTCGCCGAACCTGCCTTTTTCAAGGCTTTCGACCAGTTCGACCGCGTGTTTTTTCAGAGTCGATTCGAAATCGCCCTGTGAAGACTCGTTATGCTCCATAGCTCCCCCGTGGCGCAGTGGCTTCGCACATCAACCGATGCGTTCGAAAATCTTCTCGATTTTTTCTTTTAACGCCTGGGCCGTGAAGGGCTTGACCACATAGCCGTTAACACCGGCCTGGGCTGCCTCGATGATCTGCTCGCGCTTGGCTTCAGCGGTCACCATCAGCACCGGCAGGTGCTTGAGCTTTTCATCGGCACGCACGTGGCGCAGCAGGTCGATACCGGTCATGCCAGGCATGTTCCAGTCTGTTACCAGAAAGTCGATGCTGCCGCTGTTGAGAACCGGAATGGCAGTAGTGCCATCGTCGGCCTCGACCGTGTTGGTGAACCCAAGGTCACGCAACAGGTTTTTAATGATCCGCCGCATCGTTGAGAAGTCATCAACGATGAGGATTTTCATGTTCTTGTCCAATTCGACCTCCAAGCAGTCTTAAACGCGCCCAGCACCTGGACGCGCCATTTCAATCAATCCGGCAAAGCACTCAATGACTGTCTGGAGCACAACAGATCGGGACCGGTAAGGTTCAACACCCCACCCGCCGCGTTCGCAGTGTCCCCACACTGCCTTCAGCGCGCTCGCCACTCCCCCAAACGCCCCCGCAAACGGGCCGCGCACTGGCTGTGTAACTGGCTGACCCGAGATTCGCTGACCCCCAGGACCTCACCGATTTCCTTGAGATTCAACTCTTCGTCGTAGTACAGCGCCAACACCAGTCGCTCACGCTCCGGCAAATTGGCAATCGCGTCCGCCAGCGCCGCCTGGAAGCGTTCATCTTCCAGATCGCGTGACGGCTCGAGATGAGCACTCGCGCCATCCTCGTGCAGCCCTTCGTGTTCGCCGTCCTGCAACAGATCGTCGAAACTGAATAAGCGGCTGCCCAGGGTGTCGTTCAAAATCCCGTAATAATCGTCGAGACTCAATTGGAGTTCGGCCGCAACCTCGTGATCTTTAGCGTCACGGCCGGTTTTAGCTTCAATAGAGCGAATGGCGTCGCTGACCATGCGGGTATTGCGGTGGACCGAACGCGGCGCCCAGTCCCCCTTGCGTACTTCGTCGAGCATCGCGCCACGGATTCGAATGCCCGCGTACGTCTCGAAACTCGCGCCTTTGCTGGCGTCGTATTTGGTCGACACTTCAAGCAGGCCGATCATCCCGGCCTGGATCAGGTCTTCGACCTGGACACTGGCCGGCAGACGCGCCAGCAAGTGGTAGGCAATGCGTTTAACCAGTGGCGCGTAACGCTCGATCAGCTCGTACTGCGCGTCACGTGCCGACTTCTTGTAGAGGTTGTAGCCACTGGCTGTCATAGGACGGGTCCTGCCGTTTGTTGCACGAGGCGCTCGACGAAAAACTCCAGGTGCCCACGCGGGTTGGCAGGTAGCGGCCAGGTATCGACCTTCTGTGCAATGGCCTTGAACGCCAGTGAGCACTTGGAACGCGGGAAGGCTTCATAGACGGCGCGCTGCTTCTGCACGGCCTTGCGCACGCTTTCGTCGTAAGGCACCGCGCCGACGTATTGCAAGGCGACGTCAAGGAAGCGATCCGTGACCTTGGTCAACTTGGCGAACAGGTTGCGCCCTTCCTGCGGGCTCTGGGCCATGTTGGCCAGGACGCGGAAGCGGTTCATGCCGTAATCGCGGTTAAGCAGTTTGATCAGTGCGTAGGCGTCGGTGATCGAGGTCGGTTCGTCGCAGACCACCAGCAAGACTTCTTGCGCTGCGCGGACGAAACTGACGACCGAGTCACCAATGCCCGCCGCGGTGTCGATCACCAGCACGTCGAGGTTGTCGCCGATATCGCTGAACGCCTGGATCAGGCCGGCGTGTTGGGCCGGGCTCAAATGAACCATGCTCTGTGTGCCGGACGCGGCCGGGACGATGCGAATGCCGCCGGGGCCCTGCAACAGTACGTCGCGCAGCTCGCAGCGGCCTTCGATCACGTCGGCCAAAGTACGTTTGGGTGTCAGCCCCAGCAGAACGTCGACGTTCGCCAGCCCCAGATCGGCGTCCAGCAGCATCACGCGCCGGCCGAGCTCAGCTAGAGCCAGGGACAAGTTCACTGACACGTTAGTCTTCCCGACGCCACCTTTGCCGCCGGTCACCGCGATCACCTGTACGGGATGCATGCTGCCCATGAATTTTCTTTACCTTGTCTTACTTAGACGGAGGCCACATTACTGGCTGCGCGTTCACTAACTGAACAATGCATGGCAGACCATCGATGTAGGTACAAAAACTGTTCATTAATACCTCAGCCGACCTGCTTGGTCGGGCTGTGGTAAATATCAGCGAACATATCAGCCATGGCTTCTTCGCTGGGTTCTTCTTGCATTTGCACGCTGACCGCTCGGCTGACCAACTGATGACGACGCGGTAGATGCAAATCATCTGGAATGCGCGGGCCATCGGTCAGGTAGGCCACCGGCAATTCATGACTGATGGCCAGGCTCAACACCTCGCCCAGACTTGCCGTTTCATCCAGTTTAGTCAGGATGCAGCCAGCGAGCCCACAACGCTTGTAACTGTGATAAGCGGCCGTTAGAACCTGTTTCTGGCTGGTGGTTGCCAGGACCAGGTAATTTTTCGATTTGATGCCACGACCGGCCAGGCTTTCGAGCTGCATGCGCAGTGCCGGATCGCTGGCCTGAAGGCCCGCGGTATCGATCAGCACCACGCGCTTGCGCAGCAAGGGCTCCAACGCCTGTACCAGCGATTGGCCCGGATCGACATGCGTCACCGACACATTGAGGATCCGGCCCAACGTCTTGAGTTGTTCCTGAGCACCAATACGGTAGCTGTCCATGCTCACCAGCGCGATATTTTGCGCACCGTACTTGAGCACGTAACGGGCCGCGAGTTTGGCCAGGGTGGTGGTCTTGCCCATGCCGGCGGGGCCGACCATGGCAATCACGCCGCCCTCTTCCAGAGGCTCGATTTCCGGTGTGGCGATCATCCGCGCCAGGTGTGCCAGCAACATGCGCCAGGCCTGACGAGGTTCTTCAATATCGGTAATCAGCGCCAGCAAATCGCGCGACAGCGGGCCGGACAGGCCGATACGTTGCAGGCGACGCCAAAGGTTGGCTTGGGCCGGACGGCTGCCTTGCAGCTGATTCCAGGCCAGGGAGCCGAGTTGCACTTCCATCAGTTCGCGCAGGCTGTTGAGTTCGAAACGCATCGAGTCGAACGCCCGTGGGTCGACGCCACCGGTGGCATGTGCCGCAGCCGGTGCAGGACGACGGGGTTCGGTGTAGGTCGGCTCGATCAGCGGCTCGGCGGCGGTCAGTGGCAGGCCGGCGAACAATTGGCGATTGGTGGACTTATCGCTCTCGCCATCGCTGCGCAGGCTCAGTTCGGCCTGGGCGGTGACGATGCGCGATTGGGTCTTGCGCAGCTCGTCTTCGAGTTCCATGTTCGGAACGCGCGGAGCCAGCGCCGACAACTTGTAATCCAGGGCAGCCGTCAGCTCGACACCACCGGCGATCCGGCGGTTGCCAATGATGGCGGCATCAGCGCCCAGCTCATCACGAACCAGTTTCATGGCCTGACGCATATCGGCGGCGAAAAAACGCTTAACTTGCATAAACCACTACCTCAGCCGTTGGGCCCTACTGTCGCAACGATGGTCACTTGCTTGTTGTCAGGAATTTCCTGGTAAGCCAACACATGCAAACCCGGGACTGCCAATCGGCCGAATCGCGACAGCATCGCGCGAACCGGACCGGCTACCAGCAGAATCACCGGTTGACCTTGCATTTCCTGACGCTGCGCGGCATCGATCAACGAGCGCTGCAATTTTTCAGCCATGCTTGGCTCCAGCAGAACGCCCTCTTCCGAGCCTTGTCCTGCCTTCTGAAGACTATTGAGCAATATTTGTTCCAACCTTGGCTCCAGGGTGATCACTGGTAGCTCGGAGTCAGTGCCTACAATGCTTTGGACGATTGCGCGGGATACGCCGACACGCACCGCGGCCACCAGCGCGGCAGTATCTTGACTCTTGCTGGCATTGTTGGCGATGGCTTCGGCAATGCTGCGAATGTCCCGTACTGGCACCTGCTCGGCCAGCAAAGCCTGAAGCACTTTGAGCAGTTGCGACAGCGAGACCACACCCGGCACCAGCTCTTCGGCCAATTTTGGCGAGCTTTTGGCCAACAATTGCATGAGTTGCTGCACTTCTTCGTGACCGATCAGCTCGCTGGAGTGCTTGTACAAAATCTGGTTCAAGTGGGTTGCCACTACCGTACTGGCATCGACCACGGTGTAACCGAGAGACTGAGCCTGGGCACGCTGGCTGACTTCGATCCAGACCGCCTCCAGACCGAAAGCCGGATCTTTGGCGGTAATGCCGTTGAGCGTACCGTAGACCTGCCCCGGGTTGATCGCCAGTTCGCGGTCCGGGTAAATTTCCGCCTCCGCAAGGATCACCCCCATCAGGGTCAGGCGGTAGGCACTTGGCGCCAGGTCGAGGTTGTCACGGATATGCACAGTCGGCATCAGGAAGCCCAGATCCTGGGACAGCTTCTTGCGCACGCCCTTGATCCGAGCGAGCAACTGACCGCCCTGGTTGCGATCCACCAGCGGAATCAGGCGATAGCCGACTTCCAGGCCAATCATGTCGATCGGAGTGACGTCATCCCAGCCAAGCTCCTTGGTTTCCTGAGCGCGGGCTGGCGATGGCAACAGCTCCTGCTGACGCTTGACCTCTTGCAAGGCCTGAACTTTGACCACGTTCTGCTTCTTCCAGAACAGGTACGCGCCGCCGGCCGCCAAGGCTGCCATGCTGAGAAAGGAGAAATGCGGCATGCCGGGCACCAGGCCCATCACTGCCATCAACCCCGCCGCCACGGCCAACGCTTTGGGCGAGGCGAACATCTGGCGATTGATCTGCTTGCCCATGTCTTCCGAACCGGAAGCACGGGTCACCATGATCGCTGCCGCTGTAGATAAAAGCAGTGATGGCAATTGCGCCACCAAACCGTCACCGATGGTCAACAGGGCGTAAACCTTGCCGGCGTCGCCGAAGGTCATGCCGTGCTGGAAGATACCGACCGCCATGCCGCCGATCAGGTTGATGAACAGAATCAGCAGGCCGGCAATGGCGTCACCGCGAACGAACTTGCTGGCACCGTCCATGGAACCGTAGAACTCGGCCTCTTGCGCGACTTCCATCCGGCGCAGTTTGGCCTGGTTCTGATCGATCAGGCCGGCGTTCAAGTCGGCGTCGATGGCCATTTGTTTACCGGGCATCGCATCGAGGGTGAAGCGTGCGCTCACCTCGGAAATCCGCCCGGCGCCCTTGGTCACCACGACGAAGTTGATGATCATCAAAATCGCGAACACAACGATACCGACCACGTAGTTACCGCCGATCACCACTTCGCCGAAGGCCTGGATCACCTTACCGGCGGCGGCATGACCGTCCTGGCCGTGGAGCATTACCACCCGCGTGGAGGCCACGTTCAGCGCCAGTCGCAGCAACGTCGCCACCAGCAGAATGGTCGGGAACACCGCGAAATCCAGCGGCCGCAACGCGTAGACGCACACCAGCAGCACGACAATCGACAACGCGATGTTGAACGTGAAGAACACGTCCAGCAGGAACGGCGGCACGGGCAACATCATCATCGCCAGCATGACCAGCAGCAACAACGGCACACCCAGATTGCCCCGACTTAAGTCGGCAACGTTTGTGCGAGCACTGTTGAGTAACTGAGAGCGATCCACCGGTTTTCCCCGTTCCTTTAAAGCAAACTTTTGACGCCTGAAGCAGGCGCAGGGCGGCTACTGCAAGAAGCCTTCCAACTTTTGCAGAGGCGGGGAATAGAGGGATTTATTGAGCTTTTGTAGCAACTGCCGAGCCTGCGAGGCTGCGTTCGAGGACGAAGCCCTCGCATAGGCTACACATGCAGTGGACCAAAAATAGGGATTAACCCGCTGTCAGGATCCGGTCTTTGCGGATCTCCCCAAACTCAAGCTTCTTCCCGACCATGTAGAGCGTCCCTCGAAGCATCGGATGACCTTCCACCTCTACACGATCTTCCTCTGCATAGCCGACTACCACTTTTGATACTGGCGCCGTTCTTTCGTGAGTAGCCAGTTCCCGCTCGTAAAGGTGGAGCGCCCATTGAAAGCTAATGACTGGCAGATCACTTATTTGAATCTGACGCTTATCTTCCCAGCGAAAGTCCGTCCGAGCGGTGACCTGCAATTGCCCATCGACAATGTCGAACACGGGTTTGCCATAACGCTTTTCGAGCCCACCAGAAGACCATTGATCCATGTAATAGGAGGAAGGAGTAAAAACATTGAACAACGCCTCGTTGCGGTCGATCTTGCCCGCAGCGTCGAAGAAGTAGTTGTAGGCATAGTGATAGGCCAGTCCGTCGAGCTCAGGCCGGACGGCGTTGATCGGCTGCTCCAGATATCCCGGAATGTACTGGTTGGCCATTTGCACAAAGTGTGTGAAATCCAGGCTCATCCTAAAAGTAACGATGTAATCGATCGCTGATTCTTTTGGATTGTCTTCCAATACCCCGGAGACAAACTTCAGTTCCATGCCTTGCAGTTTTCTATAAATACGCCTTGTCATCACACTATCCCCTCAGAGTACTGACGCAAACACCAATCCTGGCGCTCTTAATCAAATGATCAGGGCCGCCACTGCAGGACATTGATTTGGGAGGATTCCCATAAGTCATGACACCGCTTGAGGAAGCGACTGTCTACTGTCAAAAATAACAGGTGGAGCAGGTGTTCCGACAGACGGTAGGACGTAGGCACAAAACCGTTCATCGCTACTGTCAGATTTGACAGTAGCGATGAATAGTGCCTTGGAGGCCTGATAGAGCAGCCCGATGGAGCAATATACTCACAGGAAAAAATCTCATGAACTCGATCACTGCCGTTACAGACCCAGCGAATCCAAAAATTCTCGAAGCCTATGGTTCCGCAGGGGATCGTCTCGACTTCGACAGCGTTTACCACCGTGATTTCATTACCGCTCAAGTCCCTTACTACACCGGCATGGCTCGGGGTCAAACGGTTCGCGCGACCTGGGAGAATCCTCGGCACATCTATCATTCAGAGGTGGTGACCGTCGGTACACCAGGGCCTATTGATATTCGGATCCCACGCATTGAAGTGGTGGACGCCATCGGCCATACGGTCAAGGTCTACTACACCGTGCGTACCGCACCGGGCACCGCTCCGATTCCTTCCAGAACTCTCCTGTTGCATATCGACCCCTACGAGTTCGATTTGCTGGCACCGACCCTGTCGACAGATCAGAAAACCCTGAGCGTCAGGTATGTGGGCATGGTGCGCGGCTACACCGTTCGCATACGCGCAACCGGCAAAACCACATGGGAGAGCGACGAGCGCGAAGTGCAGACTGGCGTTACGCCGACCTTCACACTCCCTTCGAACTGGATTGCAGAAAATCGAGGCATCGACACCCGGATCAATTACAGCGTTTACAAATCTGGAAGTGGGCAGCGGTTTATGTTTTCGAAGGTGTTGAGGGCGCGGATAGGTGAACACGTATTACCAGCCCCCATCATTGCCGCAGTGAAAGACCCCAACAATGTGACCGTCCCGAATGGTGGCAGCACTCCCCATACCCAACTGACCGTGACGGGCAGCGCTCCAAAAAATCAAAGGGTTGAAATCCTCGTTGACACAGTTCCAAACGGTTCGACGGCTGTCAGCGAACAAGCAGATTGGACTCTTCCCATTGTGGTAACCCAAGGAGCCCACAGCGTTACCGCTAAAGGACTTTATGAAAACAACCCGATCTCCACAATCGCATGGAAATTTACAGTCACCTCACCGCTGGTAATCGATACCAGTCTGATGAGATTAGACGGCAAGAAACTGATACCGGCCGGCAACTATGGACTACAGGCAAGGGAAGTGCTCGGCAATACCTCCACCCACTACCCCACTGGTGGCGTGCAACCTTATACCTACGTGTCGGCGAACCCCGCCGTCGCATCGGTGGATAGTGCCGGCAAAGTCACGGGACTTCGGAATGGGTCAACCACCATCACCGTAAGGGACGCGACTAGCAAGACAGTCTCGTATAGCGTTCAGGTAACCAATGTCTATCGTTTTTTGCTGAACAACACTTACCTCACACCCAACCAGGCCGTCAGTTGGTTGCGCAGTGTTGGCGCAGAGATGTTTGACAACAGCGGCAACCCCATTGGATGGAGTATCCATGCCATAAACTTTTTCGACATAATGCCCATTTACGGCGGTCTAGGCCTCGCGTATAAGCGATTTGTATCCTTAAACCTTACCTATCCAACCCAGTACATCGTTGACAGGTCGCTGTCAAGTAGTGGAGTGGAGGCAGGAGGAAATGTACTCCTCTCGAGCCTGGAAACCGCACGCGCACTCGCGTACATCCCTACTTGAGGCATAAAAGCTGTATAGGCTTCAGCATGACCGCTCTCGCACTCATCGTGGGCACAGACTGCATAACATTCAGGCGTCGCGCCGCAAATCCGGCGGAATCGGCAAATCGTCCTTGAGCGGATCCGGGCGCTTGCCCTTGCCGGCGCGGTGCTGGCGAATCTGGTAGACGTAAGCGAGTACCTGGGCGACGGCAAGGTAGAGCCCGCCAGGGATTTCCTGATCAAGTTCGGTTGAGTAATAGATCGAACGCGCCAGTGCCGGCGACTCGAGCAGCAGCACTTCGTTGGCCACCGCGATTTCACGGATCTTCAAGGCCAGGAAGTCGCTGCCCTTGGCAATCAGCATCGGCGCCCCGCCCTTGTCCGGATCGTACTTGAGCGCTACGGCATAGTGGGTCGGGTTGGTGATCACCACATCGGCGTCTGGGATCGCCGCCATCATCCGGCGCTGGGACATTTCGCGCTGCAGCTGGCGAATCCGTTGCTTGACCTCCGGGCGCCCTTCCTGATCCTTATGCTCGTCGCGCACTTCCTGCTTGGTCATCAGCAGTTTTTTGTGGCTCTCCCAAAGCTGCACCGGCACGTCCACCGCAGCGATGATGATCAGCCCGCAAGCCATCCACAAGGTGCTCCAGCCGACCACTTGCAAGCTGTGAATGATCGCCATGTCCAAGGGTTCGTGAGCGATGCGCAGCAGATCGTCAATATCCGACGACAAGACCGTCAAGGCCACGAACAACACGATGAAAAACTTGGCCAGCGCCTTGAGCAGCTCCACCAGAGCCTTGGCCGAGAACATCCGTTTCAGGCCCGCGCCGGGGTTCATGCGACTGAATTTGGGCGCCATGGTGCCAGCCGAGAATAACCAGCCACCCAGAGAGATCGGGCCGATCAATGCCGCCAGTACCAGGGAAATCATGATGGGCTGAATCGCCCATAAGGCAATCTGCCCAGAGTGCATCAGGTAGGAAGCCATCGAGCGCTGATCCAGAATCACCTCCCGTGACAACGAGAAGTTCATTCGCATCAGCTCCATCAGGTCCTGGGCCAGAGCACCGCCGAAAATCAGCAGCGCGCTGGCACCAATGAGCATGATCGCCAAGGTATTGAGTTCCTTGGAACGCGCGATCTCACCCTTATCACGGGAGTCCTTCTTGCGCTTCTCCGTGGGGTCTTCTGTTTTGTCCTGACCGCTTTCGCTCTCAGCCATGACTCAGCGCGCCCGTGCGAGTTCGCGTAACAACTGCAAGGCCTCGGAGGCCAGCGGTTGATACTGATTGATAATGTCCGCCAGCCCGACCCAGACGATGAACAGCCCGAGCACCAGCGTCAGCGGGAAGCCGATGGAAAAGATGTTGAGTTGCGGTGCCGCCCGGGTCATCACGCCGAACGCGATGTTGACCACCAGCAGCGCGGTGATCGCCGGCAGCACCAGCATCAGTGCCGCACCGAGGACCCAGCCGAGTTTGCCGGCCAGCTCCCAGAAATGATTAACCATCAACCCGCTACCGACTGGCAGCGTGGTGAAGCTTTCGGTAAGGATTTCGAACACCACCAGATGACCATTCATCGACAGGAACAGCAGCGTCACCAGCATGGTGAAGAACTGCCCGATCACCGCCACCGAGACGCCGTTGGTAGGGTCGACCATCGAAGCGAAGCCCATGCCCATCTGAATGGAGACGATCTGCCCGGCGACCACAAAGGCCTGGAAGAACAGCTGCAAAGAGAAACCCAACACTGCACCGACGAGGATCTGCTCGGCAATCAGCAGCAGCCCGCTCAAGTCCAGCGCGTTGACCGGCGGCATCGGCGGCAACCCTGGGGCAATCACTACCGTGATCGCGAGAGCGAAATAAAGGCGCACTCGCTTGGGCACCAGCGTCGTACCGAAAACCGGCATGACCATCAGCATCGAACCGACGCGAAACAGCGGCAGCATGAACGTCGCCACCCAGGTACTGATCTGAGTATCGGTCAGCTGGAGCAGCGACATGGTTTAGCCGATGACCTGAGGAATACTGCCGTACAACTGCAGGATGTATTCCATGAAGGTCTGTACCAGCCACGGACCAGCGACGATCAATGTCACCAGCATCACCAGCAAGCGCGGCAGGAAGCTCAGGGTCTGTTCGTTGATCTGGGTCGCGGCCTGGAACATCGCCACCAACAGGCCCACGAGCAAACTCGGAATCACCAGCACCGCAACCATCATGGTGGTCAGCCACAGCGCTTCCCGGAAGATGTCTACCGCAACTTCTGGCGTCATGGCGATACACCGCCGAAGCTGCTCGCCAGCGTACCGATGATCAACGCCCAGCCATCCACCAGCACGAACAGCATGATCTTGAATGGCAGGGAAATGATCAGCGGCGAGAGCATCATCATACCCATGGCCATCAGCACACTGGCCACGACCAGGTCGATGATCAGGAACGGGATGAAGATCATGAAGCCAATCTGGAACGCGGTTTTCAGCTCGGACGTGACGAACGCCGGGACCAGAATCGTCAGCGGCGCCTGATCCGGCGACGCGATATCAGTGCGTTTGGACAAGCGCATGAACAACTCCAGATCGCTGCTGCGGGTCTGGGCGAGCATGAAATCCTTGATCGGCACTTGAGCCTTGGCCACGGCGTCTTGAGCGGTGAGTTTTTCCGCCAGATACGGCTGCAAGGCATCCTGATTAACCCGGTCGAATACCGGCGCCATGATGAACAGGGTCAGGAACAGCGCCATGCCCGTGAGGATCTGGTTCGACGGCGTTTGTTGCAGGCCGAGGGCCTGACGTAGGATCGAGAAGACGATGATGATCCGGGTGAAACTGGTCATCAGCATGACGAACGCCGGGATAAAACTCAGCGCTGTCATGATCAGCAGGATTTGCAGGCTGACCGAGTATTCCTGAGCGCCGGCGGCATTGGTGCCCAGGGTGATTGCCGGGATCGATAACGGATCGGCGGCGGACGCCAGCGGCGCAGCCAGCATCAGGGCCAGCGTCAAGACGATGCGTAGCGCACCCATTACTTCTTATCCTTATGATCCTTGCCCATCAGCTCCATCAGGCGCTGGGCAAACTCGGGGGTCGCTTTTTCAGTACCGCTAGGCACTTGCACCGGCTCCTTGAGCACGTGCAACGCGGTGATGGTGCCGGGGCTCAAGCCAAGCAGAATCTGCTCGTTGCCGACTTGCACCAGCATCAATCGGTCGCGAGGACCAAGCGCGCGGGAACCGATCAGCTCGATCACCTGCCCCTTGCCGGCCGGTCCGGCCTGTTGCACCCGACGCAGCAACCAGGCGAGGAAGAAGATCAATCCCAGCACCAGCAGCAAACCGAACACCAACTGCGTCAATTGCCCGGCTACACCACTGCTGACCGCGGGTGCAGCGGCCGCAGTAGCGGTCGCAACCGGCTCGGCTGCCAGAACACTGAACGGCAACGCCAGCACAAACCCCAGAACCTTTTTCACTCAGCGCAACTTCTTGATGCGTTCGCTTGGGCTGATCACGTCAGTCAGGCGGATGCCGAACTTCTCGTTGACCACCACTACTTCACCGTGAGCGATCAGCGTGCCGTTGACCAGCACGTCCAGCGGTTCACCGGCCAGACGATCGAGCTCGATCACCGAACCCTGGTTAAGCTGCAGCAGGTTACGGATGTTGATATCAGTGCTGCCGACTTCCATGGAAATCGACACCGGGATATCGAGAATCACGTCCAGGTTCGGACCGTCGAGGGTGACCGGCTCGTTGTTTTTCGGCACGCTGCCGAACTCTTCCATCGGCAGACGGTTGGACGGCGAACTGGCGGCGTCGGCGGCCAGCAAGGCGTCGATATCGTCCTGCCCGGCGTCGCCGGTTTCTTCCAGGGCAGCAGCCCATTCATCGGCCAGCGCCTGGTCGTCCTGGGTGTTCATATCGTTAGCCATCAATTTGTCCTCGGCGGGCATCCATTCAATCAGGAGCCGTCAGTTAAAAGCACAGGGGGTTTGGAACGCCGGTCAGCGGCGCTCGATCGGCTCGATCACTTGCAACGCGAGGTTGCCTTTGTGCGAGCCCATCTTGACCTTGAACGCAGGCACGCCGTTGGCGCGCATGATCATCTCTTCCGGCATCTCGACCGGGATAATGTCCCCCGGCTGCATGTGCAGAATGTCCCGCAGGCGCAACTGGCGACGGGCAACCGTGGCACCGATCGGTACGTCAACGTCCAGCACGTCCTGACGCAAGGCGTTGATCCAGCGCTCGTCCTGATCGTCGAGGTCCGACTGGAAGCCGGCATCGAGCATTTCGCGCACCGGCTCGATCATCGAGTACGGCATGGTCACGTGCAGGTCACCGCCACCGCCATCGAGTTCGATGTGGAACGTCGAGACCACAATCGCTTCGCTCGGGCCGACGATGTTGGCCATGGCCGGGTTCACTTCCGAGTTGATGTACTCGAAGTTCACTTCCATGATCGCCTGCCAGGCTTCCTTCAAATCGACGAAGGCCTGTTCCAGCACCATGCGCACCACACGCAATTCGGTGGGGGTGAATTCACGCCCTTCGATCTTCGCGTGACGGCCGTCGCCGCCGAAGAAGTTGTCCACCAGTTTGAACACCAGTTTGGCGTCGAGGATGAACAAGGCGGTGCCGCGCAACGGTTTGATCTTGACCAGGTTGAGACTGGTTGGCACGTACAGCGAGTGCACGTATTCGCCGAACTTCATCACCTGCACGCCACCAACGGCAACGTCCGCCGAGCGGCGCAGCATGTTGAACATGCTGATGCGGGTGTAACGGGCGAAACGTTCGTTGATCATTTCCAGGGTCGGCATGCGTCCACGGACGATGCGATCCTGACTGGTCAGGTCGTAGCTTTTGACACTGCCGGGTTCAGCAGCGGTATCGGTCTGTACCAGACCATCGTCGACACCATGCAACAGCGCATCGATCTCATCCTGGGACAGCAGGTCCTGCACGGCCATGTCGTGTTCCTACTGCAGTACGAAATTAGTGAAAAGCAACTGTTCGATGACCACTTTGCCGAGTTCTTTCTGCGCCACTTCCTGGACGCTGGCCGTGGCTTTCTGACGCAACATTTCCTGGCCGACTGGCGACGCCAGGGTGGCGAAGTCCTGCCCGGAGAACAGCATGACCAGGTTATTGCGGATGACGGGCATGTGGACTTTGAGCGCTTCCAGATCGGCCTGATTGCGACCCTGCATGGTGATGCTCACCTGCATGTAGCGCTGACGGCCGTTCTGGTTGTAATTGGCCACGAAGGCCGGAGCCATGGGCTCGAAAATCGCTGGCTGCTTGCCCACCGGGGCGGTTTCAGCCGCGGCGGCAGGCTTGCTCTGGGCGCTGTGCATGAAGAACCAGGTCGCTCCCACGGACAAACCGATCGCCAGCAGCAGGGCCACCACGATCACAATGATCAGCTTGAGTTTGCCTTTGGTTGCGGGGTCTTTTACTGCTGCTTCGCTCTTCGCCATGCCAATAATCCGTCACTATTCGGGTTTTCACAGTCGCACGGCAAGGCAAGAGCAAGTGTTATGCCAGAAGTGTCGGGAGGGAGAGGGGTGACGGCAATCTGAAGAACATCGCAAATCCACTGTGGGAGCGGGCTTGCTCGCGAATACGGTTGAACATTCAACATTTCTGTTGTCTGACACACCGCCTTCGCGAGCAAGCCCGCTCCCACAGGGGTTTTGCGTTTGATCAGGCGTAATAATCGACTGCGCTGGAGCCGATGACGCTGGTGGTGCTGGCCGCTACTTCGGCAATGCTGGCCGGAAGCTCTTCGTCCATCGAATCGACCCGACCACCGCTGGCATTGGTGCGTCCACCCTGGCTTTGACCCTGTTGACCCTGTTCCTGCCCCTGCCAGCCACGGGACTGGTCGGACACATTGACGTCGACCTGGCCCATGCCCTGCTGCGCAAACATGTCGCGCAAGCGATGCATCTGCCCGTCCAGCGCTTCGCGAACACTTGGATGGGCGCTCATGAACGTCACTTGGGTCTGCTGATCCGGAACCATGTTCACCCGAATGTCCAGGCGCCCCAGTTCGGCCGGTTGCAACTGGATGTCTGCGGCCTTGAGATTGGCACTGGACAGGTACATGACCCGGCTCACTACTTCTTCGGTCCAACCGCTCTGATGCATGGCGATCGGTTGATTCACCGGCAATGCGTTGGCGGTTTTCGGCGTGGCCGCCTGGGTCAGCGCCGCCAGACGGTTGGCGAAATCGTCGACCCGGGTATCGCTGCTCGCGGACTTCAGGTCCTTGAGACCGTCATCGATAAGACCACTGAAGGCTTTGTCGCCGCCCTGACTGGTGCTGCCCTTGTCGGCTTGCACATCAAGCATGCTTGCCATGCCTGCGGCGAAGGTCTGCGCCGAGGTTGACTCGCCGTCAGCCTGGGCCTGGGCCGAGGTCGGTGCCGCTTTGGGCTGAGCCTGACTGGAAGCGGAAACGTGCCCGCTCTGCTCCATGGCCATGCGCACGGCGGGCAATGCGTCGAGGGGATCGGCTTCGGGATCGAAATCGGTGTCAGTGCTTGCAACAACCGGAGTCGTTGTCGTTGCCGCCGTCACAGCCACCTCGACCTGCGGTTGCGAGGTGACTACAACGGGCGGAGCTGCCGGTACCGGCGCTGGCATCGCAGGTTGTACTGCCTGCATCAACGCAGGATCCAGCGTCGGGTCAACGGGTGCAGCATCGACAACCGGCGTCTGCGCAGTATCCGACCCGTTATCGCTGGCGGCCTCGTCGTCAGCCTGCGCCGGTTTATCGGCGGGCAAGGATTTGCCGCTATCGGCAACCGCAGGTTCCGGGGCGGCAGACGTGTCGTTGCTGACGTCCTTTTTGTCGGGGCTGTCCGACGCTTTATCTCGTATCGGCTTGGCCGATCCATCACCCACCGCAGAGGGTTTGTTCCGGGCTTGATCGGCGTAGACCTGAGCGAAGCTGGATGCCTTGTCCCCAGGCTCAGCGGCCAGCGCCGGTGTATTGGCGCAAGCGGCTTGAGTCTTGGCCTGCGCGGCGGCCTGAAGAAGCATATTGGGGGTAACGGGCATGGAACGGTCTCCGCTGCACTGGGATCGTAGGTACAGTTGACGGAGATTAGTGCAAAGGTCGCGCCAGGTTTGAGTGACAGGCGCTAAAAGCGCCGGACGGTCTCATTGGCAGAGAGGGAACGCTGACGCTCGGCCTCATAGAGCGGCCGGACCAACGCAAATTCGTCATCAATTTCGCCTACCAGTTTTTCAATGCCAGCGAGGCTTTTTTGCTTGGCGCGTTGCTCCAGCTCATGGCACAACTCAGCCAGGCGAATGGCGCCCATGTTGCTGCTGCTGCCCTTGAAACTATGGGCTGCATTCATGAGTTGCGCAGCATCTTCAGCCTTTCGCAAGATGCGTAAACGCTCTTCCGAATCGGCGAGAAAGGTATCCAGCAAGGTCGGATACTCATCCTCCATGACCTCTTGCAACGCGTTCAGCACGTCGCGGTCCAGGTGTGTGTCAGCCACTTGCTCACTCCTTGATCAAGAATGCGTGGATTATGCCAGAGCCCCCCAGAAAAACTCCACGCGGGCACTTCGACCATCGTCGGACCAACTCGCATTGTGGCCCAGCTGACGGATCAGACTGACGCCACGCCCCGACAGACGGACACCATCGACGGGCCGCTCCATCACCCGCGCGACATCGAAACCCTTGCCGCTGTCTTCAACCCGAACCGTCAGGCACCCGCCCTCGCCCTTGGGTGTCACCTGCAAATGCACCCGTACGAAGCCGTCCTGCAACGCGTCCAGGCGTGTATTGCGTTGTTGATAATAGCGGGTGAAACCCAAGGCATCGCGCTTGAGCGCCGAATCCAGCCCCAGCACTCCATGCTCCAGGGCATTGGAATACAGTTCGGCCAAAACACTGTAGAGCGCCCCGCTCTGAGCCCGCAGACCGTGGACCTCAAGCAGCAATTGCAGAAGATACGGCAGCGGATTGAAGCGTTTGAGCGTGGCGGCGCGAAATTCGAAACTCACTGACCAGTCCAGCGGGCAGGACTGACCACTGTCGGAATACACCAGCGCTGGCGGGCTCAGTTGTGCGGCCTCCAGCAGACTGACCTCGACCATGCTCACGTCATCACGGGCCTCACCGCGAAAATCCCGCAACGCCTGCTCGATCTCTTCGAACAACTCATCAGGCTGACGATTGGCCGCAAACACCTGCTGCAATCGCTCCACACCAAACAACTGTTCGTTGGCATCGCAGGTATCGATCACCCCGTCGGACAATAGGAAGATTCGATCCCCGACCGCCATCGGAAACACCTCGGTGCGGTCATCAAAGGATTGAGGGCTCAGCACGCCGAGCGGCAAATGCCGAGCCGTCAGCGGCGTTCGTTCACCGCTGGCGATGCTGTGCAGGTAACCGTCCGGCATTCCGCCGTTCCAGACCTCCACCGAACGTCGCTGAAAACTCAGGCACAGCAGCGTTGCACAACAGAACATGTCCACCGGCAGGATGCGCTTGAGCTTGGCATTCATCTCGCGCAGGGTTTCGGACAGGCCGTAACCCTTGGCGGTCATGCCATAGAAAACTTCGGCCAAGGGCATGGCACCGACCGCGGCCGGCAAACCATGACCGGTAAAATCGCCGAGCAGCACGTGCATGTCGCCGGCCGGGGTAAACGCGGCCAGCAGCAGATCGCCGTTGAACAACGCATAGGGCGATTGCAGGTAGCGAATATTCGGTGCACTCAGGCAGCCGGAGTGGGCCACCTTGTCGAACACGGCTTTGGCCACCCGCTGCTCGTTGAGCAGGTACTCGTGGTGCCTGGCGATCTGGTCGCGCTGTTGCAACACCGTGGCTTGTAACCGCCGCAAGCGGTCCATCGCCTTGATCTTGGCGGCCAGGATCACCTGGTTGTAGGGTTTTGCCAGAAAGTCATCGCCCCCGGCTTCCAGACAGCGGGCCAGCGCTTCGCTTTCGGTCAGCGAGGTGAGGAAGATGATCGGCACCAGGGTTTCCCCTGCCAATACCTTGATCTGCCGCGCCGCCTCGAAACCGTCCATCACCGGCATCATCGCGTCCATGAGTACCAGTTGCGGTCGTTGCTGGCGAAACGCTTCGACGGCTTCGGCACCGTTGGCGGCCGTCAGCACCTCATGCCCCTGGCGACGAACGATGGTCGACAGCAGCATGCGATCGGCCGCGCTGTCTTCGGCGATCAGGATCGTCAGCGGTTCGAACAAGGACTGCATGGCGGTCACGCCACGTCGAAGATTTGTTCGAAGTTGGAGATGGCGAGGATCTTGCGCACATCTGCGTTAGCGTTGGTCAACGTGATCTCGGCATTCTCGCCGCCAGCGTGATCACGCAATAGCAACAGCATGCCGAGCGCTGAGCTGTCGAGGTAGGTGGCGTCTTTCAGATCTACTTCGAAGGACTCGGGTTTTGGCTGAAGATTTTCGTAGGACTCACGAAATTCCTGATGCTTGGCGAAATCGAATCGTCCCTTGACCGATATCGTCAGCTTTTGCCCATCTTGGGAGACTTCTGTAACGACTGGCATTTAACGGCTTCCTTGTCATTGGTGAACGTACGTGTACAAGGTTTAGCACTTGGCGAGGGCAGGAGCAAGGCGGGAAAACGGTTGAACCCTGCCTGATCAATAGGGATCCTGACGCGGCAACCGCTGGGACAACTCATCCAGCAGCTTTTGCTCACGCCGGTCTTCCAGCCGCCGCGCCTCATCCATGTAGCGCAACACCAGTTTGCGCAAGCCTTCGACCCGGGCAAACGCCTGCTGCCAGGATTCCCGCGCCTTGTTCAGGTTGTTTTGATGCCATACCAGGCTTTGTCGCTGCTGGTCGATGGCAGTACCCAGTTGCGCCAGGAAGCCTTGATAACCCAGCAACCATTGGCCCGACACGCCACTGCTGCCGCGCACGATCCATTGTTCCTGATAGTCGAGACGAAAGGCTTCGAGGTCGGCGAGCTTGCTTTCGGCCAGACGGACCTGCCCCTGAAAGTGCCCCAGACGCAGGACCGCGGTTTTCTCGGCCTTTTCGGCCATTTCGACCACGGGGGCCAGGCGCGAGGCTCGGCTCTGGGCCATGGCCGGTTAGCCGCCGGCCGCGGGAGCGAAAATCGTGCCGAGATAGGCTTCGCTTTCGCCCAGGCTGATGCTGTCGTTCAGGCCCTGGCGCAGGTATTTCACCAGCTGCGGTTGCAGGGAGATCGCCAGGTCGGTTTCCCGATCACCACCCGCGACATAGGCGCCGACGCTGATCAAGTCACGACTCTGCTGATACCGCGACCACAGTTGCTTGAAATACTGGGCGCGCATCATGTGTTCGGGCGTAACCACCGACGGCATGACCCGGCTGATGGACGCTTCGATATCGATGGCCGGGTAATGACCTTCCTCGGCCAGACGCCGGGACAGCACGATGTGCCCGTCGAGCACGCCTCGCGCAGCATCGGCAATCGGGTCCTGCTGGTCATCGCCTTCGGACAGTACGGTGTAGAACGCGGTGATCGAACCGCCGCCCTTCTCCGCGTTACCGGCCCGCTCCACCAGTTTCGGCAGTTTGGCGAACACCGATGGCGGATAACCCTTGGTCGCCGGCGGCTCGCCGATGGCCAGGGCGATTTCCCGCTGGGCCTGGGCGAAACGGGTCAGGGAGTCCATGAGCAACAGGACGTTCTTGCCCTTGTCGCGGAAATACTCGGCAATTCGCGTGCAGTACATCGCCGCGCGCAGACGCATCAGCGGCGCATCGTCCGCCGGAGACGCCACCACGACCGAACGCTTGAGCCCTTCTTCACCGAGGATGTGCTCGATGAATTCTTTAACTTCACGACCCCGCTCACCGATCAGCCCGACGACGATGATGTCGGCCTCGGTGAAGCGGGTCATCATGCCCAGCAGCACACTCTTGCCCACGCCGGTACCGGCGAACAGGCCCAGACGCTGACCGCGACCGACCGTCAACAAACCATTGATGCTGCGAATGCCCACATCCAGCGGCTCGCTGATTGGTTCGCGCTTGAGCGGGTTGATGGTCGGGCCGTCCATCGGCACCCAGTCTTCGGCCTTCATCCCGCCCTTGCCGTCCAGCGCACGACCGGCGCCATCAAGCACCCGCCCGAGCATGCTCATGCCCATCGGCAAGCGGCCGGTATCAGCCAGAGGAACCACGCGGGCACCGGGAGCGATGCCGGCAACACTGCCGACCGGCATCAGAAATACCTTGCTGCCGGAGAAGCCCATGACTTCAGCTTCGACCTGCACCGGGTGATAACTGTCGTCGTTGATGACCATGCAGCGGCTGCCCATGGCGGCGCGCAAGCCCTCGGCCTCGAGGGTCAGGCCGACCATGCGCAGCAAGCGGCCTTCCAGGATCGGCGCGCCTTCCAGCTCCGTGGCCTCGGCGTAGCTGCCGAGGCGCTTGGCGAAGCTGGTGCGATCAAGGCGCATCGGGAACGTCCAGTTCAGGTTCGACCGGCACGACCGCTGGCTTGTCGCTGATTGGCAATTCCAGGCTCAGATCCGGCTCGGCCGGGTGCAAAGCCTGTTCGTGCAACTGATCGAACAGCTTGTCCATGACCCGCGCAACGCGGGTTTCGACCGTGGCGTCGATGCGGCTGTGTTCAGTCTCGACCCGGCAACCGCCGGGCAACAACGCCTCGTCTTCGACGATGCGCCAGGTTTCTTCATGGCGTTCGCGCAGGGCTTTGACCTGTTCGAAATCTTGCGGATTGACGTACAGCCGCACATTGCCCACGCCCAGCGGCAAGAGCTTGAGAGCCTCGCGCATGACGTGTTCGATCTGCGTCGAGTCGATGGCGAGTTCGCGCTGAATCACCTGTTTGGTAATGTGCTGCACGAGGTCGACCAGGGACTTTTCGATCAGGGTGTCCTGCTCGGCGATGGGCTCGAACAGATGCCCCATCAGTTGCTCCAGAGCGGCAACCTTGGCGGCCAGGGCCACCTCGGCTTCCTGACGGACCTTGAGCGTGGTGCTGTGGAAACCTTCTTTTTCGCCCGTGGCGAAGCCTTCGTTGTAGGCCTCCTGGCGAATGCTTTCGAGTTCTTCGAGGGTCAGTGGCTGGACTTCATCCAGCGGCACTTCTTCCATTTCCGGCGGCTCGGGTTCCGGCTCAGGCTCGGGTTCCGGCACGAACGGATCGAAACTGGGCAGCGACCAGACGTCGAAACCACTGACGTCCTTGCCACGGATCAGGTCGGTGTTGGACTCATCATGTTTGGACGACATAGTGACCTTAGATCATCTCTTCGCCGCCCTTCCCGCCGAGAACGATTTCTCCGGCTTCGGCCATACGGCGGGCAATGGTGAGGATTTCTTTCTGCGCGGTTTCCACGTCGCTGACGCGCACCGGGCCTTTGGCCTCGAGGTCGTCGCGCAACAGTTCGGCCGCCCGTTTGGACATGTTCTTGAAGATCTTCTCTTTGACGCCTTCGTCCGAACCCTTGAGGGCCAGCACCAGCACGTCGGAAGACACTTCGCGCAGCAGCGCCTGAATCCCGCGATCGTCGACATCGGACAGGTTGTTGAACACGAACATGAGGTCTTCGATCTGACCGGACAGGTCTTCGTCGACTTCGCGGATCGAATCCATCAGCTGACCTTCGATCGAGCTGTCGAGGAAGTTCATGATATCCGCCGCGCGCTTGATGCCACCCAGGGTGGTGCGCGAGGCATTCGAGTTGCCGGAGAACTGCTTCTCGAGAATCTGGTTGAGTTCTTTCAGGGCCGCAGGCTGCACAGTGTTCAGCGAGGAGACCCGCAGAATGATGTCCAGACGCACCTTGTGGTCGAAGTTGCCGAGCACTTCGCCTGCCTGGTCCGGATCGAGATACGCCACCACGATCGCCTGGATCTGCGGGTGCTCGTAACGGATCACGTCGGCGACGGCGCGTGGCTCCATCCACTTCAGGCTGTCGAGGCCACTGGTGTTGCCGCCCAGCAGGATCCGGTCGATCAGGCCATTGGCCTTGTCTTCGCCCAGGGCCTGCGTGAGCATTTTGCGCACGTAGTCATCGGAGCCGACGCCGAGGCTGGTCTGGTCGCCGACGATGTCGACGAACTCGCTCATCACCTGCTCGACTTGCTCGCGGTGCACATTACCCATCTGGGCCATGGCCACACCCACACGCTGGACCTCTTTGGGCCCCATGTGGCGCAGCACTTGGGCGGCGTCGGTAGAACCGAGGGACAGCAGCAGAATCGCGGCTTTGTCGACCTTGGTCAGTTTGGCGGCAACGGCTCGGTTATCACTCATCTGCGTTAATCCACTCTTTCACGACCTGGGCCACGCGACCCGGATCTTCTGCCACCAGACTCTTGATTGCATTCAACTGTGCGTCATAGCCTTCGCTCGGGCTCGGCAGCAGAATGCTGGTCGGGCCACCGAGACTGACGCGGTCGTTGGCCAGTTCGCCGTCCAGGCCGCCCATGCCACCCAACTCGACGTCGCTGCCGATACCCAGCTGTTTGTCTTTGCCGCCGCCGGTGATGTTGTTGAGCACCGGACGCAGCACACCGAACACCAGCACCAGGATGAACAAGACACCCAGCACTTGCTTGACGATGTCCCAGAACCAAGGCTGGGAGTAGAACGGAATTTCGGCAATCACTTCACCGCGCTCGGCGGAGAACGGCATGTTGATCACGCTGACACTGTCGCCACGGCTGGCGTCGAAGCCGACGGCGTCCTGTACCAGGCGAGTGAAGCGCGCCAATTCATCGGCGGTCCACGGCGCACGGGTGGTTTCACCGTTGGCCGCGTTGATCTTGACCTGGTCATCCACCACCACCGACACCGAGAGACGATTCAAACGGCCCTGCTGTTGTTTGGTGTGGCTGATGGAACGGTCGAGTTCGAAGTTCTTGGTGGATTGTTGACGCTTGTCCGCCGGGTACGGTGCAAGCATGGGCTGGCCGGTGGCCGGGTCCATGATTTGCTGACCGTTGGCATCCAGCAGTGGCTGGCCTGGCTGCACCATGCCGGCCGACGCGGTAGCGCCACCGGTGGTTTGCGGTGCGGAGGCGGGCGACGGCGGCTGGTTGCTCAAAGCACCCGGCACACCTTGCGGACCATTGCTGGCGGTACGTTGTTCGTTGACCGACTGCTCGCTGCGCAGCGCCGGTTGGTCCGGGTTGAATTGCTCGGAGGTCGACTCGACGGCACTGAAATCCACATCGGCCGAGACTTCGGCTTTATAGCGATCGTTGCCCAGCACCGGTTGCAGAATGTTGTGCACGCGCTGGGTCAGCATGCTTTCCATGCGACGGCTGTAATCGAATTGCTTGCCGGCCATGGTCAGTTCGGAATTTTCCGCCTGATCCGACAGCAGGTTGCCCTTCTGGTCGACGACAGTGATCTGGGATTTGCTGAGTTCGGGAACGCTGGTGGCCACCAGGTTGATGATCGCCAGCACTTGGCCAGGCTCCAGCGAGCGGCCGGAATACAGTTCCACCAGAATCGAAGCGCTCGGCTTGCGCTCGTCGCGCACAAACACCGAACTTTTCGGAATCGCCAGGTGCACGCGGGCACCCTTGACGTTGTTCAGGCTGGAAATGGTGCGGGCCAGTTCGCCTTCGAGACCACGACGATAGCGGGTCGCTTCCATGAACTGGCTGGTGCCCAGGCCCTGGTCCTTGTCGAGAATTTCAAAACCGATGTTGCCGTCGCTGGGAGTGACACCAGCGCCCGCGAGTTTGATTCGCGCGCGGGACAGGTCATCGGCCTTGACCAGCAAGGCACCGGAATTCGGTTCAACGGTATAGGGAATGTCGGCTGCGGCCAGGGTATCCATGACCTGTTTGGCGTCCATACCGGCAAGACTGCCGTACAGAGGCCGGTAGTCCGGCTGCTGGGACCACAACACCACGGCAAAGCCAATCGCCACGCTCGCAGCCAGGCCGACCAACAGGCCTACCTGACGCAACATGGTCATCTCGGAGAGGTTTTCCAGGAAGGACAACCCGAACAGCGGCGGCTTGCCGTCTATTGGAGTGGCCTTGGCCGGAACATTATCGGCGACTGCTTCTGCCATGACTCAATTCGTCCTTAAACCGGCATCTGCATGATGTCTTGGTATGCCTGAACCAGCTTGTTGCGTACTTGGGTCAACGCTTGAAAAGAGACGCTGGCCTTTTGCGAGGAAATCATCACGTCCGTCAGGTCGACGCCGCTCTTGCCGATCTCGAAGGCACTGGCCAACTGACTGGACGCCTGCTGCGTCTCGTTCACTTTATTGACGGCCTGACCGAGCATGTCGGAAAAGCTGCTGCCACCCATTTCAGGAACGGCGGCAGTCGATTTCGACGCAGACATGGCATCCATTTGCATGGAACGCATGTCCAGCATCAATCGATTGAATTCAATACCTTGGCTCATGGTCTCTCTCTTTGACGAGCTACGTCTTTGGCGACCCGCAATTTTTTGACACTCACTCGGCGGGTAGTGAGGTGTTAGCAACAAGGGTGCCAGCTCCGTGGTCGCTCTAAACAAAAGCCAATTCCGGGCTTTGCTCAACCGTGAACCACCGCAAAACAAATGTGGGAGCGGCGGTGCGACGATTCGACTTGCTCGCGAATACGGTTTTCCATTCAACAGAGATGCTGGCTGGTCTACAGCTTTCGCGAGCAAGTCGAATCGTCGCACCGCCGCTCCCACATTTAGATCGGTGTTGCTTGCGTCAACTTTCAGGTGGCGAACAAATAAGCTTCCACGTCCATTCCGGCATCACGCATCTGCGCCAGCTTGTAACGCAGGGTGCGCGGGCTGATGCCCAACCGCTCGGCGGCCTCTTTGCGACGGCCGCGTTCGGAGCGCAAGGTGTCGATGATCATCTGGAACTCACGGCGACGCAGGTCATCACCCAGCGCCCCGGCCGACTCGGATTCGACCTCCACGGTTCGCACAGACGTTGGCGCCAAGGCTGGCAACGGCGCACAGGCGATCGGCCCGGCCAGGCAGAAGTCCTCAGGCTGTATCAATCCACCCTGCTGCAGGATCAGCGCCCGCTGAATCGCGTTATCCAGCTCACGCACATTACCCGGCCATGGATAACCGATCAGACACGCCTGTGCCTCAGGCGACAGCCTTGCCGCGGCATGTTTCATTTTATTGACGTACTTGGCCAGAAGACGCTCGGCCAATGGCAGGATGTCGGCGGTACGTTCGCGCAACGGACGCCAGGCCAGCGGAAACACCGACAGGCGATAGTAAAGGTCTTCACGAAAACGCCCCGCTGCCACCTCACCGGCCAAGTCACGGTTAGTGGTGGCGACCACTCGTATGTCCAGCGTGATCGGCCTGCGCGCGCCAACTCGCTCGACTTCGCGCTCCTGCAATACCCGCAGTAACTTGGCCTGAAGGCCCAGGGGCATTTCGGAAATTTCGTCGAGCAGGATGGTCCCACCATCAGCTTGCTCGAACTTGCCGGCCTGCGCTGCGATGGCGCCAGTGAACGAGCCCTTTTCGTGACCGAACAACGTGGCTTCGAGCATGTTGTCGGGAATGGCTGCACAGTTGATCGCAATGAACGGCTGACTGGCACGATGGGAGTGCTGATGAATGTAACGCGCCAGCACTTCTTTACCGGTCCCGGACTCACCGGAGATCAACACCGTGGAATCACTGCGCGCCACCCGTGCGGCCAATTCCAGTAATTGCGCACTGGCCGGCTCGAACGCTACAGGCCCCTCGCCCTCGGTCGCACCGAGGCTGCCCAGCGCATGACGCGCCACCAGATCGAGCAAGGCTTTGGGCTCGAATGGCTTGACCAGGTAATCCGCCGCGCCCTGGCGCATCGCATCGACTGCCCGCTCCACGGCGCCGTGAGCCGTCATCAGCAACACCGGCAACTGCGGCTGACGAGTGCGCAGCAATCCGAGCAGTTGATGGCCGTCCATGCCCGGCATGTTGACGTCACTCAGCACCAGGTTGAACGCCTCATTACCGACCGCCGCCAGCGCCTCTTCTGCCGAACCTACTGCCGTATAGTCGTGCCCCGCGAGCAGCAGCGTATCCGCCAGTGCTTCGCGTAGCGCGCGGTCGTCCTCGACCAGTAAAACCTTGATTGCCATGTCCTTCACTCCGCTCCCTGAGCGCTGGGCTTTTCACCGAAAAAAAGCGGCAGGATGACCTGCGCGCAAGTGCCGCGCCCCAGCCGGGCGCGCAGTTGAAATTCTCCCTGATGGGCACGCGCCACTGCCTTGACCACGGTCAGGCCAAGGCCGGTCCCGGTGGTTTTAGTGGTAAAAAACGGCTCGCCGAGTCGTGCCAGCACTTTCGTGTCGATGCCACTGCCGCTGTCACTGACAGATACGCGCAGGTTGTTGTCACGGGTATAGAGGTGGACCTTCAAGCGGACGTCATCGCCACTGGCCTGGATGGCGTTCTCGATCAGGTTCAGGATCGCCCCGACCAGGGTGTCGCGATTGCACAGCAATTCACCTGCGTGACTGTCGCACTGCCAACGAATCGGCAGGTCCTGCACATGGGGCAGTGCTGCCGCCTGCAGCGACTGCATCAGCACTTTGGGTGTGACGCGATCGGTCAGCGGCAGCTCGCCGCGCGCAAACACCAGCATGTCGCGAACCTGATGCTCCAGCTCATGCAGACGCTCTTTCAAGCGCCCGGCAAAACGTTGCTGGGTCTCGACCGGCAACGCCTGCTCAGTCAAATGACTGGCGTAGAGCAAGGCGGCGGACAAGGGGGTACGAATCTGATGAGCCAACGAAGCGACCATTCGGCCGAGGGACGACAGACGTTCGTGGCGGGCCAACTGATCTTGCAGATGACGGGTTTCAGTCAGGTCGTTGAGCAACACCAACTGACCGGGCTCGGCATCCAGCGAGCGAGTAGAGATCGACAAACGCCGACCGTCCTTGAGCGAGATTTCGTGACCGTCGTCTTCCCGAGGTGCAAAGCAGCGGGCAATGACATGACGCCACAACTCGCCTACAAGGGGCAGACCGAGCAGCTCACAAGCAGCGGGGTTGGCTTCGCGCACGATGCCTTGGGCGTCGATGACGATGACACCGCCGGGCAACAGATCGAGGAGGTTTTGCAGCCGGTTGGCCAGGCGTTCTTTTTCCGCCAATTCCTGCATGCGCTGAGCGCTGACCACCGCCAGCTCACCCTTGAGCTCGGTGACCCGGGCTTCGAGCATGCTGTAGGAATCGGTCAATTGGCTCGACATCTGGTTGAACAGTGCAAACGCCTGCTCAAGGCCAAGCCGGCTCGCCTGCTCTACGGACGACGGTTGTCCCGAAGCGTCAGGGACAGGAGACATCTGGGCGGCTTGGGGCATTGTGCTCTCTCGCTTGGCTGACCGTCAGTTAAACGGAACGTTGCGAGGGATGTAGCAATACCCGTGCCTAAAAAAAACCGCCTACAAATGAAGGACTTGAAAAACAGGCGTCAATCATCTGCCTGTTCATCACCGTCACGGCGGCTCATGCCGTACTTGCGCATCTTTTCCACCAGTGTGGTGCGACGAATGCGCAGGCGTTCGGCGGCGCGCGCAACGATGCCATTGGCATCATCCAGCGCCTGCTGAATCAGCCCTTGTTCCAGACCACCGAGGTAGTCCTTCAGGTCCAGGCCTTCCGGCGGCAGCATGGCGCCAGCCGAGAAGTCCGGAGTATGACCGTTGATGGCCACGCGCTCTTCAAGGTCGCTGCGCAGGCTGTCGACCAGCTGCTCATCTTCGTCATCGACGTAACGGAATTTCTTCGGCAGTTCGACCACGCCGATCACCCCGTACGGATGCATGATCGCCATGCGCTCCACCAGGTTGGCGAGCTCGCGGACGTTGCCCGGCCAGCCGTGGCGGCACAGCGACATGATCGCCGCGGAATTGAAACGGATCGACCCACGCTTCTCGTGCTCCATGCGCGAGATCAACTCGTTCATCAGCAGCGGAATGTCTTCGACACGCTCGCGCAGCGGCGCCATCTCGATCGGGAATACGTTCAGACGGTAGTACAAGTCTTCGCGGAAGGTGCCGACCTCGATCATGCTTTCGAGGTTCTTGTGGGTCGCCGCGATGATCCGCACATCGACGCTTTGGGTCTTGTTGCTGCCCACGCGCTCGAAGGTGCGCTCCTGCAATACGCGCAGCAACTTGACCTGCATCGGCAGCGGCATGTCGCCGATTTCATCGAGGAACAGCGTGCCGCCATTGGCCAGTTCGAAACGCCCGGCGCGGCTGGTGATTGCCCCGGTGAAGGCGCCCTTCTCGTGGCCAAACAGTTCGCTTTCCAGCAACTCGGCCGGGATCGCCCCGCAGTTGACCGGTACGAACGGCGCGTCACGACGCTTGGAGTGATAGTGCAGGTTGCGCGCGACCACTTCCTTGCCGGTCCCGGACTCGCCGAGAATCAGCACGCTGGCATCGGTGTCGGCGACTTGCTGCATCATCTGACGGACGTGTTGAATCGCCCGGCTGGTGCCGACAAGACTACGGAAAAGATTGGGTTCGCGATGACGACCGCGCTCGCGGGCCTGGTCGTACATCTCTCGATAGACCTGGGCACGGTGCAGGGAGTCGAGCAATTTGCTGTAGCTGGGCGGCATCTCGAGGGTCGAAAGCACTCGGCGACGCTGGTCCTCTGGCAAGTCAACGGAAGAATTATCGCCCATTAACAAAACCGGAAGGAACTCATCCCAGGTTGAGAGTGTCTTTAACAGGCCCGTAAGTGCGCCAGGAGCATTGACGGTCCCGATCAGGACACAGATGACTTCACGACTTGATGACAATGAGCCGACAGCCTCCTGCCAGTCATGGCTACCGCAGGGTAAATTTTCTTCGCCGAGAAAATTTAAAATCACCGCCAAGTCGCGGCGACGGACGCTATCGTCATCAATCAGCAGAATTTTGGTTTCACGCCACATGCAATTGCAACTTCCCTAGTCAACTCAATGCCCGAAATGAGGGGGCAAGCTAGACGCTTGCAGACACGTTGATGCCTGTAGACGCCTGAAATGTTCAACCAGCCACTAGTTAAGTCAAAAAACCGTGCACAGTCAAATTTATGGCGCACTATGTTTGGATTAACCGGGGATTAATTAACCGAACAGATGGTAAACCTTTGCCGCGCTCTGCGCTTGGTGGATCTGCGACATCTCATCAACTATCGCTTGCCTCTCCCCTGTCGCTGCCTCCAGAAGCTGTTTATACACCCCCAACAACTCCTCAAGATTATCGCGTAACGCGGCCTCGTCCACCGAAGCTTCACTCAAGACGTCTTCCATGCAGGAACGGCAAGCCAGGTCCAATTCACCAATGGCTTCCCAGTTACGCTCGGCCAAAGCACCGACAAGGCCTTCGCGGGTTTGTTCGATTCGCTGCAATACAAGACTCATGGTGATCTCCTTAAAACTGCGGACCCGGCGCGGCGATAGCATCCCAGCCGTCTTTGACGGTGCGAAGCAGGTCGGCGACTTCGTCGAGAATCTTTGGATCGGTTTTGACGTTGGCTTCCGTCAGGCGCTTCATCATGTAGGTGTACAGCTTGTTCAACTCACCCACGGACTCGACAGAATTCTCCAGGTCCAGACCTTCACGCAAGCCGCCGATGATCCCGATCGCCTTGCCGATGAAAATGCCTTTATTGGGAATATCTTTGCGCTCCATGGCACCTTTGGCCTGAGCGATGCGATCCAGACCGCCTTCCATGAGCATTTGCACCAGACGATGGGGACTGGCTTCGGAAGTCTGGGCCTGAGCACCAATCTTCTGGTACTGCCGAAGGGCTAACATCGGGTTCATGCTGTACCTCATCAAAACTCTGCGATTCGTATAGCCAGTGTATCGACACGGCGTCAAAAATCTTTAGACCAAACCAAAAAAAGCCCGACAAGCGGAATCCGCTGCCGGGCTTTTGGCGTTTATGCGCTATGAGGCGTTTTTCTGCGCGTTCATCGCCTCGAACATCGAAGTGATGTTACTGGCAGTTGCCTTGAGTTTGCCCACCAGAGAATCCATGTCGTTGTACTTCTTGGTCAGCACAGCAGTCAGCGTCTCGATACGGCGATCCAGAGCTAGCTGCTGGTTGGCCAGATTCGACTTGGCCTTGGCCAGGCTGGTCGAACGGGCATCGAGGACACCCTCACTGCCAGTGACTGTGTAAGGGGTGATTGCATCGTTCATGCGCGTCAACAGGCCTTTGGCGGCATCGCCAGTCGCCGCCGGATCACCCAGGAACAGTTTCTGAACCTCACCACCGAGCTTCTGGGTATCCATCGCAGTGGTGAACTTGGTGCTATCGAAATCCAGCGCACCGGTTTTCTGATTGGTGGTGATACCCAATTGCGACAGAACAGTAAGTTTGTCACCCGCACCGGTAGTGACCAACGGCGAACGAATCGATGCCAGAATGCCGCGTGCCAACGGGTCACCGGTCAGTGCAGCAGCAATGGTCGGTTTGCCATCGTCATCCAGGGAAGGCTTGGTCAGCGCATTAACACTGGTCACAACCTGGTTATACGCATCAACGAAAGCTTGAATGGATTTTTTCAGACCATCACTGTTCGGGCCGACCGTTACCGTCGTGGTTGCATCACCACCGGCGACCAGATTCAGGGTCAAGCCGGAAATGGCCGCGTCAACCTTGTTGCTTTTGCTGGTCAGCGCGAGCCCGTCCACGGTGAACTTGGCGTCCACCGCGAATTCGCCGATGGCACCCGCCGAAGTAGCTGTCGGTGTTGCACCCATTTGCTGGCCGGCATTGATCTCCAGACCAGCGATACCGCTGAGGGTGATATCGGAACCGGCACCGGTCACCGTGGAACCCATCACCAGACGCGAGCCAAACGAGTCGGTCACGATGTTGGCACTGAAGCCGTTGGCGCCCTGCTGGGTGTTAATCGCATCTCGAACCGACTGTAACGTCGCGCCCGCCGGAATGGTTACAGAACTGGAAACGCCGTTTTGCGTGATATTGAGCGTGCCGCTCGCAATGGCACTGCTGGTACCGCCACTAAAAGCTGCGGTAGCTACTTTGGACGAGGTCGCAAGATTAGCGACCTTGATCACGTAAGTGCCGTTGACAGCCGTGTTGCTGGCTACAGCGGTCAATACTTTCGCGTCAGCGGAGGTGGCGTTGTAACCCAGGAATTGCGGAGTTTGGGTATTGCCCAGATTCTTGATTGCAGTCTGGAAGTTCGCCAGGACACTTTTGAGGCTACCGATACCGGAAATCTGCGCGGTGTTGGTGGTCGTCTGACGGTCGATCTGGTTCTGCTTGGCTGCTTTGTCGGCATTGACCAAGGCTTTGACAATAGCACCGGTATCAAGGCCAGAGCCTAAACCCGTGCCCGGTAAAATTGGACTTGCCATGCATATCTCCCTTCAGTGTGTCGCCGGTCTTTTGACCACTACAACGTCCAAAAGAACATAGCAACAATATTCATGCCAGCTGTCAGGCTTTCGCGCTGAACAACAGGCTGCTTGCATCATTCAAACTATTGGCCAGCCGCAGGACTTCTTCATTGGGGATTTGGCGAACCACCTCACCCGAGTCACTGGCAATAACCTTGACAATTACTTTGCCCGAAGGCTCGTCGATCGAGAACTCCAGATTGCGCTTGACCGACTGAACGAACTTTTCAATTTCCTGAACGGCCATCTTGAGTTTGTCCCGCTCGGATACCGAGTCTTGCTTTTGTTCATCCTTGACCGGCGCCACCACAAGGGCATCGGCTCGAGGCTTTTCCACCGGCTTGTCAGCAACGGTCGTCGCCGGCTTCGCAGCTGGATAAGACAAGTTCAGCTTCACGCTCATATCCATGTCCATCACCTCTTAAAGTAAAAAGCGAGGGAGCACGACAAGCGCACTCCCCCGCCAAAACTCATCAGCTATTACTGAAGCAGTTTCAGTACAGCGGATGGCAGCTGGTTGGCCTGAGCCAGAACTGCGGTGGAAGCTTGTTGCAGAGTTTGTTGCTTGGTCAGCTGTGCAGTTTCAGCAGCGAAGTCGGTATCTTGTACGCGGCTCAGTGCAGCACTGGCGTTTTCGTTGATGTTCTGCAGGTTGGAAATGGTAGTCGAGAAACGGTTCTGAGCAGCACCCAAGTCAGCGCGAGTGGCGTTGATGTTTGCCAGAGCAGTGTCGATAGCCGAGATAGAAGCATCAACAGAGATGTGGTTAGCTGTGTTGGAAACGCCGGAAATGGTAGTACCGGTCATGCCCAGGGCGCTGGCGTCGAAGCTGGTCGACAGGGTCAGAGTGATCTGGTTGTCGGAAGTAGTACCTGCACCTACCTGGAATTGCATCGCGCCAGCAGTACCGTCGATCAGTGCCTTGCCGTTCAGGTTGGTCGACTGAGCGATACGGGTCAGTTCAGCGATCGACTGTTGGTATTCTTTGTCCAGAGCGGTACGGTCAGCAGTGCCGTTGGAGTCGTTTCGCGATTGCAGGGCGATTTCACGCATACGCTGCAGAATGTTGCTCGACTCTTGCAGAGCGCCTTCAGCGGTCTGAGCGATCGAAACACCGTCGTTGGCGTTTTTGATAGCCATGTTCTGACCACGGATTTGCGAATTCATACGAGTAGCGATCTGCAGGCCGGCGGCGTCGTCTTTGGCGCTGTTGATTTTCAGGCCGGAAGAAAGACGGGTCATCGAAGTCGACAGAGCGTCGGAAGCGCGGTTCAGGTTTTTCTGAACATTCAGAGATGTAGTGTTGGTGTTTACTGTTAAAGCCATGACGAATTCCTCGTTGGTTGGGTACTGCGGCTTCCGGCCCTGGCAACCGCCCGGTATGGCCTAGAGAACCTTCGTAATAGTTATCGTCGCCAACGCAGGTTGCTTTAGGGGATTTTGAATTTTTTTTGCCATCACCCTGCCACCCCCTTTAAAACAAAGGCCTAGCGACGATCCAACCACCAAAAAATGACGCCAGAGAACTGCCGAAAAACCTCCTTACAGCCCCGCTCCCGCTGATCTGCTACAGATTACGCGGAATCGACAGCCACCAGCAAATCGACCAGTTCGTATTCAAGGTAGTCCGCCAGCGCCAGCCAGTCCTGTCGCTCCTGACTATCAAGTAGGCATGTCAGCAATGCCATCCACCGGGCCGCAATCTGGCTGTCTGCCCCGCCGACCCGCGACTGCACCCGCTCCGCTATCTCGACCATGACCAGCGCAGCCTCGACATCCCTTCCCAAGCGAAACAATGCTGAACATTGCCGGGCCTGATCAACGAGTAACACTTCGCTCATTGACTGAACTCCGGATGAAATGTCGTGCCGGCAATCATGGCCCCGGCTCGACTGCTGTTGTAGAAGACGACGTGTGGATGCGCAGTGATATAGCGCTCCAGCTCACACAGGTAGCTACGGAAGTTGAGTTGGGTCTTGACTCGTTGGCCGTGACCATCAAGCACCCAGTGTTTGGCCGCGCCCAGTTGTGGCCCCAGGTCGCCATCGTCCCAGCCCGCATGGGTCTTGTCGTTTGGAAAGGCAAAGTCGGCACCGAACAGGGTAATTTGCGCCGCGCCCATTTTCACCGCTAGGTCCACCGCCGGATGAATCACGCTGCCACCGACATACAGCTCGCCTCTCGGTAACTGCTGTCGCATGTGTTGATAAATTGGACTGGCGGAGTAACCGACATACCGCGCCCCCTGCCAGGCTTTCAGCACATGTGGATCGACCATCGGCATGTATGCCAGGGCAATGTCCGTCGTTCCTTCAGGCGGCAGGTGCCGGGTCGAGATGCGCTGATCGATACTGACGACGATGTCGGGACGGATGCCGTGATCAAGCAGCGGCCTATAAGCGGTATCGACACAGATGAACAGCGGCCGCTCTACCTGATGGCGGATTGCGCGCAATGTCTCGAAGTGCAGCTCCAGGCTCGGCCCGGTGGCGATCACGAAAACTTCCAGCCCAGGCCGCGTATCGAACAGCCGGGCGACATCATCATCGGCCTGGACCAGGCTGAGACTCGCCTGTAAGCGCTCGACGATGTCCGGAGCCTGAGGATCAAACTCACGGTTATTGAACATCAAGTGGGTTTCACTGATCAGGCGATCGCGGATCTTGGCATTGAAGTCATCCGCCAATCCCAGCTCGGACGGCAAGGCGAAAAACGGCAGCTGGATTTCCGCCAGATCGCCGGCGTACATCAGCTCGACCCGCGGATCGCTGAGCCACTGCTGCTGATCCAACAGTTGCAGCACCAGGGCAAACACCGCACCGTTGAGGATGTGCACGTACAAACGTTCAAGCCCGGTGCGCGCCAACAACTCCATTTGCAGGTCACCAAGCCCGGTGCCGTACACATGCACCACGGGGCTGTCGATCGGCAGGCTGTCAGCCTGAAGGCTGGCCTCACGGGTGCGGTCATGGCGACTGGTCAGCTGAATGCCGTTGATGCTCAGCGTCGAGCCCAGGCCTTCCACCAGCTCAGCCTGCAACAGGCTTGTGTTCTCAACCAGCAAGCGCGCAGAAAGCATCGGCCAGCGGCGCTGTATGACGTCGACGTTGCTCTCAAAGAACTCGCTCATGGAGCCTCACTTTTCGTTCGGGCAAAAAAATAGCGCTCAAGGTTACACCTTGAACGCTTTTTTTGTGCCTGGCTTTTGAAAGATCAAGGGCGATAGATAATCGCCGAGCCCCATGACAAACCAACGCCGAAACCGCTCAACGCCACGCGCTTCCAGGTGGAGTCCAGTACATGTTTTTCCAACAGCAACGGAATGCTCGATGACACCGTGTTGCCGGTCTCGACCATGTCCTTGATGAACTTCTCAGGCTCGCCTTCGAAGCGTCGCGCCACGGCATCGACAATCGCTGCACTGCCCTGATGGATGCAAAAGGCATCGATATCGTCAGCGGTCAGTTGCGAATCAGCCAGCAACTCGTGCAAATGCGCCGGGACTTTAAGCAGCGCAAAATTGAACACCTGACGGCCGTTCATGAAGAACACCCCGTCGGTCACCTTCAGGTGCGGCGCACCGGAACCGTCGGTGCCGAACTTGGCCTTGCCCAATTGCCATGGCGCGTTTTCACCCATCCAGGTCGCGGTGGCGGCATCACCAAACAGCATGGTGGTGTTGCGGTCCTCCGGGTCGACGATCTTCGAGTACGGATCAGCGGTGATCAGCAGGCCATTCTTCAAGCCAGCAGCTTCCATGAAACCCTTGATGGCGTAGATGCCGTAGACGTAGCCGGAGCAGCCCAGGGAAATATCAAACGCGGCGACGGTGGTCGGCAGTCCGAGTTTGTCCTGAACGATGGCCGCCGTGTGCGGCAGGCCTTCTTCGTCGCCGTTCTGAGTGACGACGATCAGCACGTCGATGGATTCACGGTTCAAATCGGGATTGTTGGCGAACAGCGCATTAGCTGCTTCGACACACAGGTCCGAAGTTTCCTGCCCGGCGTCTTTGCGCGGCAGGAAGGCCGAACCGATCTTGCCCAGGATGAATTCTTCATCCTTTTCGAATTTTGCACCTTGTGCGTAATTGTCCACGCCGGCTACAGGAACGTAGCTCGCAATGCTTTTTATGCCAATCATTACGGCTTCCCAATAATAAACAGCCCAATACCACCGCTCGCAATGATTCGAGGGGCGCCGACAAACAGAGAAAAATGTCGCCCCGAGGGAGCGACAGACGGGAAGAATAAAAGGCTATCACTGGGCCAAAAACAGGCCAGGCGCCACCTTCCCGATTAATACAATACAGTGAAGATGCGCGTTATGACTCGCAGGTCACGCTATTTTGCCGAATCAGCGCCACAAGGGGTTATTCGACCAACGACCAGTCCAGCGGCGTTCCGCGCGGGATGGCCTGACGGGCACGGCGGCCCAGGAGCGTTTCCGTGTGTTTTGGAGCCAACCCCAGACCCGGACGAATGGCCCGCAGATTAGCGACGGTAAAGGGTTCGCCGGCAGCCATGTCCTGAGTCACGTAGAGCGAGCGGCGGTACACCAGCGACTTGCGCTCGGCGTCAGTCACACCGTAATGCACATGGCCCATGGCCTGCCAGGCGCGTTCGGTTTCGATCACCAGACTGGCCAGCTCGTCAGGCTCCAGAGAGAAACTGGCATCCACGCCACCCGCTGCACGATCGAGGGTGAAATGTTTTTCCACCACCGTCGCCCCCAGTGCCACCGCGGCGACAGACACTCCGACACCCATGGAGTGATCGGACAGGCCAACTTCACAACCAAACAATTCGCGCAAGTGAGGAATCGTCCGCACGTTGCTGTTGGCGGGCGTCGCCGGGTAAGTGCTGGTGCACTTGAGCAACACCAGATCCTTGCAACCGGCCTCACGGGCGGCACGGACGGTTTCGTCGAGTTCAGCGATGCTGGCCATGCCGGTCGAAATGATCAGCGGCTTGCCTGTGGCGGCGACCCGCCGAATCAGTGGCAGGTCGGTGTTTTCGAAACTGGCGATCTTGTAGGCCGGCACGTCGAGGCTTTCGAGGAAGTCCACCGCGGTGTCATCGAACGGTGTGGAGAACGCGAGCATGCCCAGCTCTTTGGCGCGGGCGAAAATCGGCGCGTGCCATTCCCACGGTGTGTGGGCTTTTTCGTACAACGCGTACAGCGAAGAACCGGCCCAGAGGCTGTCAGGGTCCTTGATGAAGAACTCACCTTCGGACAGGTCCAGGGTCATGGTCTCGGCGGTGTAGGTTTGCAACTTCAAGGCATGAGCGCCGGCCTTGGCCGCGGCTTCGACGATATGCAGCGCCACGCCAAGGGACTGGTTATGGTTGCCACTCATCTCGGCAATGATGAACGGCGGCGCGTCAGCACCGATTAAGCGGTTGCCGATCTTGAAACTAGTCATTGCGGTGATCCTTCAATATGCGCGTGAACGCGCAAGCACGCTGGGTGAATCCAGCCTCGCGAAACAGCTTCAGCGACGACTGATTCTCCGGCAACACTAGAGCGGTGATGGCCTGCAGTTGTGGCCAGTGGGTGGTCACGAAGGCTTCGCCCCGCGCCAGCAGCGCTCTGCCCCAGCCCAGGCCGAATCGGCCTTGGAACAGATAAATCGAGACTTCAGCTTCAACGCCGCACAAGTCATAACGCAACACACCCACCGGACCGTCATCGGCCTCGGCGATCAACAGCAAGCGTTGAGCATTACTCAAACTTGCGGCCAGCCAGTTTTGATGCGACTGCCATTCAATAACGCCGGTCTCCAGTGACCAACGCCGCACCGCTTCGGTATTGCGCCCTTCGAGTAACAACTGCGCATCGTCTACGGTCGCTTGGCGGACCTGCACAACCGCACCGGCCAGCACTGCCGCAACGCGCAGCGCACCACGACCATCGACCAACTGCCGCGAACGTTCGGCCAGACTCTGGCGAAGGCCCTGATTGCCCGCGACAAAACCGATAGCTTGACGCAACTGCTCGACGCTGACGTGTTCACGGGTGCCCAGATACACATGGGAACCTGAGGTCGCCATGAGTTCGCCGTTGGCCTGCTGATTATTCGAGACCGCAATGCAGATCGTCGGCAACCCCATGGCCGCCCGCTCCCAACTGGTACCGCCACCGGCACCGACAAACAGGTCGGCCTCGGTCATCAGTCGGTAAAAGTCACTGACAAAACTGTGCAAGCGCCAGTTCGGACGACTGGCAGCAAGTGCCTGCATCTGCACCCAGGCAGGGTTGTCGGCACCGGCAACGAAATCGACCTCCAGCTCATGGAGATCCACCAGCGCGAGCATCGCGTGGTGTGTCTGCATCGCCACATCGAAGCCGCCAAAGTTCACCAGCACCCTTTTGGCCTTGGGTTTGATTTCGATTGCCGGGCAACAGAACTCATCGCGCAGCAGGGCAAACCGTGGACCGAGCAACGCCAGGCAACCGGGCGTCAGCAGCGAAGCGTAGGCTTCTGGCGTACCCGAAAGATTCTGATTGAGCAGCAAATCAACGCTGTAGGTGCGCGTGGCGAGGTCGTCCACTGCGGCGATCCGTGGCGCCCAGCGGCGGGCCGCGGTCTGCCAGTGATGGTCGAGGCCGTAGTGGTCGACAATGATCCAATCGAAGGCAGGATGATTGCTCAGCGCCTGCTCAAGTGCAGCGATGTCAGCCTGCCACGGCAGCAAGGATTCGATCGCCTGCTGCGGGTCTTCATCAGGGTAACGATCCGCCAGGGCGAAGACTTCAAAGCCCTCAGCTTGCAGTGCATCCAGTCGATGGCCCGGCAACAGGCGGCAAGCGAAGGCCACCTGCGCGCCCTGCTTGCGCAAGACTTTGGCCAGGGTCAAACAGCGAGCAATGTGACCGCTGCCAATGGTCGGCGACGCATCGGCGCGGATCAGCACTCTCATTGCAGCTCTCCGCCAGCTTTCAAAGCGGCATAGAGGTATTCGGCACGCTTCCAGTCTTCAAGGGTGTCGATGTCCTGCACCAGATGCCGCGGCAGAATCACCGGCAGGCTCGCCGGAGAAAACAGCACATCGCCGCGCAACCAGGCCTCTGTGCGCCCCCAATAGAACTGGCCGGCATCCTGATAGGCTTCAGGCAAATCCTGGGAGCGGGTGTTGCGAAACTCCGGATAGAGCGAGGTCAAGGCACCCTGCTCGTCGAGGGTCAAGGCACGTTGCACCGGGAAGCCGAAACCGGCCACGGAAAAAGCGAAGGACTTGTCCGGATGCTGCACCAGTAATTCATGCCCCTGACGCAGATAGCGTGCCTGCAACAGCGGCGCGGTAGCGTAGATGCAACAGACGAAGTCGAAGATCGGCAATTGGTTCAAGGCATGCACGATCACCGCAGCCGTCCCGGTGAAATCATCAGCCAGTTCGACAGGCCGCACGAACGGCACCTGCGCGCCATGAGCCCGGGCGACGTCGGCAATTTCTTCGTCATCCGTACTGACGACGACTTGATCGAACAACCCGCAATCGAGTGCCGTACGGATCGAACGGACGATCATCGGTACACCGTCGAACGGCTTGAGGTTCTTGCGCGGGATTCGCTTGCTGCCACCGCGGGCCGGAATGATTGCAACGCAGCTCAAGTGTCACTACTCCTCAAGAACCAACCGACGCAGTTGCTCGACTACGAAGTCCTGTTGTTCATCGCTCAGCAAAGGAAACATCGGCAGGCTGATGGCTTCGGCGTAATAACGCTCGGCCTGCGGAAAGTCTCCCTCGGCAAACCCCAGATCACGATAGTACGGCTGCAAATGCAGCGGAATATAGTGCAGGTTCACCCCGATCCCGGCTGCCCGCAACCCTTCGAACACCTGCCGATGGCTGAGATTGATCCGATCAGGTTGCAACCGCACCACGTACAGATGCCACGCCGACTCGGCATCAGGTTGCGCGCTGGGCAAGGTCAGCGGCAGGTATGCCAACAATCGGTCATAACGCGCCGCCAGCTCACGACGACGCTCGATGAAGCCGTCGAGCTTATTCAGCTGTGACAGACCGAGGGCCGCTTGCAGATCGGTGATCCGGTAATTGAAGCCCAATTCCACTTGCTGGTAGTACCAGGGACCGTGACTGGATTCGGTCATCTGCTGGGGATCGCGGGTCATGCCGTGGCTGCGCAGACGTCGCAGGCGCTCGGCCAATTCCGGGCGATTGGTCAGGACCATGCCGCCCTCGGCACTGGTGATGATCTTCACCGGGTGAAAACTGAACACCGTCATCGCCGCAAATTCGCCGCACCCCACCGGACGCCCGGCATAGGATGCGCCGACCGCGTGGGACGCATCCTCGATCACCGTAAAGCCATAGCGTTCGGCCAACTCGGCGATCATGCGCATGTCGCAGCTTTGACCGGAAAACGCCACGGCCACCAGAACCTTCGGCAGCGTGCCTTCACGCTCGGCAGCTTCGAGCTTCGCCGCCAGGGTGTAGGCGTCGAGGTTCCAGGTCAGCGGATCGATATCCACGAAGTCGACGTCAGCGCCGCAGTAACGGCCGCAGTTGGCCGAGGCCAGAAAAGTGTTCGGCGTCGTCCACAAGCGATCACCCGGACCGAGCCCTGCCGCCAGGCAGGCAATGTGCAGCGCCGCCGTGGCATTGCATACCGCCACCGCGAAATCGGCCTGACAACGCTCGGCCACGGCCTGTTCGAAGCGTTCAATGGTCGGCCCTTGTGTCAGCCAATCGGACTGCAACACGGCGACCACCGCATCGATGTCCGCCTGATCGAGGCTTTGCCGACCGTAGGGAATCATGCCGACAGCTCCGCGTGCAGATCTGCGATCTGGCCTACCGACAGGAAGTGCGGGTTGGTGTCGGAGCGGTACTCGAAATCCTCGCTCACAGGCTTGCCCTGCTCGCCCAGTTTGTCTACGGCAAAATCCACATCGACGCTGGTGAAACGAATCGACGGCTGAATGGTGTAGTGATCATCGAACTCCAGGGTCATGCGCGCGTCGTCCAGCGGCACCATCAGCTCATGGAGTTTTTCTCCCGGACGAATGCCGACGTTTTTGTGTGGCAAATGCTCAGCCATCCCCAGCGCCAGATCGATGATGCGGATCGACGGGATCTTCGGCACAAAGACTTCACCACCGTGCATGCGCGCAAAGCTGTCGAGCACAAACTGCACGCCGTGATCGAGGGTGATCCAGAAACGGGTCATGCGCTCATCGGTGATCGGCAACTCTGGCGCGCCCTCGGCAATCAGCTTGCTGAAAAAAGGCACCACCGATCCCCGCGAGCCGGCCACGTTGCCGTAGCGGACCACCGAAAAACGCGTGTTCTGATCCCCGGCAATGTTGTTCGCGGCGACGAACAACTTGTCCGACAGCAACTTGGTCGCGCCGTACAGGTTGATCGGGCTGGCAGCCTTGTCGGTGGACAGCGCAACGACCTTTTTCACGCCGTTATCGATGGCCGCGGCAATGATGTTTTCCGCACCGTTGACGTTGGTGCGAATGCATTCGGTGGGGTTGTATTCCGCCGCCGGCACTTGCTTCAGCGCTGCGGCATGCACCACGTAATCGATGCCGCGCATGGCCTGACGCAAACGCTCGGCATCACGCACATCGCCGAGGAAATAACGCATGCACGGCGCATTGAACGTCTGTTGCATCTCGTACTGCTTGAGCTCATCGCGGGAGAACACCACCACACGCTTGGGCTGATATTGCTCCAGCAACCGGCGGATGAAATTGCGCCCGAACGAGCCGGTGCCGCCAGAGATGAAAATTGATTTACCGTTGAACATGCCTTGAGTCCTTTTACCTGTCAGTCAGGCTTATGCGAGCAACTGCGCCCAGTTCACACTGGAAGCGTCGCCAAGAGTAAAGCCCTTGCCCGCCAGGGAAAGATTCTGGTTGTAAGCCGCATCCTGGGCGAAGCGCGCCGGCCACTTGTCATGCAGGCCAGCTGCCGCCTGCGGGTGATCCGGCAAAGTGCCGGGGTGGGCGATTTGCACTTGTGGCGTCCATACGGTCAGCAACCCGGCATCGGCGACTTTCAGACAAAAGTCGACATCGGCATACGCTTGCTCGAAATGTTCTTCATCCAACCCGCCCAGTGCGTCGAACACCTCCTTGCGCACCATCAGACAAGCGTCGGAGACTGCCGAATAATTTTGCTCAACCAGCAGTCGATGCATATGACCCGGTGCGTCTTTTTTCTCGCCGATGAACGCAGAAGCCACGCCAACTTTCAGACCCAGAATCAGACCGGCACCGGTCACGCTGCCCTCGCGATCAACCAGTTTGGCACCCACCACACCCACTTCAGGACGCTGAGCCTGATTGAGCAAGGCTTCGACCCAATTGGCATTGACCACCTCGGCGTCTTCTGCGAGCAGTATCAGATACTCACCTTGCGCCTGCGCGACGGCCTGGTTGAGCAGTGCCGACGAGCTCACGCGCTGCTCGTTCTTGATCAGGCGAATCCGCCCGCCGCCGTTTTGCTCCAGACTGTCGAGCCACGTCAGCAGATCGGCTGACTGACTGTGATTGTCGGCGATGATAATTTCGTTGTTCTGATAGCGCGTGCGCTGCAATACGCTCACCAGGCAGCGCTGCAATTGCTCCTGACAGCCTTCGCTGCGTACGATGATCGACACCTTCGGACGCCCGGCGTGGCGGTAGTCGATCCGCAAGCCACCAAATGCCTCAGCGCTTACCTGCGCCTGATAGCCACGGGTTGCCAGGTGGCGCACCAAAGTCTGACGTTGGTGCTCGTTCGGTGCCATCTCCACCGCCGGGGTGATGAGCAATGGCTCGGCCAAATGCGCCAGACCCGCCAGCCCGCCAGCTTCGATCAGGCGCAGCAGCAGGTCGAATTCCAGGGCATCGCTGAACTCGCGGGCATAACCGCCAGCATCCACCAGCACCTCGCGTCGGATCAGCCAATGCCGGGCGGTCAACGCCGGCAGACTTTGCAGCAGGTCGAGGTTGAAGTCCGGACGGAAAACTTCGGTCAATGTGCCGTTACTACGGCGATGAATCTCATCCATCGCCACCGCACGGCAACCTTCGGCGTTCTGCAACTCGAGACTGGCGCGCAGGAAGCCGGCAGCAGTGAATTCATCACCAGCCTCGGCCAACAGCAGCCAGTCCGAGGTCGAGCGCTGGGCAATCTGGTTCAATCTATCGACGTAGTTGCTTGCACTGACCTTTACAAAATGCACGGTATTTTGTTCGGTGGTGATCTCGGGCAAATCACCGGTGGTGAAGACCACCACCTTAAAGGCGCGGAAAGCGCTTTCCATCAGACTGTCAAAGGTGACCTGCAACTTATCCATGTCGGCTTCAAGATCCAGCAGCAGTATGCCGAACTGAGGCCCGCCCTCGTTGGCCGCCAGATGTTGATTGATTTTCCGTACCGCGGTGTCGTTCGGCTGGCGTGCCTGCAACCAGTTCAACAGCCGGCCGGAGGGCATACTGTCCAGCAACTGACGGCTGTCGTAGGTCGGTACGCTGTCCAGGCGTGCAATCCAGTCAGTCAATATTTTCGCATCGGCGCTCTCACCCATGTCCAGCAGTTGTTGCACCAGTTTTTGCACGACCCTACGGTTGAAGGCGCCCAACTGTACGGCATGCAGCAAACGGTTCTGGATGGTCTCGGACGTGTCATTGGAATAGATGCGCTGCAACGTGTGCTGCTGAAGTAACGCACCTTCCATTTCTTCCAGCTGCAAGCGTCCGGCAGGCATCGCATGGAGCAGGAATTCGCATTCGGTCAGTTGATCAAAAAACGCCTGGTTGTAGAACGGCATCTCGACATACTGCTGAGGCCCGAATGCGCGTTTCGGGCCGATGGTAGGGTCTTTCCAGTAGGACTCGAAGATCGGCTCGATCGTCAAGGCATTGCGCGCGGCCAGGCTGTCGGCCAGCGCCTGGAAACTTTGCAGGGCGAACTCGGCGGTCTGCGCCTGGTTCAGGCCACTGATGCCAGTCGGCAACGTGGCGAGGAAACCGGCAAAGCGCTCACGCTCGGCGACGGAGCGGGCGTCTTTGAAACTCAGGACGTGAATGATTTCGGTATTGTGATCCGAACGACCGTAGTTGACCTCCCGCACCACATAAGGCATTGGCAGAATCCGCGCCTTGGCCCGCGCGAGCATGTAATACACATGGCCGATTTCCAGCCACTCGAAAATTGTGCCCTCCGGCATGGCCGCGTACCAGTCCTGCAACAGCGAAGTGCGGTGCACCGCATAGAACGGCGGGATGTACTGGCCCATGTAGTCGAGCACACGATCCTGCGCGCGCTCGGCGTTGTAATCCTCTTTTACCTTCTTGTCGCGACGATAGTACTGCACATAGTTGGAGTGCGTCAGGTACATCAGGCAGTAGCCGTGGCACATACCGTAATCGGGGTTGGCCTCGAGAAAGTTCACCGACTCGGTCAATGCATCGTGCAGCAGGAAGTCATCGTCGGCGGCCAGCACCATGTACGGCGTGGTGACCTGGCTGGCGCCATACGCAAGCTTTTGCTGAAAACCCGTGTAGGTGAACTGAGGCAAATGGCGATAGTCGACCAACGGGAAGTCGGCCGCGAGGCGCTCATCCCCCTGCACGGACGAATCCAGCACCAGCACCTTGGCGGAGTAGCTGCTGTAGTACTGCAAGGTACGACGCAGGAACGCACTGCGGTTGTGGGTGATTACCACCACTGTGAACAGCTCGTTCAGTGGTGTCACGTTGGTTTGAGTGCTGCTTTGAACCTGCATTTTCCTATCCCCACAACCGGCCGATCGCCAAGTACCTGAAGCTGTTTTTTGATTAACGAACGCGACGCAGATAGCCGTCCGGCGCCACGGTGATCAGCAGTTTGTTTTGCATCTGCCGGTCGATTTCGAAGTCCTTGTTCTCCTCCAGGTACTTCCATACGGCGGTTTTCGGATTATCGCCGTGGCCCCATGGACGATCCGGGAAGAAATCGGCCGGCATGTCTTCGACCACGGTGTCCATCACTACGCAGTAGCTGTCCACCGAGACCAACGGCGCGTACAGGCGCAGCTCTTCGAGTACGTGGTCGTGGGTGTGGTTGGAGTCGAGCACCAGAATGACTTTCTTGCCTTCGGCAGCGGCACGCACTTGTGCGGCGATGGCCGGATCGATGCTCGAACCCTCGATCATCGAAATGCGCTTGCTCATCGGGTGGCTCTCGATGGCTTCGCGGTTGTGCGGACGAATGTCGAGGTCGATGCCCAGCACTTCGCCGTGGCCTTGCAGCTCCAGCAGCGATGCGTAGTAGATGATCGAACCGCCATGGGCGATACCGCATTCGATCACCAGGTCCGGTTTGACCTGCCAGATGATCTCTTGCATGGCCATCATGTCTTGCGGCAGCTGGATGATCGGACGGCCCATCCACGAGAAGTGGTAGCTGTATTTGTGCTTGGCCGATTCGTTGAAGAACTCCCGGGCCAGGCCGGTGAGTTTCTGGTCGTCACCTTGCTGGGCGATCTGTTCCCGGCATTCCGCTTCGAAGGCTTTGTTGATGCTGTTGTCGGTCATTTGAAAATTCTCAATGGTCACTGGAACGAAGCGCTGTCGACGGCGAGATAGACATAGCGTCCACCGGTCATCCGCTTGATTTCTTCGAGGTAGTTGGAGTTCATCACAAACAGATGGGCGCCTTCGGGCAGACCATCCATGGCCTCTTGTGGAGAGGACACCCGCACGCCGCTCAGCGGCAGATAAGGGCCCTGCTTGGCCGGATTGATATCCACCACGCGATCCACCGCCACCCCGGCCCGTTGCAGGAACAGCGAATAGATCACGCCTTTGGACGACGTGCCCCAGATCGCCGAACCTTGTTCGGGTGCGGCCTGAATGATCTGAACGGCGCGGTCGAGGCTGGCGGTGAAACCTTCGGGCAGGTCCAGGCGCGGTACCGGTTGCTCCGGGGTCAGGCGCAAGGTCGAAAGGTCCGCAACGATGTACAGGTACTGGCCACCGAACAGGTGACCGGCCTCCTGCACGGTACCGAACATCCGGCGCAGGTCATCGAGGCGGAAGTAATTGACGTGCTCGTAGAACAGGTCGAACCAGGCACGATGCTCGAGGATCCAGTCCAAGCACGGCACTTCGATGTAGATCTGCCCGCCCTGATTGGCCTCGGCGATCTCGACAAGGAAGCTCACCGGATCCTGAATGTGTTCGAGCACATGACGCAGCACGATGGCATCCGCCGCCAGACCCAGCCCGCGCGTGAACGGGGCCTTGATCACGTCGACATTGTCGCCTTCGTAGGCCGGGTCGATGCCGGTGATGGCATAGCCCTGACCTTTCAGGAGTTCGAGAAAGTAGCCTTTGCCGCAGCCGACTTCGATCAGCTCCTGGCCCTTGAAGTGCCGGGCAATGATCCCTTCGACATCGCTCAGGTGCTTCTGGAACTGGCCCGAATGCGCCTGTTCGTTCTGGTAATCGGCGTCGTAGCTGAGCATGTCGGCATCGAAGGCCTGGTTGAAGATCAACCCGCTCTGCTCATCCTGTACCAACACCATGTCGGCAGAGGCCGAAGCCCTGGCCGATTGCGGGTCGGCAAAGGTGCGATTCTGCAACACCGGCAGGTCGGTGACCCGATACAACTCATGCCTCATGCTCTGCTCCCAGTAGCTGTTTCAAGCGGTCCGCCACGCCCCAGAACGCCATCGGTTCATGGGTCGGGTATGGGTAGTGACCGAGGTTCAAACTGATCGATGCGCCACGCTCACGCAGCCGTTGCTCGACCAGCGCCCGGACCGAAATCGGCTGGCCGCTTGAGCAATTGATCACGCCATTGAAGTCCCGCTGTTGCAGGATCGCCGCGAGATGACCGGCGGCAGTATCGATGGCCAGGTAATCGCGCAATTGTTCACCGGCCGACATGTTGAACGTGTCGTCCCCGGCATCGATCGCCCGGTCCAGCGCCGCCAGTAAACTATTGGGGTTCTGTCCGCTGCCGTGCAGGTAAAACAGCCGCGCCCATTGCAGGGTGAATGACATCTCGCGCTGCAAATTTTCGAGGAACACGCGCAAGGTGTTCTTTGCCAGCCCATAAGGGTTGCTTGGCTGCGGCGCGGTCTGCTCGCTGAGCGGCCCGCTCTGCAGACCGTATTCGAAACAGGTGCCAGTCACCAAAACCTGCGAGACACCCGCCTCGACCGCGCCCTTGATGAACCGGTAGTCAGCCATCAAGTTGTGCTCGAAATGGAACAGTGCCTGATAGTTCGGCAACCCCGGCCAGGCCAGATGCGCCAAGGCATCGACACCAGCGGTCAGCTTGGCGATGGCCAGGTCAGCGGCGTGAACATCCGCGGCGATGAACTCCACCGCATTGATCCACGGCATGCTCGCGGCGGTCTCGGCGTTGCGCGCCACGGCGCGAACTTCGCAACCACGAGCAAGCAAGGCCGCGACCAGATGACAGCCGACAAACCCGGTGGCGCCGGTGACCAGGACCCTCACAGCTCGGTCAACTCAGGCACGGCGATGACAAATCGGCCATCCCACTCGCGAACCTGAGCCAGTTGCTGGCTGACTTCATGCAGCAAATTCCACGGCAGGACCAGCACGTAATCCGGTTTCTGAATATCGATCTGCGCCGGCGAAACGATCGGGATGCGACTGCCCGGCAAATACTTGCCCTGCTTGTGCGGGTTGGCATCGGCGACCCAGGCCAGCAGGTCCGGTTTGACCCCGGCGTAATTGAGCAAGGTGTTGCCCTTGGCGGCAGCGCCGTACCCGACCACACGCTTGCCGTCGGCTTTCGCCTGCAACAGGAAACGCAGCAGTTCGTGCTTGATGCGCTCGGCGGCGGGCGCGAGGGTCGTGTAGTACTCGGGGGTTTTTACACCGGCATCGAACTCGGCTTGCAGTTGCAGTTGAACCGTTGGCTGGACCTCGCGGCGTACACCGTCGACGCGCTGAACGAACACGCGCAACGAACCACCGTGGGTCGATAGCTGGCTGACATCGAACACCTCCAGACCATTGCGCTCGCACAGCGATTGCACGGCGGTCAGTGACAGGTACGAATAATGCTCGTGATACAGCGTGTCGAATTGCTGCCCCGCCATCAGCGTCAGCAATTGCGGAAACTCGAACGTCGCCACGCCCGTCGTCTTAAGCAAGGTCGCGAAACCGCCGAGGAAATCATTGATGTCCGGCACGTGGGCCAGCACGTTGTTGGCGGCCATCAGGTCGGCGGCCCAGCCTTCGTTTTTCAGCTGCAACGCGGTATCGCGACCGAAGAACAGCTCGCGGATCTCCAGGCCTTTTCCCCGTGCGGCTTGCGCGGTGCTGCGGGTCGGCTCTACGCCCAGACAAGGGATGCCGCGCCCGGCCACGTACTGCAACAGGTAACCGTCGTTGGCGGCGATTTCCACTACGCGGCTTTCAGCCGTCAGGTCGAAACGCTCGACCATCTCGGCCACATAGCGCTCGGCATGGGCCAGCCAGGTGCTGGAAAACGAACTGAAATAAGCATACTCGGCGTCGAACAGGCTGTCGGCACTGGTGTAATCCTCGGTCTGCACCAGCCAGCACTGCTGACACACCGCGACCTTCAGCGGCACCCATTGCTCGGCTTGTTCCAGCTGATCGGCGCGCACGTAGGCATTGGACGGCGGCGAAGTGCCAAGGTCAATCAGCGGCAAAGCCAGAGGAGTAGCGCAACCACGGCAATTCATACACGCACTCCAGCGAAGTGTTCATCGAGCAAGGGATGGCTGCAATCCCTGGCCGACAGATTATTGACAGGCAACGGCCAGGCAATCGCCAGCCGTGGATCGTTCACCGACAAACCGCCCTCATGCGCAGGCGTGTAATCAGCGCTGTGCAGGTAAAGCAATTCGGCGTCATCGGTGAGGGTCTGGAAACCATGGGCAAAACCGGCCGGGATTAACAGGCTGCGGCCATCGTCAGCGCGCAGATGTTCGGCGTGCCAGTGCAGGAAGGTCTCGGAGTCAGGGCGCAAATCCACCGCCACATCCCAGACTTCACCGCGCAAGCAGGTGATCAGTTTGGCTTCCGGGGCGCTGGCGTTCTGATAATGCAGACCGCGCACACTGCCCCGTTCACGGGTGCAGGAATGGTTGATCTGGCGGATATGAAACGGCTGGCCGAAGGCGCTGAGGCTGCCTTCGCAGAACAGCCGAGCGAAGTGCCCGCGCTCATCTTCGAAGCGTTTGTGCTGCACGCTGAACAGTCCGGCCAGCGGCAATGACTTCAACAGAAACTCACTCACAGCGCGCCTCGGTACAGGTTCAACTGGCCCAGCGTGATGGCGCGCATGTCGTCGCCGTTTTGCCACGCCAGGTGCCAATCGAGGGTATGAGTCAGACATTGCTGCAACGACCAGCGCGGCTTCCAGGCCAGCCGTTGACGGGCGCGACTGCTGTCCAGACGCAACAGACCGGCTTCGTGCAGATCACTCGGTTCGATGCGCAAGCCGCGTGCTTGCGGCCAGCGGTTGGCGAGCAGCTCGACCACTTCGCCGACGCTGCACATGTCCGCGTCGCTCGGGCCGAAGTTCCAGGCGCCGGCAAACTCAGGACCTTTTTCATAGAGGCCGGCGGCCAGTTGCAGGTAACCGGCCAGTGGTTCCAGCGCGTGCTGCCATGGGCGCACGGCTTGCGGGTAGCGCAGGGTCACCGGCTCATCCGCCGACCAGGCCTTGAGCACATCAGGGATCAAGCGTTCCGGCGCGAAGTCACCACCGCCCAGCACGTTGCCGGCCCGGGCCGTGGCCAGCGCAAAACCGTGTTCGGCATAGCGCTCGGCCGGGAAGAACGAAGCGGCGTAAGACTGTGCCAGCAATTCACAGCAGGCCTTGCTGCTGCTGTAAGGATCATGTCCGCCAAGGGCTTCATCTTCGCGGTACGGCCACAGCCATTCCTTGTTGGCGTAGACCTTGTCGGTGGTCACCAGCACGCACGCGCGCACGCCACCGGCCTGACGGATCGCTTCGAGTAGATTGAGCGTGCCCATGACGTTGCTGGAGTAAGTCCCCAGTGGGTCGCGATAGCCTTCGCGCACCAGCGGCTGAGCCGCCAGGTGCAGGACGATTTCCGGCTGCGCTTCGGCGATCAGTTCCAGCAAGGCGCCGAGGTCACGCAGGTCGCCGCGCTGATCGTTGATGCCCTCGTGCACCCGGGCCAGTTCGAACAGGCTCGGTTCGGTCGATGGATCAAGCGAAAATCCACTAACCTCGGCACCGAGGCTTTGCAGCCACAACGTCAGCCAGCTGCCCTTGAAACCGGTATGGCCGGTCAGCAGAACGCGTTTGCCGCGCCAGAATTCCGGGCTCAGTCCCATTGCTTCCATGGGGCCTCCCCGCTCTGCCACAGCGCTTCGAGGTGGTTCTTGTCACGCAGGGTGTCCATCGGTTGCCAGAAGCCGGAATGCTCGAAGGCACGCAATTGTTCAAGCTCCGCCAGACGCATCAGCGGCTCCGCTTCCCAACTGGTCGCATCACCGGCGATGAAGGGCAGAACCTGAGGAGACAGGACAAAGAACCCGCCATTGATCCAGCCACCGTCGCCACGGGGTTTCTCGGTGAACCCCATGACCTGATCGCCAACCCGTTGCAGGGCGCCATAACGTCCCGGCGGCTGCACGGCAGTGACCGTCGCCATCTTGCCGTGGGCTTCATGGAACTTGATCAAACCGCTGATATCGACATCCGAGACGCCATCACCATAGGTGAAGCAGAAAGCTTTTTCGTCTCTCAGATAGGGGGCTGTACGCAACAGACGCCCGCCGGTCATGGTTTCCTCACCGGTGTCGACGAGGGTGACGCTCCACGGCTCGCTGTAGTTCTGGTGCACGTCCATGCGGTTGTTGCGCATGTCGAAGGTGACGTCGGAGGTGTGCAGGAAGTAGTTGGCGAAGAAGTCCTTGATCGCATAGCCCTTGTAGCCAAGGCAGATCACGAAGTCATGAATCCCATGGGCGGAGTACTGTTTCATGATGTGCCAAAGAATTGGCTTGCCACCGATCTCGATCATCGGCTTGGGCTTGAGGTGCGACTCTTCGCTGATGCGCGTGCCCAAGCCACCCGCCAGAATTACTGCCTTCATCGTCTCCCCTCTTGTTCTTCACAGAGCTCGGCCAAGCTATTCAAGCTTTTGCGGGCTATCTGGCTAAAACGCTCTGCCGTGTCAGGCGCTGGCGTACCGGCCGCAAGCGCTCGTTTTATGGCGATATGAGGGGGACTTGCAGGAAACGCGCCAGCTCATGAGTCCAGGTAGCAGGCACAAAAAAGGGACGAATCCGGATCATGCAGACCGGGTTCGTCCCCAAGCGTAAAGCGGGCACCTTCAATCCCGTTGCAGGAGAGAAGGTGCCTGATTCAGGTCTCAGCCAAACATGGCAAACGCATCACTGTTGGCCGGCATGTTGAAGAGCTGTCCGTCCGCCGTCTGGATTTGCTCGATGGTATCGGAACCGGCGAACCAGTCCTTGAGCTGTACACCTTCCTGCGGAACCTGTCCTGGACTAACACTCGATCGGTGCAGGTAGAGGTCATCACCGACACGATCAACCAGCAGTTCGGCACTGCTGATATACGACAGCACTATTTTGTCGGAGCGGCTGATGCCATCGTCCTGGATCGTCACCAATGCCGATGTGTTGACGTTGTAGGTATCGTCATCTTCGCCACCAAAGGCCGACCCACTGGCTTGCAGCACCAGTTTGTCATCGCCAGCACCGCCAAACAGCGAGAAACCGGAGCCCGTGCCGGTCAGCAGGTCGCCACCGTCCCCACCATCAGCCATGCCATGAGTCACCGTGATGATGTCGCCCCCTGCTTCACCATAGGCCTGGCTACCCTCGTCGTTGGCTGCGGTGACGATGGTGTCGTTGCCATTGCCGCCATACAGGGTGTCAGCCTGCGGCCCGTTGATCAGACCATCCAGCGTGAATGGCCCGATCTGGGACACCAGCCCGCCGTAGAGGTAATCGTTGCCGTCGCCACCGTAGATGACGTCGTTACCCAACCCGCCTTCAAGGTAGTTGACGTTGGCATCACCGGTCAGGGTGTCATTGAAGTGGCTGCCCACTAAGCGCTCGATGTTGCGCAGTACGTCACCTTGGGCGTCGCCGCCCTGGTTGACGTTGGTCTGCAGGTTGATGTCCACAGCGGTGGTATTGGTGATGTACAAGACGCTGTCCTGACCCTCGCGGCCGTCAATCAGATCCGCACCTGCACCACCGATAAAGACGTCACCGAACCGCGAACCCGACAACGTGTCATCAAAGTTGCTGCCCTGGAAGAACTCAATGTTGGTGTAGGTGTCACCCGCGGCATCTCCGGCGTTGGCATTGGTGGTCAGGTCGATGGTCACCGCAGAGTCCGAAAGCTCGTAACTGACCAGGTCCTGCCCAACGGCACCGTCCAGGCCCATGGCAGTGGTACCGCCATAGAAAATGTCGTTGTAGCTCGACCCCTTGATCACTTCGATGCCGGTGAAGGTATCGCCTGCCCCGATCCCGGAGTACACGCCGGTCTTCAGGTTGATGTTCACTGCCACGGTGCTATCGGTGTAGCCCGCCGTGTCATAACCGGCACCCCCGATGAACTGGTCGGCACCCGCGCCGCCGTACAGTGTGTCGTTGCCCGAACCGCCAGTGATGATGTTGTCGCTGGCGTTGCCCCAACCGGTGTACGCGCCAGTGCCGACAAAGGTCAGGCGCTCCACGTTGGCTGCCATGTAGGTGTGGCTGGGGTTGACCGCCGACACACGCATTTCATCGTTGCCGCCATCGGCCAGCTCGACGATGCTCGGCGTGGCACTGGTGTTGATGTAGTAGATATCGTCCCCGGCACCGCCTTCGAATGCTATCCCGCCCAATGCAACGGTGAAGCTGTCGTTGAATGCCGAACCGATGACTCTTTCGATGTTGGTCAGGGTGCTGCCTTCGGCGTCGCCACCGGTACCGGCCAGGCCCGTACCCAAACGGATATCAACGTTCACCGCTGCCGCCGACGTCGAGTAATCGACCGTATCAGTACCGACTCCACCGTCGAAGTCCGTGCCCCGGCCATCGCCGACAAAGGTGTCGTTGTAGTTCGATCCCTTGATCGCCTCGATGTCAGTGAAGGTGTCACCCGCCCCGATCCCGGAATGCACGCCGGTCTTCAGGTTGATGTTCACTGCCACGGTGCTATCGGTGTAGCCCGCCGTGTCATAACCGGCACCCCCGATGAACTGGTCGGCACCCGCGCCGCCGTACAGTGTGTCGTTGCCCGAACCGCCAGTGATGATGTTGTCGCTGGCGTTGCCCCAACCGGTGTACGCGCCAGTGCCGACAAAGGTCAGGCGCTCCACGTTGGCTGCCATGTAGGTGTGGCTGGGGTTGACCGCCGACACACGCATTTCATCGTTGCCGCCATCGGCCAGCTCGACGATGCTCGGCGTGGCACTGGTGTTGATGTAGTAGATATCGTCCCCGGCACCGCCTTCGAATGCTATCCCGCCCAATGCAACGGTGAAGCTGTCGTTGAATGCCGAACCGAT
>NZ_VOBM01000010.1:0-166275 GCF_008370005.1 Pseudomonas sp. ANT_J28
GCAACTCGCTGTCGAAAACTGCATAACTCATTGTTTACCAAGGAGTTTTCCGTTTCGACTGCGCCGGAAGTGGGGCGAATTATAGACTTCCAGAATCTGCCGTCAACCCTTAATTACGCTTTTCTATAAGGATGCTCAAAATCGCTGCTTATATATAGACGCGCCCGCCATGAATGCGCAGTATATTGCCCAATAACACTCTCGCTTCCTACTTCGGACGATGCCACGCCATGAATGACCAACCTCGCAGCCTTGCCTCGACCCTGTTTTCGGTTGGCCTGCTATTGATAGCCATGGCATCGATCCAGTCAGGAGCCTCCCTTGCTAAAAGCATGTTCCCCATTATCGGTGCGCAAGGGACCACCACCCTGCGGCTAATCTTCGCCAGCGTGATCATGATGTTGATACTGCGCCCCTGGCGAGCGAAGCTCACCGCAAAATCCCTGCGCACCGTCATCGTCTACGGAATGGCGTTGGGCGGCATGAACTTCCTCTTCTATATGTCCTTGCAAACCGTCCCCCTCGGTATCGCGGTTGCGCTGGAATTCACCGGCCCACTGGCGGTAGCCATCTACGCCTCACGTCGCGCGATCGATTTTTTGTGGATCGCCCTGGCAGCCGTCGGCTTGCTGCTGTTAATACCTATGGGAGAAACGACCGCGGGAATCGATCTGGTAGGCGCCGGTTATGCATTGGGAGCAGGTGTCTGCTGGGCGCTGTACATTCTGTTCGGCCAAAAGGCCGGTGTCGACAATGGCGTGCAGACCGCGGCGCTGGGGGTGATGATTGCGGCACTTTTTGTAGCTCCTATCGGCATCGTCCATGCTGGCGCCGCGCTGCTCACTCCCTCACTGATCCCCGTGGCCATCGCTGTCGCCATCCTGTCCACCGCCGTGCCCTACACGCTGGAGATGGTCGCCCTCACCCGAATCCCGACCCGGACATTCGGCACGTTGATGAGCATTGAACCTGCGATCGGCGCACTGTCAGGCCTGTTGTTTCTCCATGAGCACCTCTCACTGCCACAATGGATGGCCATCATGTGCATCATTCTGGCTTCCATAGGCGCGACCATGACCATGGGGAGCGCAGCCAAGCCTGCCGTCGCTGCAGATTGAGACAGGATTTGACGAGGGTCTGGTATTTGCCGCGCAATTAGGCCATGTTTAGGCCCACAACCCAGTGTCAGACATGGATTTTTCAGATAGGGATATCAGAACGCTTCAAGCGAAAGCGAATGCAGCCAAACCCGGGCGCAAAGATCCGGGGACGCTATAAGGACAGTAATGAAACGAATTTTGATACTGATCGCCGTACTTGCGGTTGCGGGCTGCGCGGCGACATCGAAAACCCAGATTAAACACGGCAAGAAAGGGCTGCATATCAACTGTTCCGGGCTGTCGTCATCCTGGGACAAGTGCTACACCAGCGCAGCCAACTCGTGCGCTCCCAAAGGTTACAAGGTCATCGCCAAATCAGGGGACGCTGTGGAAGAACCAGGCGATTACCCGTTCGGCCTCAACCCTGCCGGCTATACCAGCCGCAGCATGATAGTCATCTGCAAATAGATTGATGCCGTCTTGTCAGGTTCGTGAACCTGCGATCTGGCGGCCAATCTCATCGTAACTGGACTTCAGTACCGCGCGCTGAATGTCCGGCGTGGCCAGCATTCGCGCAATGACCAATGCACCGATACATTGCGACAGAATCGCCCAGGCCAGGCTGTCGCTTTCCAGAACCTGCGCCCAACTCTTCTGAAGCCGACAAATCCAGTTCTCCGCCTGCTGACGAATCATCACGTCTGAACGTGCAATCTCAGCCCCCAATGCCGGCAAAGCACAACCGGATTCCGGGTGCTCGACATGGGCCATGCTCAGATAGTGTTTCAGGCAGCGCTGGAGCTTCTCAGGACTCTGGTCCGCCCCTAAACGCTCCAGGCTTTGAGACAGCTCACGCTCGACGATTGAAGCGAACAGCTCATCCTTCGACGAAAAGTGACTGTAGAACGCCCCGCCACTCAAACCGATCGCCTTCATCAAACCGTCGACACCTACCGTTGAAAAACCAGACTTCTTGGCCGACACCGCACTGCTTTCAAGTAGTTTCTCTTTGGTTTCCAGTTTGTGATTGGCCGAGTAACGCATTGCCTTGCCCTCAGGATTGATCGCCTTGACGCTTGCCGAATCGTAGCATATCGTTCGTTTAGTTAACGATCGTTTAGCAAAGGGATCTACCCATGAATAACAAGAAGGTCGTACTGGTTGTAGGTGCAGGGGATGCCACCGGCGGCGCAATTGCAAAACGCTTTGCGCAGGAAGGATTTGTGGCGTGTGTAACCCGCCGCAGCGCGGACAAACTCCAGCCGTTGGTGGACGCCATCAAGGCCGATGGCGGTGACGCCCACGGATTTGCCTGCGATGCGCGCAAGGAAGAGGACGTGATTGCTTTAGTTGAGCAGATCGAAAGCCAGATTGGCCCGATCGAAGCGTTCGTTTTCAACATCGGCGCCAATGTGCCTTGCAGTATTCTCGAAGAAACCGCGCGCAAATATTTCAAGATATGGGAAATGGCCTGCTTCTCGGGTTTTCTCAACGCTCGTGAAGTGGCCAAGCGCATGGCCAAGCGTCAACGGGGTACGATCTTGTTCACCGGCGCTACCGCCGGCCTGCGTGGGGCCTCAGGATTTGCAGCGTTCGCCGGCGCCAAGCACGGGATTCGCGCCCTGGCGCAAAGCATGGCGCGTGAATTGGGGCCGATGAACATTCACGTCGCCCATGTTGTAGTCGACGGTGCCATTGATACCGATTTTATCCGAGAGAGTTTCCCAGAAAAGTACGCGACCAAGGACCAGGACGGCATTCTCAATCCAGAGCACATTGCCGAGAACTATTGGTACCTGCACAGCCAGCCCCGTGACGCATGGACCTTCGAGCTGGACCTGCGCCCCTGGAGCGAACGCTGGTAACCCCCCCTAAAAATAATAAGCAGAGCGCATCGACCATGAGCAAAACCGTGGAGTTCTATTTCGACCTCGGCAGCCCCGCCACCTACCTGGCCTATACCCAACTGCCGAAGATCTGCGAGCAGACCGACAGCCAGTTGATCTACACACCCATCCTGCTGGGAGGTATCTTCAAAGCCACTGGTAACGCCTCCCCCGCAACCATCCCCGCCAAGGGCCACTACATGTTTCAAGACCTGGACCGCTACGCCAAGCGCTATGGCGTGCCACTGAAGTTCAATCCCCAATTCCCTATCAACACCCTGATGCTGATGCGCGCTGTCACCGGCATACAGTTGCGCCATCCCGAGCGCTTTCAGGCGTTCATCGATTGCCTGTTTCACGCCCTCTGGGTTGAAGGCCACAGCCTCGATGACCTGGCGACTGTCGCGTCAGTACTGACACAGAACGGTTTCGATCCGAATGCGGTGCTGGCCCTGACCGCCGATGAGGAAGTCAAAGCCACTCTCAAGGACAACACAGAGAAAGCGGTGCAACGGGGCGTATTCGGTGCCCCGAGCATGTTTGTCGATAATCAGCTGTTCTTCGGCCAGGATCGCCTGGACTTCGTCCTTGAAGCCCTGAGTTAAATCTCGACGACCAGCCGCCCCTGCGCAGTTCCCGAAACGAGCAGCTCATGGGCGGCTTCGGCGGTTTGCAGCGTGAACTGCCGAGGGTCGAGCAGCGGTTTTAACTGACCCGCCTCGATCAACTGCGCAGCCTCCCGAAGTATTTCCCCGTGATGCTCGCGCCCCTTGCCAGTCAGCAACGGCAACAATGTGAACACTCCAGAATAAGTCGCCCCACGAAACGAGAGCGGCGCAAGACTGTGCTGTCCCCATCCAAGACAACTCACAACATGTCCCTCGTAGACCCGAGCAGCCTTGAATGAAGCGTCCAACGTCTCTCCACCCACGGTGTCGTTATTTCGCAATTTCCCGTCAGAGGTGGCTGTGGGATTAATCTTCCTCCCCCTCACTCATGCCGATAAAAGACACTATATAGCTATAGTGACCATGCTCATTTGGCATCAATGAGAAACCCCGTGGACAAACTCAATGCAATGGCGATCTTCGTCCGTGTTGTCGAACGTGGCAGCTTTTCTGCCGTCGCCCGGGAATTGCAGACCAGTCAGCCGACCATCAGCAAAGTGCTGCGAGCACTGGAAACAGAGCTGGGTGGAAAGTTGATTTCCCGCAGCACCCGACATCTGTCCCTGACCGACGAAGGTCAGCGGTACTACAGCGAATGTCGACTAATTCTGGCGGCCGTAGACGCTGCAGAACACAGTTTTCACTCCGGCCGCGAAGCTGTTGCTGGAAACCTGCTGAACACTCAGAACCTATGGGTTTACGAGAGAGATGCCCAACGTCACGAAGTGCGAATCAAGGGCAATGCACAAAGCAACAACTCCGAGGCAATCCGCGAGATGGTACTGGGGGGATTGGGAATTGCGCTGTCGCCGTTTTGGCTGTTCAGCGAGGACTTGAAGGCGGGGCGCGTGACAGCGATTCTGCTGGAATACAGCGCCCAGTCACTGCCGGTTCATGCCGTGTCCCCGGCGAATCGTCGCCAATCCGCCAGGGTCAAAGCCTTTGTCGACTACATGAGCCAAGCGCTCGAAGAAGCGCCTGAACTCCAACCGATCAAATAGCCGCAGTCCGGGTGTTCAACCACTCAAGGGCTGCACCGTCGAGCAACGGGCTCAAGCGCTGGCGCACCTCGGCGTGGTAGGCGTTGAACCACTGTTTTTCTTCATCGGTCAGCAGCGATGGCTCCAGGCAGCGAGTGTCGATCGGGCACAAGGTCAGGGTTTCGAACTTCAGGAACTCACCGAACTCGCTTTTGCCCGCCTCACGGTTCAACACCAGGTTCTCGATCCGCACACCCCAGCGGCCCGGACGGTAAGTGCCCGGTTCGATGGAGGTGATCATGCCCGGCTGCATCGCGGTTTGCGGTGCCGCGGCGGCCTGATAGGCGATGACCTGCGGGCCTTCGTGCACGTTGAGGAAGTAGCCGACGCCATGACCGGTGCCGTGACCGTAATCAACGCTTTCAGCCCAGATCGGCGCGCGGGCAATCGAATCGAGCAACGGCGAGAGAATGCCACGAGGGAATTGCGCACGGGACAGCGCTATTACGCCTTTGAGCACCCGCGTGCAATCGCGCTTCTGCTCATCGGTCGGCGTACCGACCGGCACCATCCGCGTGATATCAGTGGTGCCGCCCAAGTACTGGCCGCCCGAGTCGATCAACAACAGACCGTCGCCTTCGATCACCGCGTGTTCTTCTTCGGTGGCGTGGTAGTGCGGCATCGCGCCATTGGCGTTGAACGCGGCAATGGTGTTGAAGCTCAGCGATACATAACCCGGGCGTCGGGTACGCGCGGCCGTCAGGTGTTCGTCGATGGTCAGCTCGGTGATGCGCTCACGACCCAACGCAGTGTCCAGCCAGGTGAAGAATTCACACAGCGCCGCGCCGTCCTGTTCCATGGCCTGACGAATGTGCTCGGCATCGGCCAGGCTTTTCTGCGACTTGGCCAACGTCGTCGGGTTCAGGCCTTCGACCAGCTTCACGCCGCTATCCAGGTTATCCAGCAAGCCGGCGGTGACGCGCGCCGGATCGACTTGCAGACTCGCCCCGCTCGGTACGGCGCGCAAGGCGGCGGCCACTTCGCTGTAATCGCGCAGGGTCACGCCGTCCTTTTCGAGGGTCGCGCGTAGCTCGGCATCGACCTTGCTCAACGCAACGAACAAAGTTGCTTGCTGCTGGCTGATCAAGGCAAAGGAAACAAACACCGGGTTGAACGACACGTCGCCGCCGCGCAGGTTGAACAGCCAGGCGATGTCATCGAGGGTGGCGATGAAGTGCCAGTCGGCACTGCGATCTTTCAAAACCTCACGCAGCTTGGCCAGTTTCTCGCCGCGGCTGACCGTCGCCTGAGGCGGCAGGTGTTGATAGATCGGTGCATTCGGCAGCGTCGGACGGTCGCTCCAGACTTCGTTCAACACATCGATGTCAGTGCGCAGACTAGCGCCGCGTTCTTCGAGCTTGCCACCCAACGTACGCGCCGAAGCCACGGCCATTACCGCGCCATCTACCGCGACGACGCCGCCTTCAGGGGTTTGCTCGGCCAGCCAGTCCAGCGGGCCGGGCTGCCCCGGCTGCAGCTTGACCAGTTCGATCCCGCTGCCCTTGAGTTCCTTGGTCGCTTGTTCCCAGTAACGGCTGTCGGCCCAGACGCCGGCAAAGTCCGGCGTAACGATCAGCGTGCCAACCGAGCCATGGAAGCCCGACAACCATTGCCGCCCTTGCCAGTAACCCGGCAGGTATTCCGAAAGGTGCGGGTCGGCCGACGGCACCAGCAGAGCGTGAATGCCCTCCCGGCTCATCAGTTCGCGGGTTTGCGCCAGGCGTTGGGGCACCGATCCATTGATCGAAGGCTGCGTACTCATCATGTCTCCTGCTAATCACTTCATCATTATTGTTGAGTGCCGATCAACGCCGGCACTTTCAGACCTTATTGCCAAAATGCCGGAGCACTGGCGCAGGCCGCTTTAATCAGATGTACCGCTTGGTCGATGTCCTGCTCGGTGGTGAATCGGCCGAGACTCAAGCGAATGGTGCGACTCGCCGAGCGGGCGTCATGCCCCAGGGCCAGCAGCACATGGGAGGGCGCATTGCTGGCGGAGTTGCAGGCCGAGGTCGCGGAAAACGCAATCGAGGTGCTCAACGCCGCTGAATTGAACTCGCCTTCGCTGAAGGTCAGGCTCAAGGTATGAGGGATGCGTTGGGTCGGACTGCCATTGAGGCGAACCCCGGGAATGCTCAGCAATTGCTCAAGCAAGCGTTCACGCAGACGCACGATCGCGGCTTTCTCTTCATCGAAAGAGGCGGCGGCCAACGCGAAGGCCTCACCCATGGCAGCGATTTGGTGAGTCGCCAGGGTGCCGGAACGCAAACCGCCCTCGTGACCACCGCCGTGGATCTGCGCCTGCAAACGCTGTTGCGCGCGCGGCCCGACGTACAGCGCGCCGATGCCTTTTGGGCCGTAAATCTTGTGGGCGGAAAATGACATCAGATCCACTGGCAACCGGGCCAGATCGATCTCCACTTTGCCTGCACCTTGAGCCGCGTCGACATGGAACAACGCATTGCGAGCACGCACGACTTCGCCGATGGCCGGAATATCGTTGACGGTGCCCAGCTCGTTATTGACCAGCATCAACGACACCAGAAAGGTGTCTTCGCGCATCGCTTCGCTGACCGCTTGCGGGGTAATCAGACCCTCGGCGTCAGGCACCAGATAAGTCACCGCAACACCGGCGTCCTGCAACTGCTTTGCCGTGTCGAGAATCGCTTTGTGTTCGATCTGGCTGGTGATGATGTGGCCGCCAGAAACGCCGCGAGCCTGGGCCACGCCCTTGAGTGCAAGGTTGTTCGATTCGGTGGCACCGGAGGTCCAGACAATCTGGTCCGCCTGAGCACAGACCAGTTCGGCGACCTGCCGCCGCGCCTGCTCGACCGTTTGCCGGGCCTGTTGACCGAACGCATGGGAGCTGGACGCCGGATTGCCGAAGTTGCCGGTAAAACCCAGACACTCGACCATGACCTTGATGACTCGCTCATCCACCGGCGTGGTGGCGGCGTAGTCGAAATACAGAGGACGTTTATTCATAGAAGACTCGCAGAGCATGTTCCGGGATCAGGAGGCTCGTCACTGAAACGTCAAAGCGCAGCCTCGTGAGCTGCGCCGATGTCCAGAGCGTTAGCAATACCTGATCGGAGGCCGTTAAAGAAGAACAACTTCATTTAAAAGTGCGTAGGAACGCTCCTGAAGTCGAGCTTAACAGGCATCGGGCAACCGGTTGAAGCAATGCGTCAGCGAAAGCTTTCGAGCAACAACGGATACAGCGAAGCCACCAGCAGCAAGGCCATGCCCCAGTTGAACAACCGCAACCAGCGGCGATCCTTCAGCACGTTGCGCAACAACGTGCCGCAGCCTGCCCAGACACTGACGCTCGGCAGGTTGATCAAGGCGAACACGGCCGCAATCACGATCACATTGGTGAAGTAACCCTGCATCGGCGTGTAGGTGCTGATGGCACCAATGGCCATGATCCAGGCCTTGGGATTGACCCACTGAAACGCTGCGGCGCCCAAATAGCTGATCGGCTTACTCTCGCCCTTTTCACTCTCGGAAACCGGTCCCGAATGGGCGATTTTCCACGCCAGATACAACAAATACGCCGCGCCGACGTAACGCAGCACGCTGTAGAGCAAAGGATAAGTTTGAAACACTGCGCCCAAGCCGAAACCTACCGCCACCACGAGCACGAAGAAGCCGCAGGTGATGCCAAGCATGTGGGGGATGGTGCGGTTAAAGCCGAAGTTCACACCCGATGCCAGCAACATCGTGTTGTTGGGGCCGGGCGTAATCGAGGTGACAAGCGCAAACAGGGCGAAGCCCAGCAGCAAATCAAGCGAGAGCGTCATGGGTGGCAGTCCATAGGGTCAGTCAGGTGTTGACCCTATCGCACGCCTTGAGGGAAACCCACGGACAGTTGCGTGAAACTTCAAGCGGTACAGTTTTCTCTCAGCTAGGACGACCGTGAAGCTGTACAGCACGTTCGGCATTCATCTCGCCTTTTTTGTTGAAACTGAACGACTTTTGCGGCTGGCCGAGCAATTCGGCTTTCTTCGCGTGGTACTCGTCGAAAGAAAGACCGCGACGATTCAACGCCTCAAGCGCCAGCTCCCTGGTTTCTTCCGCAGTGTACGGCCGTAATTCCGGGGAAACATGGCTGGCACATCCGGCGAGCACGGACACCGCAAGCAGCAAGAAAGTAGCGATTAGAGGTTTCATGGTGAGCGTCCTGGCAACTGGGTTCGAGGCAATGAACACAGGCTACGCCGGGCATCCGATCAGCAGAAATCACCGCTCTCGATAGTGGCTATCGACTTTGACCAATGCCCCTCAGGCAGGGCGCCTTATATCTCCAAACGATCTATAAGTATTAATTTACGGTCTTTTGCGGAATAACGCAGAACCTTTATAACAACTGCATCGCTTCACGCACTGTTGCCCAAGCAACTGTTTGCCTGGCAACAGTCATTCAACAAACAGCTCTGCCATTCGAACAGCGTCTACCGGCCAACTGGCCGAGCAATTGCCGATCGAAAGCAAGTTTCTTCCAGGCCCTGACCCTGCCGATTGGCGTCTACGCCACCGAAGCCGATTTCTCGAATTATCAAATAACCAGTGAGCCCTTGAAGGCCCGCATTCGTCATGCCGCAGAACGCGCCGCGCCGTTGTTTGGCGTGCACCCCAAAAATCTGCTGAAAATCGCTTAAGGATTTCTTCATGGATGTTTTCTGGTTTCTGCCGACTCACGGCGACGGCCATTACCTGGGCACCTCTCAGGGCGCTCGCCCGGTGACACTCAACTACCTGAAACAAGTGGCCCAGGCGGCCGACAGCCTCGGCTACCACGGTGTACTGATTCCGACCGGGCGCTCCTGCGAGGATTCGTGGGTGATTGCTTCGGCGCTGGTGCCGCTGACCGAACGCCTGCGTTACCTGGTGGCGATTCGACCGGGGATCATCTCGCCGACGGTCTCGGCGCGTATGGCCGCGACACTGGATCGACTGTCCAATGGCCGCTTGCTGATTAACGTGGTCACGGGGGGTGACCCGGATGAAAACCGTGGCGACGGCATCTTCCTCGACCACAGCGAACGCTACGAAGTGACCGACGAATTCCTGCAAATCTGGCGCCGGGTGCTGCAAGGCGAATCGGTGGATTTCGAAGGCAAACACCTGCAAGTGCAGAACGCCAAGGCGCTGTATCCGCCGGTGCAAAAACCCTATCCGCCGCTGTACTTCGGCGGTTCTTCCGAGGCAGCGCATGAACTGGCCGCCGAGCAGGTTGATGTCTACCTGACCTGGGGCGAACCACCCTCCGCCGTGGCGGAAAAACTGGCCGATGTGCGTGAACGTGCCGCCCGAAACGGTCGCACGGTGAAGTTCGGGATTCGCTTGCACGTGATCGTCCGCGAGACCGCTGAAGAGGCCTGGAAAGCCGCGGATAAACTCATCGAGCACATCAGCGACGAGACCATCGCCGCCGCGCAGAAGTCGTTCTCGCGTTTCGATTCCGAAGGTCAGCGGCGCATGGCGGCGTTGCATGACGGGCGGCGCGACAACCTGGAAATCTCCCCCAACCTCTGGGCCGGTGTCGGCCTGGTGCGTGGCGGTGCCGGGACGGCGTTGGTGGGCGATCCGCAGCAAGTGGCGGCGCGAATCAAGGAGTACGCGGACCTGGGGATCGAGAGTTTTATCTTCTCCGGCTATCCGCACCTCGAAGAGGCTTACCGTTTTGCCGAGTTGGTGTTCCCGCTGTTGCCTGAGCCGTACGCAAGCCTGGCCGGGCGTGGGGTTACCAATCTCACCGGGCCGTTTGGCGAAATGATCGCCAATGATGTGCTGCCGGCCAAAGCCACGGCCTGACCAGGTAATCCATGTGGGAGCGGGCTTGCTCGCGAAGGCGTCAGTACCGTCGACATTGATGTTGAATGTTATGGCCTCTTCGCGAGCAAGCACGCTCCCACAGGGGATTTGCGTCGACTCATATGAGGAACCCCGCGTGACTGCCAAGCCGCAAAGCGCCCTGCTATCCCCCTTACACACCGCTCGCCAATTGGCCGCCGAGTTTGCCCTGACCGCTGTCGAGCGCGATGAACGTGGCGGTACGCCCAAAGCCGAACGTGACGCCTTGCGCCACAGCGGTCTGCTCGCGTTAAGCATTCCCGTCCAGTACGGCGGCCTCGGCGCCAGCTGGAGTGAAACCCTGACCATCGTGCGCGAGTTCGCCAAGGTCGACAGTTCGATTGCCCATGTCTTCGGCTTCCATCACCTGATGCTCGCCACCGTGCGTCTGTTCGCCCGGCCCGAGCAGTGGCAGCCATGGTTCGAACAGACCGCACGCAAGAACTGGTTCTGGGGCAACGCCCTGAACCCGCTGGACACCCGCACCGTGGTGAAGAACCTCGGTGACTGGCGTGAATTTTCCGGCAAGAAAAGCTTCTGCTGCGGCGCCAGCGATTCGCAAATGCTGATTGCCTCGGCCGTCGACGAAAGCGCTGGCGGCAAGCTGTTGATCGCCGCGATTCCCAGCGGTCGCAGCGGCATCACCTTGCATAACGACTGGAACAACATGGGCCAGCGCCAGACCGACAGCGGCAGCGCGACATTCGAACGGGTACGGGTCGAAGAGTCGGAATTGCTGCTCGATCCGGGTCCGTTGAGTACGCCATTCGCCTGCCTGCGGCCGTTGATTGCCCAGCTGACCTTCACCCATGTGTTCCTCGGCATCGCCGAAGGTGCCTTCGAAGAAGCGCGGCAATACACCCTTACCGAGACCCGTCCGTGGCACAAATCCAGTGCTCAGGATGTGCGTCAGGATCCTTATGTACTCGGCCACTATGGCGAATTCTGGGTCGCCCTCGAAAGTGTTCGACTGCTGGTGGAGCGCGCTACCGGGTTGCTCGACAACGCCTGGGCCAAAGGCCCGAACCTCAGCGCCGAGGAACGTGGACATCTCGCTAACGCCATCGCCACGGCCAAGGTCGCTGCCACTCGCAACGGTCTGGAACTCTGTAGCCGGTTGTTCGAAGTGACCGGCACCCGTTCAACTCATGCCTCACTGCAACTGGACCGCCATTGGCGCAACCTGCGCACGCAAACCCTGCACGACCCGGTGGATTACAAACTCCATGAACTGGGTGACTGGGCACTGAATCAGTCCCTACCGATCCCGACTTTCTATTCATAGAGATTGCCTAATGCAGCTTCTGACCTTACCGCCCTCTCCCGCTCTGGCCACCTCGATCCGCGCCACGGCGCAGGTGTTCGAAGACCCGAAATCCCAGGCCTTGCTCGCCCACATTCAACAAGTCGCACCGAGTGAAGCCAGCGTGCTGATCATCGGCGAAACCGGCACCGGCAAGGAGCTGGTGGCGCGGCATATTCACAACCTCAGCGCCCGGCGTAACCGGCCTTTCGTGGCAGTGAACTGCGGCGCATTCTCCGAATCCCTGGTGGAGGCCGAGCTGTTCGGCCATGAAAAAGGTGCCTTCACCGGTGCGTTGAGCGCCAAGGCCGGTTGGTTCGAGGAGGCCGATGGCGGCACGTTGTTCCTCGACGAAATCGGCGACTTGCCGATGTCGATTCAGGTCAAGTTGTTGCGGGTGTTGCAGGAGCGCGAAGTGGTGCGACTGGGTTCGCGCAAGAGCATTCCCATCAATGTGCGCGTGCTGGCGGCGACCAACGTGCAACTGGAGAAAGCCATCAACGCCGGGCATTTCCGCGAGGATTTGTACTACCGCCTCGACGTGGTCAGCCTGGAATTGAGCCCGCTGCGCGACCGCCCCGGCGACATCCTGCCGCTGACCCGACACTTCGTCGAAGCCTACAGCCAGCGCCTCGGCTACGGCACCATCACCATCAGCAAAGACGCCGAACTGAAACTGCGCAGCTACAGCTGGCCGGGCAACATCCGCGAACTGGAAAACGTCATTCACCACACCCTGCTGATCTGCCGTAACGGCGTGATCCAACGCGACGACTTGCGCCTGTCGAACATGCGCATCGAGCGTCAGGACGATTACCACAGCTCCGTCGACGATTCACCCGAAGCCCTGCTCGATCGGGCCTTTCAAAAGCTCTTCGAAGAACAGGCCGGGGCCCTTCACGAGAAAGTCGAAGACGCGTTGCTGCGAGCCGCCTATCGCTTCAGCCATTACAACCAGGTGCACACTTCAGCCTTACTGGGGCTGAGCCGCAACGTCACCCGCACGCGACTGATCAAGATCGGCGAACTGGCGGTGAACAAGCGCCGGCCCACGGAAAACCTTCAGGGCGAGCGTGTCATGCAGTTGTCGATCTAACCCACCAGATTGCAGTGCAGCGCGTTGTCGTGGCTGCGTTCCAGGCTGTGCAGCACCAGGAACGAGCCGAAGGTCACGGTTTTCGCCTGATGGGCGCGGATCAGTTGCCAGAAATCCTGCTCGCCGCTTTCAAAGCTTTTAAACGCGGCCTCTCCCGCCTCGCGTGTTTGCCATTGCAGGTAGTTGAGCACTCGCCGGCCATCGTCGCTGGCCTGGATGCTGGCACTCAAAAAACCTGTGAAGTCCTGAGCCAGACGTTCGGTCTGTTTCGACAGTGCCAACACCAGCGCGGGCTGTTGAGGGGGTTCAATCTCGAATTCAATCAATTGGGTGAAGCTGCGATTTTTCTCTAGTGCTTGCATGAATAGTTCCCACTCACCTGTAAGCCGGATCTTGTGATCCGAAGGCTTGCAGGGTAAAACCTCGAGTTAACTTTAGGTCAAGGGGCATTTTTTAAATGATCACCTCGGACAATCTGCACAAGGAACTCACCGTCGGCCAAGTGGCTGCGCGCAGTGGCGTCGCGGTCACGGCGCTGCACTTTTACGAGTCCAAGGGTTTGATCAAAAGTAATCGCAACCAGGGCAACCAGCGGCGTTATCCACGGGAAGTGTTGCGGCGGGTGGCGTTGATCAAAGTGGCTCAGCGATTGGGCATTCCGTTGGCGGAGATTGGTGAGGCATTGAAATCGCTGCCGGACAATCGGGCGCCGACGGCAGCGGACTGGAAGGTGTTGTCGGCGCAGTGGAGTCGGGATCTGGATGAGCGGATCAATCAGCTGACCTTGCTGCGGGACCGGCTCAATGGCTGCATTGGCTGTGGGTGTCTGTCGATGGAGGCATGTCCGTTACGCAACTTTGGCGATGTGCTGGGGGAGCGAGGGCCCGGGGCGCAGTTGCTGGAATCGGGTACTGATCCGAAATAGCGGTGCGGCCCTCGCGAGCAGGCTCTCCCACACTGGATTTAGGAACGCCACAGATCAAATGTGGGAGATTCTATGTTGCAGGGGAACCCTGCAGCCTTAAATCAGGTTGGTATGGATGAAGTCGGTGAAAACCTTGATGTCCAGGTCCACGCCTTCCTTGGCCAGGGTCGGTTTGACGAATTCGAGGATTTCCGCGTGCGGCACCGGGGGGCGCTGATCCGAGCCAATGTTTTCGGGGAGTACTGGGCCGCTCAGAGGTTTTTTTCATGAGCGACCCGAGCAATCTGCTGCTTCGCTGTTGATGGCTGAACATTAGTGCTGCTGCTCGTCGGACACTCGGTTGCAGAAAAGAGGCTGACCTATAGTTATCCGGCCGGAAAACGGCACAAGATCTTTCTCGACTGACAACAAAAACAGGGAGAACAACCATGAGCGTCAAACCCATTCCAGAGGGTTATCACAGCATCACGCCTTATCTGGGCATTCAAAAAGCAGCCGAAGCCATCGAGTTCTACAAGAAAGCCTTTGGTGCCACCGAAGTCATGCGCCTGTCCATGCCCGATGGCGGCATCGGGCATGCCGAACTGCGCATCGGCGACTGCCCGATCATGCTTGGCACACCGTGCGATCAGGGCCCGCTGAGCAATCCGGACAAGTCGCCGTCCGTGGGCCTGCACTTGTATGTGAACGATGTGGACAAGTCTTATAAACAGGCGATTGCGGCTGGCGGTACGGTGGTGTCCGAGGTCAAGGATCAGTTTTATGGCGACCGCTCGGGGACCCTGAAGGATCCCTATGGGCATCTGTGGTTTCTGGCCACGCGCAAGGAAGATCTGACTCAGGCGCAGATCGAGCAGCGGGCGAAGGAGATGTTCAAACAGGGTTGAGTTTTGCATCGAATGGTCTGGCCCTTCGCGAGCATGCCCGCTCCCACATTAGATTTTCAGCGAACACACATTATGTAAACGACAGAGATCAAATGTGGGAGCGGGCTTGCTCGCGATGGGCCCCTCACAAACACCGCACATCCCCTTGAACACACTTCATGAACAAGCGCACCACGCTTTGCGCCTTGCCGTAACCGCTCAACAATTTCAGGATGCAGGCAACTACAACAAGGAGTCACCCCCATGTTTGCCGGATTCCTGAAAGACCAGCGCCACGTCAACGGCGTGGACATTGCCTACCGCATCGGCGGCAACGGGCCGGGCCTGCTGTTGCTGCACGGTCACCCGCAAACCCACGTCATCTGGCACAAGGTTGCCGAACAACTGGCCGAACACTTCACCGTGATCGCCGCCGACCTTCGAGGTTACGGTGACAGCGGTAAGCCGCCGGCCAACGATCACCACACCCATTATTCGAAACGCGAAATGGCCAAGGACGGTGTCGAGCTGATGAAGTCCCTGGGCTTCGCTCAATTCTCGGTGCTGGCCCACGACCGTGGCGCCCGCGTGGCCCATCGTCTGGCGCTGGATCATCCCGATGCCGTGCAACGCCTGGTACTGCTCGACATCGCGCCCACCCTGTCGATGTATGCGCAAACCAACGAAGCCTTTGCCCGCGCCTACTGGCACTGGTTCTTCCTGATCCGCCCGGCGCCGCTGCCGGAAACCCTGATCGAAGCCGACCCCGAATCGTACCTGCGCAGCGTAATGGGCAGTCGCAGCGCCGGACTCAAACCGTTCACCCCTGAAGCCTTTGGCGAATACCTGCGCTGCCTGAAACTGCCGGGCACCGCGCGCGGCATCTGCGAGGACTACCGCGCCAGCGCCGGCATCGATCTGGAACATGACCGCGCCGACATCGCCGCCGGCCGTCACCTGCACCTGCCGCTGCTGGTTCTGTGGGGCGCCGAAGGCACGGTCGGACGCTGCTTCGAGCCGCTCAAGGAATGGCAACACGTGGCCACCGACGTCCGCGGCAAAGCGCTGCCCGCCGGCCATTACCTTGCCGAAGAAGCCCCCGACCTGTTACTCGCCGAAGTCCTGGGTTTCCTGCGCTGACACCCGCGCCTTACTGACCTGAATCCACCTCCCACCGCGGGTCGCCACTGGCCTGCGCGGGATCGTCATGCCCAAAAACCGTCTCGAGATAATAAAAATGACAATCAGAAAACTGCTGGGAACCCTCTATGTGCAGGTGCTCATCGCCATCGCTCTGGGCATTGTGATCGGTCATTACTGGCCGCAAATCGGCATTGACCTAAAGCCGTTGGGCGACGGCTTCATCAAGCTGATCAAGATGATCATCGGCCCGATCATCTTCTGCACGGTGGTCTCCGGCATCACCAGCATGCACGACGTGAAGCAGGTCGGTCGGGTGGGCGGCAAGGCATTGCTGTATTTCGAAGTCGTCTCGAGCATTGCCCTGGTGATTGGCATGCTGGCGGCGCATCTGCTGCATCCGGGCGCGGGCTTCAACATCGACGTGAAGACGCTCGACTCCTCGGCGATTGCCGGTTTTGTCGGCCAGGCCGAACACGGCGAAGGCGTCACCGGTTTCTTGCTGCACGTGATTCCGACGACTTTTTTTGATGCGTTCTCCAAGGGCGAAATCCTGCCTGTGCTGTTCGTCTCGGTACTGTTCGGCATTGCCCTGGTGATGGTCGGTGAAAAGGGCCGGCCACTGGTGGGCGTGATCAATCAGGCCAGCGAAGTGTTCTTCCGCATTGTCGGCATCATCAGTCGCGCGGCACCGATCGGTGCGTTTGGTGCGATTGCGTTCACCATCGGCAAGTACGGCCTCGGTTCGTTGCTGCCGCTGCTGAAACTGCTCGGCACCTTTTACCTGACCGCGTTCATTTTCATTGCCTGTGTACTCGGCAGCATCGCCCGTTATGCCGGCTTCAGCATTTTCAAACTGCTGGCGTACATCAAGGCCGAACTGTTGATCGTGCTCGGCACCAGCTCTTCGGAATCGGCACTGCCGCAGCTGATTCAAAAACTCGAAAGCCTTGGCGCGTCCAAAGGCGTGGTGGGGATTGTCGTTCCGACCGGCTACACGTTTAACCTGGACGGCACCAACATCTACATGACCCTGGCGGTGCTGTTTCTCGCCCAGGCGACCAACATCGACTTGAGCCTTGAGCAGCAACTGACGCTGTTGGCAGTGGCGATGCTCACCTCCAAAGGTGCGGGCGCGGTGGTCGGCGCGGGCTTCGTCGCGCTGGCGGCGAGCCTGGCGGTAGTGCCGACCGTGCCGGTGGCGGCGATGGTATTGATCCTCGGCGTCGACCGTTTCATGGCCGAATGCCGATCCCTGACCAACATCATCGGCAACGCCGTCGCAGCACTGGTCGTGGCGGCATGGGAAGGCGAACTGGATCGCAGCAAGATGGCGCCGATTGCCCTCAAGCGCGGTCGCCATGCGCGGGCAGCAGCGGCTGAGGCCAAGTTGTCCGCCGAATAATCAGCCCTCGCGGCGATGCTATGCTGGCGGCTCATGCCGCCAGTGCCCGTTCTGTGATGACCACCAAGAAAGACACCGTGCCCCTTCCCGAAGACCTGCGTGTATTACTCACCGTCATTCGCAAGAGCTGTTTTGCCGCCGCGGCGGATGAATTGGGCCTGTCACCCGCCTACGTCAGCAAACGAATCCAGATTCTCGAAACCACCCTCGGCACCCGTCTGCTGCACCGCACCAGCCGCCGCATCGCCCTGACCGAAGACGGTGAGCGTGTACAGCGCTGGGCCCTGCGGATTCTCGATGACTTCCAGCAACTGCACGACGAACTCTCCGATGCCCACGACAGCCCTCGCGGGCGTCTGCATTTGTGCAGCAGTTTCGGTTTCGGGCGTAACCATGTGGCCCCGGCCCTGTCGTTGCTGGCCGAGCGTTATCCGGACCTGGAGATTCGCCTGGACCTGTTCGATCGGGTGGTGGACATCGTCAGCGAAGGCTTTGATCTGGAGATCCGCGTCGGCGACGACATTCCCGGTCAGCACATCGGCCGGCGCCTGGTGAGCAATCGGCGCGTGCTCTGCGCGGCGCCGACCTACCTGCAACGACACGGCACACCCCAGACGCTGGAAGAGCTGGAGCAGCATCATTGCCTGGTGATCAAGGAGCGCGACAACGCGTTCGGCATCTGGAACCTGGAGCGCGACGGGGTTCAGGAAAGCGTGCGCGTCAGCGGGCCGTTGTCGTCCAACAGCGGGGAGATTGTCTTGCAGTGGGCACTGGATGGGCGCGGGGTGTTGCTGCGTTCGCTGTGGGATGTGAAGCCATTGCTGGAACAGGGGCGATTGGTGCAATTACTGCCCGACTACACACAAAGCGCCAACGTCTGGGCGGTGTACCCGACGCGGTTGGCGTACTCGGGGAAGTTACGGGCGTGTGTGGAGTTTTTGCAGGAACATTTCAAGGGGTTGTCGGTTTAGCCTGGCGCAATACGAGTCCTCACCGGGATTTGTGCCTGTATAAAATCAACTGTGGGAGCGGGCTTGCTCGCGAAGGCGTCGTGTCAGCCGACATCGGCTCTGACTGATACGACGCCTTCGCGAGCAAGCCCGCTCCCACCGTTGGATCTGTGTTTCAGCTTAGCCAGGGGTTGGCGGCCAGGTGTTGGCGTTCGAAGGCTTTGATCTGCTCGCTACGCTGCAAGGTGCTGCCGATCGCATCGAGGCCGAGTAACAGTGAAGTCTTGCGCAAGGTATCGATCTCGAACGGGATGACCTGACCGTCCTGCAACCTGATCTGCTGCGCCTCCAGATCGACACTGATCCCGGCACTGTCCGGCTGGCTGACGATGTGTCCGAGCCGCTGTAACACTGGCTCATCGAGGGTAATCAGCAGCACTCCATTGCGCTGGCAGTTGTCATAAAAAATTCCGGCAAAGCTGCTGCCAATCAGCGCCCGGATGCCCATCTGCTTCAAGCCCCAGACCGCATGCTCGCGGCTCGACCCGCAGCCGAAATTCGGCCCGACCACCATGAAACTCGCTCCCTGCCACGCCGGTTGGTTCAGCACGAACCCGGGGTTGAGTGAACCGTCGGGCAGAAACCGCAGATCAAAAAACAAACCACGGTCCAGTCCGGCGCGGTCGATGCCCTTGAGGAATTGCTTGGGCATGATCACGTCGGTGTCGATGTTGGCCGCGAGCATCGGGGCGGCCTTGCCGCTGACCTGGGTGAAGGGTTGCAGGCTCATGGGCGGTCTCCAAAGTGACGGATGTCGGTCAAGCGGCCGGTGATCGCGGCGGCGGCGACCATGGCCGGGCTCATCAGGTGGGTGCGGGCACCGGCGCCCTGCCGGCCTTCGAAATTACGGTTGGTGCTAGAGGCGCAACGGTCGCCCGGCGCCAGTACATCGTCGTTCATGGCCAGGCACATGGAGCAGCCGGACTGCCGCCATTCGAACCCGGCGTCGATGAAGATCGCCGCCAGCCCCTCGGCCTCGGCCTGCTCACGGACTTCGGTGGAGCCGGGAACGATCATCGCCCGCACATGCTTGGCCACGTGTTTGCCGCGTACCACGCTGGCGGCATCGCGCAGGTCTTCGATGCGAGCGTTGGTGCAGGAACCGATGAACGCATGGCTGATGACGATTTCACTCAGCGGCATGCCGGCTTCAAGGCCCATGTAGTTCAGGGCGCGGCGCATGTCCTGACGCAGGATCAGGTCGCTGACGTCTTGCGGATCAGGCACGCGAGCGCCGATCGGCGATGCCTGATCCGGGCTGGTGCCCCAGGTGACCATCGGCTCCAACGCGCTGGCGTCCAGATAAACTTCACGGTCGAACTGCGCATCGGCGTCGCTGTGCAAGGCGCGCCACGTTTCCACGGCACGCTCCCACAACTCGCCTTTGGGCGCGCGGGGTTTGTCCTTGAGGTAGGCGAAGACTTTTTCGTCCGGCGCCATGAATGCACCTCGTGCCCCAGCCTCCACCGCCATGTTGCAGATGGTCATGCGTGCTTCGACGCTCAGGGCATCGATGGTCGAGCCGCGAAACTCGATGGCGTACCCGGTGGCCCCCGACGCGCCGATCTGGCCGATCAGCGCCATGATCACGTCCTTGGAGGTCAACCCAGGCGCCAGTTCGCCATCCACCGTTACCCGCATGCTTTTCAGGCGTTTGTAGACCAGCGTCTGGGACGCCAGCAGGTGTTCGATCTCGGAGGTGCCGATGCCGAAACCGAAGGCGCCGAGGGCACCGTAGGTGGTCGTGTGGCTGTCGCCAGCGGCAATCACCATGCCTGGCAGGATGAAGCCCTGTTCCGGGGCAATCACATGTTCGATGCCCTGGCGCTTGTCGAGGATGTCGAGCAATTCGATGCCGAAATCCCGGCAGTTTTCCGCCAGGTACGACACTTGCCGCGCACCACCGGGATCGGGCATGGCCGCCACACGCCTGGGTGCCGTGGGGTTGACGTGATCGACCACCGCCAACGCGGTTCCGGCACGCCAGACCCCGCGTTTGGCCTCGCGCAGACCGCTGAAGGCCTGGGGGCTGGTGTATTCGTTGATGACTTGACGATCGATGTACAACAGGACATGGCCCTGGTCATCAAGGCGACACACCGTGTGGGAATCGATGTGTTTGTCGTAGAGGGTTCTTGCTGGAGTCATGGAAGTACTCGCTCAGGCTCGCGGGTTACAGCGTCTGGGCCCCATCTTAGGCAGTCGCCCGCGCCCATCAATGGCCTGAAAGTGATCCCTTGGAACATGGTTCGTGTTGGATCAGGAAACACCGTAATCAACGGTGAATACACACCCCTGTAGGAGTGAGCCTGCTCGCGATAGCGGTGTGTCAGTCAAAAAGTATGTTGATTGACACACCGCTTTCGCGAGCAAGCTCGCTCCCACAAAAGCCAGCCCTCCAACAATACGAAACATTTTCTTTCACATCCCCCTTCGGGATTTTGGATGCTCATCCGTCTTATTTAGATGCAGTCGGCCCGCGCAGGCTAAAGCCACGGCTCGACCTTTCATGGACCTCATCGCTGGGAAGCCCGCAGCAGAGGCCCGCTCATCGAAACAAGACCTTTAATCATGTCGAAGAAATCCCGTTCAAAACTCTGGTTTCTGGTCCATAGCTGGCTGGCATTGCCGATCTGGTTTTTCGTACTGATCGTCTGTGTGACCGGCACCCTGGCGGTGGTCAGCCAGGAAATCGTCTGGCTGGCCAACCCGCAAATGCGCGCCAGCCAACCCTCGGACGATGCGCCGCTGCTCAGTTACGACCAGATCATCGCCGCGATCAAAAAAGCGGAACCGAACACACTGGTCGAAGGCATCAGCCGGCCCGATGAATCGCACTTCGCCCTCGACGTGGACGTCAGCTACCCCGACGGTCGCTCGGTGACGGTTTACGTCAATCCCTACAGCGGCGTCATTCAGGGCACTGCCCCGCCATTCAATTTCAAGGCATTTACCCGCGCGCTGCATGGCTGGTGGCTGGTGCCGTTCACCAACGGTTACAGCTGGGGCTGGTACCTGGTGTCGTTTCTCAGCCTGCCATTGCTGGCGTCGTTGGTCACCGGGCTAGTGGTCTACAAGCGCTTCTGGAAAGGATTCTTGCGACCGGCGTTGCGCATTCGTCATGGCGCACGGATTTTCTGGGGCGACTTTCATCGCCTCAGCGGCATCTGGTCGATCTGGTTCATCGCGGTGATTTCCATCACCAGCACCTGGTTTCTGATTCAGGCGTTCATGTTCGATAACCAGATTTCGATTTCCACCGCGCCAGTCGCTGCTGTGGTTCCGCGTGAAAGTGTCCCGCTGACTGCCGACGGTTCGCCGGCGCCGATGATTAGCCTGGAGACGGCGATCCGCGAAGCCAAGGAACGTATTCCCGGACTGGACGACAGCTTCGTCAGCCTGCCTGCCAATGTCTATAGCTATCTGTCGGTAGGCGGACGCAGTTGGTATCCGCTGATGTTCCAGACCGCCGACATCAACCCGTATACCGGCGACATCGCCGCCACCCGCCTGTTGTCGGACCGTTCCGGCCTGGAGCTGGTGACCGAATCCATGCGTCCGCTGCACACCGGCGATTTCGGCGGCATCTGGATCAAGCTGATCTGGTTCTTCTTCGGCCTGATCCTGAGCATGATGGTCCTCAGCGGCCTGTTGATCTGGACCAAACGCACCGCCCTGGCCACGGCCAATGCCCTCAAGCGCAGCCATAAACGCCCGCGCAGTCAGACCGCTGCGGCCAACAGCCGTGAAACCACGGAGGTCAGCCAATGAATCTGTTTACCGCTGATAAACCGGGCTCGAAACTGAGTCGTTTCTGGCACAAATGGCGCTTCCACATCAACGTTCTGCTGTTGCTGGTGCCGCTGGGCTTCATGCCCAAATACTTTGCCGACGCTGCGCTGTTTCGCGGTGACACCGGCCTGGGTGAGCGGGAGATCGGAGAGGTTCAGGTCGGCCCCTGGAGCCTGCGCCTGGCCGAATTGCGCAACGAAGCACCGAGGCTCGATGGCCCGGCCGGTTACATGAAGAACTTCAACGCGGCGCTGTGCGACAGCTGCCGCGATCAGGTCAAGGCGACTTACCTGCGCATCGGCAAACCGCGCAGCCTGCGCGCTGCCGGGGTGATTTTCTTTGGTACGCCGTACCGCATGGGCGCGATGTTGCCGATCCCCGAGAAGACCAAAGCCGACGCCGAGCTGTGGATCACCATGGAAGGCTGGGACGGCGCCATGCATCAGGCCTCCGTCCCCCTGAGCCAGGCATCCCCGGCCACCCTCGCCTGGCTGAACCAACAAGGAGGCAAACCATGATCAACGCTTTACGTCCTTTGAGCGCCGCGCTGCTGGTGCTGTGCGCCGGTTTCAGTGCCAGCGCCCTGGCCCACAACCCGATGTGCGAATGCAAAGCCATCGACGCCGAGCAGATCAAATGCACCGGCGGTTTCTCCGACGGCAGCGGCGCGCCGGGGGTGACCCTGGACGTGATCGGCTACGACGAAACCATCCTGGTGCCGGGCAAGCTCGGCGCCGATTCGACCCTGACCTTCAAGAAGCCCGGCGCCGAGTTCTACGTGCTGTTCGACGCAGGTCCCGGCCACGTCGTCGAGATTGACCAAGCGGACATCGAAGCCCCATGAGTACACCGACTACGCAAATCGTCCGCCCGGCCGGTGCCGGCCATGAAACCCTTTATGTGTTGCTGTTGTGCCTGATGATTCTGGCGGTGGCCGGCTCGGTGGTCGCCTGGCGCGGTGAGTCTCAGGAAGTCAGCAGCGTTGGCAGCCATCAACTGGATGCCCGTCGCGACTTGAGCGCGTCCGAGCAAGGCATCTACGCCGACCTGCGGGTGACGCTCGACGAAATTCATCTGTTGCGTCAGGAGCAACAAGCGCTACCCGCCCCCTCAGCCCTCGCCGATGAAGGTTTTGCGCCGTTCGCTCAGGACGCCAGTTCCGTCATCCGCGGCGGTCATGCCTGGCAATTGCTCGACGCCAAGGCTTACTTCGGCCAGAGCCAGACGCCCACCGTGGCGGGGTCGTTTCTGATGCGCTTGACCGCTGACGACGATGCTCCGGACGTCTGGCTCAACCGCGGCAAAGCCCTCGCTGCCCCGACCGACCTCACCGACGCTGCGCTGGAAAGCGCCGGCTGGCAGCAGATCGTCGCGCAATTCGATGCCGGCGTGACCCGCCAGCTCCGGCACTGAACCCTCGCCTTCACCCGAGAGAAGACCGCTTAACCATGCCTATTTCATCTCAACGTTCTTTCTTGCGCCTGATGCTGGTCGGCTTACTGGCTTGTCTGCTGACCCCGCTGGCCAGTGCCGACGCGGCCAAGCGTCTGCGCATCGGCATCACCCTGCACCCTTATTACAGCTACGTGGCGAACATCGTCGGTGACAAGGCCGAGGTGGTGCCGCTGATTCCGGCCGGTTTCAACCCGCATGCCTACGAGCCCCGCGCCGAGGACATCAAGCGCATCAGCGGGCTGGACGTGGTCGTGCTCAACGGCGTCGGCCATGACGACTTTGCCGACCGTATGATCGCTGCCAGCGAAACACCGAACATTCCCGTGATCGAAGCCAACGAAAACGTACCGTTGCTGGCCGCCACCGGCGTCGCCGCTCGCGGCGCCGGCAAGGTCGTAAACCCGCACACCTTCCTGTCGATCAGTGCCTCGATTGCCCAGGTCAACAACATCGCCCGGGAACTGGGCAAGCTCGACCCGGCCAACGCCAAGACCTACACCCAAAACGCCCGCGCCTACGGCAGACGCCTGCGGCAGATGCGCGCCGACGCCCTGGCGAAACTGACCCAGGCACCGAACGCCGAACTGCGGGTGGCCACGGTTCACGCGGCTTACGACTATTTGCTGCGCGAGTTTGGCCTGGAAGTGACCGCTGTGGTCGAACCGGCCCACGGCATCGAACCGAGCCCGAGCCAGTTGAAAAAAACCATCGATCAACTGCGGGAACTGGACGTGAAAGTGATCTTCTCGGAGATGGATTTCCCGTCCACCTACGTCGAGACCATCCAGCGTGAATCCGGGGTGAAGCTGTACCCGCTGTCGCACATTTCCTATGGCGAGTACACCGCCGACAAGTACGAAAAGGAAATGACAGGCAATCTCAACACGGTGGTCCGGGCGATTCAGGAGTCCGGCCAATGACGGCTAAAGAAACCATCTGTGCCCAAAACCCCACCCCGACCGCCCCCGAATCCCCTGTGGGAGCGGCGGTGCGACGATTCGACTTGCTCGCGAAAGCGGTGGGTCAGTCAACATTGATGTCGACTGACACTCCCTCTTCGCGAGCAAGTCGAATCGTCGCACCGCCGCTCCCACAGGTTTCGGGGCCGACGCTGGATTTTGCGGAGGTCAGTTTGACCCTCGGGCGCACGACGATCCTCGACAACGTCACTTTTCAGGTCCGGCCCGGCAGCGTGCATGCGCTGGTCGGCCCCAACGGTGGCGGCAAGAGTTCGCTGATCAAGACCTTGCTCGGACAGATGCCGCATCAGGGTCGTCTGAGCCTGCAATGGCCCGGCACACCGGGGACCATCGGCTACGTACCCCAAGCCCTGGAATTCGATCGAGGTTTGCCGATGACCGTCGACGATTTCATGGCCGCGATGTGCCAGCGGCGCCCGGCGTTTCTCGGGTTGAGCAAGCACTACGCCGGCGCGATTGGCGAAGCCCTGGAACGGGTCGGCATGCAGGACAAACGCAAGCGGCGCATGGGGGCGTTGTCCGGCGGTGAGCGTCAGCGTGTGTTGCTGGCTCAGGGACTGATTCCGGCGCCGCAGTTGCTGGTGCTCGACGAACCGATGTCGGCGCTCGACGAGGCCGGTATTCAAGTGTTCGAACGACTGCTCGGCGACTGGCGCCAAAGCGGCATCACCGTGCTGTGGATCGAGCATGATCTGGAAGCAGTCGGACGGTTGGCGGATCGTGTCACCGGGCTTAATCGCCGGGTGCTGTTCGATGCCACGCCGAAACAAGCGCTGACCCCGGAACGCCTGCTGACCCTGTTCTCGACCCATCCACGGAGCGCTGCCTGATGAGTTACGAAGCCTTTCGTTTGATGGTCCAGGGTTGGGCCTCTTCCGGTTATCTGCCTGAGGCGCTGGCCTATGGATTTGTGGTCAACGCGTTGCTCGCCGGCTTGCTGATCGGCCCGGTGCTGGGCGGTTTGGGGACGTTGGTGGTGGTCAAGCGTTTCGCGTTTTTCTCCGAAGCGGTAGGCCACGCGGCGCTGACCGGCGTGGCCATCGGCATTCTGCTGGGCGAACCGTACACCGGGCCTTACGGCAGTCTGTTCGGCTACTGCTTGTTGTTCGGCATTTTGCTCAACTACCTGCGCAATCGCACGGGTCTGGCGCCGGATACGTTGATCGGTGTGTTCCTCTCGGTGTCGTTGGCATTGGGCGCCAGTCTGCTGCTGATTCTGGCAGGCAAGATCAACGTGCACATCCTCGAAAACGTACTGTTCGGTTCGGTACTGACCGTCAACGGCAATGACCTGCTGGTGTTGGCCATCGTCGGTTCGCTGGTCATGGCCCTGGCCTTGCCGCTGTACAACCGCATCATGCTGGCCAGTTTCAATCCGCAACTGGCGGCGGTGCGGGGTGTAGCAGTGAAAACCCTGGATTATCTGTTTGTGATTTTGGTGACCCTGATCACCGTAGCGGCGGTAAAAGTCATCGGCGCGATTCTGGTCGGCGCCCTGCTGGTGATTCCGGCGGCAGCTGCGCGATTGCTGAGTCAGTCGCTGAAGGGCTTCTTCTGGTGTTCGGTGCTGATCGCTACGGTCAGCACGCTGTGCGGGATCCTTGCGCCGATTGTCTTCGACCTGCCTATCCCGTCCGGCGCCGCGATCATTCTGGTGGCCGGTATCGCCTTCGCCCTCGCCGCCATTGCGCGTGGCGTTGTCCCCAGCCTGAAAGGGAATCTCGGATAAATGTCTTTTACTTTGCGTCAATTGACCCTGGCATTGACCTTCACATTGCCCTTTTGCGGGCTGGTCAACACAACCTTTGCAGCTGACAGCGTCAAACCGCTGCGCGTGCTGGCGTCCTTGCCGATCACTTATGGTCTGGGCGAAGTCTTGCTCAAAGGCACCGATGTCAACCTTGAACGTGCCGCGCCGGCGAATCTGCCCGGTAGCCGGCAGACCGCGTACTTCACGGGTCGTGGCGCTCCGACGCTGGCCAAACTGGCGACCGACGCCGATGCAGTGATTGGTCTGCGTTCGCTGTGGGCGGATGATCCGCTTTACCCGATCTCCCGGCGTAGCAACATCCGCATCGTCGAGGTCGACGCCGCGCGCCCGGTGGACGGCGCGCTGCCCGGCATCGCCGTGCAACCCGGCAACAAAGTTGATGGGTTGAACAGTCAGCCGTGGTTTTCCAGCAACAACATGGGGCGGATGGCGGACGTCATGGCGGCAGACCTGGTGCGTCTGGCGCCCCAGGCCAAGCCGAAGATCGAGGCCAACCTGGCTGCGCTCAAACAGCGCTTGCTCAAGTTCAGCGCCGACAGCGAAGCGCGGCTGGCCAGTGCCGACAACCTCAGCGTGATGAGCCTGAGCGATCACTTTGGCTATCTGATCGGCGGCCTCAACCTGGAACAGATCGGCCTCGATGCGCGGCCGGATGCCGAGTGGACACCTGAAGCGCTCAAGCAGTTGGGTGTGACACTCAAGGACAATGACGTGGCGGTGGTGTTGCACCATCGACAGCCGTCCGATGCGGTGAAAGCGGTGATTGCCGAAGCGGGTAGCCGGTTGGTGGTGTTGAGTGTGGATGCGGCGGATCCGGTGGCCGAGCTGGAAGGGAATGTGGATTTGCTGATCAAGGGGTTGAGCGGGGCGTAACGTCAGTTGGACCGCGTTATCGTTCTTCGCGAGCAAGTCCGCTCCCACATTGGATTTGTGGCGCGACACAGATCCAATGTGGGAGCGGGCTTGCTCGCGAAGGCGGCCTCACAAGCAACACACATTCCAGATATGAAAAAGCCCGCTGACCTTCTCGGTTCAGCGGGCTTCTTTTTGCGCGGTGACTCAGTGAGCCACAGCCGCTTGTTCTTCCATCTTCTGGCGCAAGCTCAGCGGACGCATGTCAGTCCAGGTTTCTTCGATGTAAGCCAGGCATTCCTTTTTCAGGCCGCTCTTGCCCACGGTGCGCCAGCCTGCAGGCACGGTTTTGTAGTCGGGCCAGATCGAGTACTGCTCTTCGTGGTTGACCACGACCTGAAAGAGGATGTCCTCGCGGTCGAATACTGAAGTCATGGTGTTTCTCCTCGCTGTAGGGTGGGCTGCACTGCGTGCGCAACCGTTATGTAGAAGGAACGTGTCAGAGGCTGAAAAATTTAGAGGCTGGCGGTGGCAGCAGCCATGGCCCTGCCGAAAATATCGGCTACCCGATCGATTTCCGCGGCAGTGATCACCAGCGGCGGCAGGAAGCGCACCACGCCGCCATGACGCCCGCCCAGTTCGAGGATCAAGCCACGCTTGAGGCATTCACGCTGCACCAGCGGCGCCAGTCGACCGAAGATCGGCGGATGACCCCGCGTATCCAGCTCGCCAGTCGGATCGACCAGTTCAACACCCAGCATCAAGCCGCGTCCCCGAATGTCACCCAGTTGCGGGAAGTCCCGCTGCAGGATGCGCAGGTGTTCGCTCAAGCGTTCACCCATGGCAGCGGCATGCTCGCAGACCTTGTGTTCGGTCAGGTAACGCATCACCGCAGAACCTGCGGCCATGGCCATCTGATTGCCGCGGAAGGTCCCGGCATGGGCGCCCGGCAGCCAGGTGTCGAGCCAATCGCGATAGACCACCACGGCCAACGGCAAACTGCCACCGATGGCTTTGGACATGACCACCACGTCGGGAATGATCCCGGCGTGTTCGAAGGCGAACATCTTGCCGGTGCGGGCAAAACCGCTCTGAATCTCGTCGACGATCAGCGCGACACCGGCCTTTTCGGTAATCCGTCGCAGGCCGCGCAACCAATCAAGATCGGCCGGGATCACCCCACCCTCGCCCTGCACCGCTTCAACGATCACCGCGGCCGGCAATTGCACACCGGCCTCTGGATCATTGAGCAGGTTTTCCAGGTAATTCAGATTGACCTGCACACCTTGCGCGCCGCCGAGCCCGAACGGGCAGCGGTAATCGTAGGGATATGGCATGAACTGCACACCGTTGCTGAGCAAGGCGCCCAAGGGTTTTTTCGGCCCCAGACTGCCCATCAGGCTCAGCGCACCCTGGCTCATGCCGTGATAACCACCCTGAAACGACAGCACGGTGCTGCGTCCGGTGGCGGTGCGCACCAGTTTCAGCGCGGCTTCCACCGCGTCGGTGCCGGTCGGACCACAGAACTGGATCTTGGCTTCAGCGGCCAACGCCGGCGGCAGCAGGCCGAAAAGGTCCTGAACGAACTGATCTTTGACCGGGGTGGTCAGGTCGAGGGTGTGCAGAGGCAGTTCATCCGTCAGCACTTGCTGGATCGCGTCGATTACCACCGGATGGTTGTGCCCGAGAGCCAACGTCCCGGCACCGGCCAGGCAGTCGATGAAACGGCGGCCTTCGACGTCTTCGACATAAATGCCCTTGGCCCGTTTGAGAGCCAGGGGAATGCGTCGCGGATAGCTGCGGGCATTCGATTCCTGCTGGTTTTGACGGGCCAGCAACGGCGACTCATTGAACTGATAAAGCGTCTCGGTCGGCGCCGGAGTGATCCGGGCCGACTGATCTTCCATAAGGCTGGTAGCGACTGACATCTCTCGACCCCTGAATAAGGTTTTCCTGTTCTGGAAACGCATCAGGGCGCCGAGGATTTAGACCCTCGATCAGCTTTCTATGAGGGGAGTGTCAGCGCTTTGTGCATGGGGATGGCGTGGAGCCCCGCCACCGTGAAGGTTTCAGCGCAAGGCTGGTAACCCAGATGACGGTAAAACGCTTCGCTGGTGCGGATGCTATTGAGTCGGGCTTGACGCAACCCCCGATCGGTCAACCAGCCTTCGAGGTCGCGCACCAGCGCTTGCCCGGCCCCGCGACGAAACCATTCCGGTTGTACGTAACAAAACGCGACCTTGCCGCTGATCGCAGCCATCGCGACGCCGACCGGTTTGTCCTGCAACAGGGCAATGTTCAGGTACAACCGCTCGTCGGCCAACCAGGGCTGCACGTGTTCGATGGTTTTGTTGTGGGTCCAGGTGGCGACGGTGAGCGGATCGTTGCGATGGTCGAGCGCGCAACCCACGCGAATGGAGCGCTCGACGATCCGGCTGATGATGCCGGCGTCGGCGGGGGTTGCCTTGCAAATGTGTAGGGGGGCATCCATGGCGCTGTTACCTCAATCCATTGAGAAAAAGCTGCCGGGGACGATAGCGTTGTGGCGAGTGGATGGCTAATGGAGAGACGTTACATTTGGTGTGCAACACAAAACCAGTGTGGGAGTGGGCTTGCTCCGGGCGGCGTTCCGACGAAGGTGGACTCCCAGCCAACATCATCGTCGAATGTTAAACCGCTTTCGCGAGCAAGCCCGCTCCCACATTTGCTCTGCGATGCTTGTTAGATGGGTTGCAACGGCATGGTCAACTCAACCCGCAACCCATCCGGTCGACTGTCGAAATGCAACGTACAGCCGCAGCGCTGGACGATTGCCTGAACAATCGCCAGACCCAGGCCGCAGCCAGTGCTCTGGCCATTGCGCCAGAAGCGTTGGGTCAGGTGTTGCAGATCGTCTTCGGCAATGCCGGGGCCATGGTCGCGAACCACAAACTGCACGCGGTTGCCGGTGGTTACCAGACTCAGTTCCACCGCGCCGTCGCCCGGGGTATGACGCAGCGCGTTGTCCAGCAGGTTGCGCAGTGCGGCAATCGACAGCACGGCGGGCATTTGCACCGGGGCGTGAGAGATTTTCGGCGGCATCTGAAATTTGATCCGCTGACGATCACCGCTGGCAGCGTCCTGAATCGCCAGTTTCGCCACCTGCCCGGCGCTGCATTGCACGCCATCATCGAACGACAGACTGCCCTCGACCCTCGCGAGCAACAGCAATTGCTCAAGGGTCCGGTGCAGGCGATCGGCGCCCTCTTCGGCCCGGGCCAGGGATTGATCCCGGGCCGCGCCGTCGGTCATGCGCGCCACTTGCAGGTGGGTCTTGATCGCTGTTAGTGGGCTGCGCAATTCATGGGCGGCGTCACCGGTCAGACGGCGTTCGCGTTCGATGGTCTTGCCGATCCGTTGGAACAGCTGATTCTGGGTGTCCAGCAACGGTTGCAGTTCACTGGGTAACGGCTGGATTTGCAGCGGTTCCAGGGAGTCGGCGCTGCGGCGCATCAAGGCATCGCGCATGCGGTTGAGTGGCGCCAGCCCCTGGCCGATCCCCAGCCAGAGCAGGCACAGGCAGCCGAGCAAGGCCACGCCCACTGGCACCGAAGCCGCCAGCAGGATCGACATGTTCAGCGCCTCACGCTCGATCTGCCGGTCGGCGGTGGTGATGCGTACGTCGCCGCGGGCCAGGGTGAAACTGCGCCACGGCGCACCGTCGATCATCTGATCGTGGAAGCCCATTTTCTCGGCTTCGAGGGCTTGTTGCGGATCGGTGTGACTGCGGGCGAGGATTTCGCCACGTAGCGAACTGACCTGACAGGCCATGCCGCCGGGGATATTCAGTTGTTCCGCGCTGAAATGGGTGCCCTCACCCTTGCTCGGCAACGCCGGCAATTGCTCCATCAGGCCGGCGACCATCCGTGCCGAGGCCACCAGCCGCTGGTCGAGGGAAAACATCATTTGGTTGCGCAGGTCGCTGAGCATCCAGGCCGCCGCCAGGGCCCAGATCAGCGCAAAAGCGGCGCCGAGTGTCAGGCTCAGGCGCAAACGCAGGCTCATCACTTTTTCAATTCCTCTGCGCCATCGGCCGGCCCCAGGCGATAGCCCAGGCCGCGCACCGTCTCGACAATGCCATTGCCGAGCTTGCGCCGCAGGTGATGGATATGCACATTGAGAGCGTTGCTTTCAAGCTCATCGTTAAAACCATAAACGCTGTCTTTCAGTTGCTCGGTCGACAACACCCGGCCCCGATTATGCAGCAAGGCCTGCAACAGCGACTGCTCACGACGGGAAAGGTCCACCGGCTGGCCGCCAAGCATGGTTTCGCGGCTGCTCGGGTCGTAAGTCAGGCGACCGTGTTCGATCAGGTTGACGCTGCGTCCGGCCACTCGTCGTAGCAACGTGTGTAGACGCGCGGCAAGTTCGCGCAAGTCAAAAGGCTTGAGCAAGTAATCGTCAGCGCCGGCCTGCAAGCCATCAACACGGTCGGTGACTGAATCCCGGGCGGTGAGGATCAACACCGGGATTTCCAGACCGCTGTGTCGCAACTGCTGCAGCAGCTTCAAACCGTCTTCATCGGGTAGACCGAGGTCGAGCACCATCACATCGAACACGGCGACCTTGAGCATCGCCCGGGCAGACGATGCGGTGGCGACATGCTCTACCGTCAGGCCCTGAGCGGTGAGGCCGGCAACGATACCGCTGGCAATCAGCTCATCGTCTTCGCAAACCAGTACGTGCATGGGAACTCCATGAGCAAAAACCCTAGTCAAACAGGTGAGGATTAAGTCGCAATTATGGCAAGGGCTTCAGCTGACGAGAAGCAGGGCTTGTATTCACGTCGCAGGGATCAATTCAACGCAATACATATCTACCGCACCCGTGCGTCCCCTTCTCAATAGCCTGTGTCGGGTAGTACTTAAATTCAACTCGACTCAATACAGGTATCCATCATGTATTCCCATGCAAGTGCTTTAACGATTCTGTTCAATCTATTTGACACCCTGAGCGCCCTGGCAACCCAAGTCAACGATCAGCCAAAAGAAGCGATAACCAAGGGCCTGGCCCTGTACAACCTGGGCGAATTCATCCAGGCGAAGCCTTATCTGACGGTTGCCGCCGTCGCGGGAGACCGTGCGTCGCAATATGCATTGGGGGAGGTGACAAGGCGTCAGGCGGGCAGCATCACCGACGAAGCAAAAGACTGGTATCGACTCGCTGGTGCCCAGAATCATGTTTATGCCCTGATGCGACTGGGCGACGAAGCCTCGCTCAGGAAAGCAAAGGAACTGGCCCAGGCCGATGCCGCTCAAGCCATGCTTGAGTTGTACGAGCTGGACCAGAACATTGAAACATTGAAAAAAGCTGCGGATGCCGGCTCCCTGGAGGGCCAGTACATTCTCGCGGTCAAGTACGACCAGGACGAAACGCTCATTGCCGACAGTGAGCAACGTCGATCCACCATCGATGCGCTGCTGGAAAAAGCCGCCGACGCCGGTCTTTCGAAAGCGGTCCACTGGTACACCAACCGTTACCCGATCAATCAGGATCTTCCTCTCAGGCGCCAATGGCTGGAAAAACGCGCACAGCTCAATGACGTGAACGGCGTACTGAATTACGGTTTCGCACTCAGCGGTTTCTATCAAGATGACAGCGGTGTCGATAACGAATACGGCTTCACGCGGGATCTGGTCAAAGGCTATGGGTTGATCTGGCTGGTCGTCGAAACCACCAGAGAATTGTCTCGACACGATGGCGCCAGACAATACCTTGTCGATATCGCCGAGGAGATGACGACTGATCAAGTAACTGCCGCCAAAGCCTTCGCGCAGCAATGGAAAACGACTCATCCCCCGATGTCCGAATTCAGGCTGACCTATAGCGACATTGCCTGATCCCGCCGGGAGCCCATCACCGAAGACGGCCATCGACGTCTTGCGTTAACACCCGGTTAATCGCTGGCCATCATCTTGGGCGAAGTGTGTAAACCTCAAGGCGTTGTCGATGCGTTACGTTCTTCTATTGCTATTAACGTTGTTTGCCAGCCTGGGTCAGGCCCAGGCTGGCAGTAATGCGTTTGAAACCAAGCCCGACTTTCTTCCCGTCAGCAAAGCCTTCAGCTTTACGTCTGAGCGTCTCGCTTCCGGGGAAACCCAGCTGTTCTGGCAGATCGCCGACGGCTATTACCTGTATCAAAAACGCCTGAAATTCGATGGTTTACCCCCGGAACAGCAACCTGTCTTGCCGGAAGGTGAAGCGCACAGCGACGAGTTTTTCGGCGCGCAACAGGTTTATCGCCAAGGGCTGGAGCTGAAGATCCCGGCGGGTGCCTCCGGCCGGATCAAGGTAGGTTTCCAGGGCTGTGCCGATGCCGGTCTGTGCTACCCACCGCAAACTCAGGTCGTGGATCTGGGTGGCAATGCGGTCACTTCTGCGACAAACGAGGCGCCGGATCAAGCCTTGGCCAGCAACCTGCAACAACGGGCGCTGGGCTGGAGCTTGCTGGTGTTCTTTGGTCTGGGGCTGTTGCTGGCCTTCACCCCTTGCTCGCTGCCGATGCTGCCGATTCTCGCCGGTTTGATCGTCGGCAGTGGCGCCACGCCCAAACGCGGCTTCGCGCTGGCGACCAGCTACGTCGTGAGCATGGCGCTGGTGTATGCGGCGATGGGCGTGCTGGCCGCGCTGCTCGGGGCGAATCTGCAGGCGTTGTTGCAGAACCCTTGGTTGCTGGGCAGTTTCGCGGCTGTGTTTGTGCTGCTGGCGCTGCCGATGTTCGGCTTCTTCGAGTTGCAACTGCCGGTGGCCGTGCGTGATCGATTGGAAAATGTCTCGCGCAATCAGCGCGGCGGCAGCCTGTTCGGGGCCGGTGTGTTGGGGGCCTTGTCCGGTCTGCTGGTGGGTCCGTGCATGACCGCACCGCTGGCGGGCGCCTTGCTCTACATCGCTCAAAGCGGCAATGCGCTGCATGGCGGGCTGATTCTGTTCGTCATGGGCATCGGCATCGGCGTACCGCTGCTGTTGTTGGTGACCGTCGGCAATCGCTTCCTGCCCAAACCCGGTGCCTGGATGAACCTGCTCAAGGGCGTATTCGGCTTCCTGTTCCTCGCTACCGCGTTGCTGATGCTGCGTCCGGTGCTGGATGAGTCACTGTGGATTGGTTTGTGCGGTGCCTTACTGCTGATTGCCGCGTACAGCGCCTGGAAGCAATCGGAAGGTTTCGGTCGCGTCGCCCATGTGTTCGGCGCCAGCTCACTCTTGCTGGGTGTGTGGGGCAGCCTGCTGATGATCGGTGCCGCTGGCGGCGGCGACGACCTGTTTAAGCCATTGCAGGTCTACAGCGCTTCAAACTCGAGCAGCGCCGCAAACCCGGTCGGCCACGACGCATTCACCACGATCAAGGACCCGGCATCTCTGCAACGGGAGCTCGACGCGGCACAGGCTCAGGGCCAATGGGTGCTGCTGGACTACTACGCCGACTGGTGCGTGTCGTGCAAGGTCATGGAAAAACAGGTATTCGGCAAAGCTCACGTGCTGCAAGACTTGAGCGATGTGCGCTTGCTACGCCTGGACGTCACCGCCGACAATGCCGCCAGCCGCGAACTGCTCGGCCGTTATAAAGTGCCGGGGCCGCCGAGCCTGTTGTGGATCGGCGCCGACGGCATCGAGCGTCGCAGCCAGCGCATCACCGGCGAGGTCGATGCCGGCACCTTCCTGCAACGCTGGACCACTACCCGAGACGCCCGTTAATGCTGACCTTTACCCTCGGCACTTTTGCCATCGCGCTTAATCACCTGCTGCTGATCAGCGCCTTGGCGCTGGCGACCTTCGTCGGCTGGCGGGTGGCCAAGCGCGGTGGCGAGAATCCGGAGTCGGTGCTGTTCAGCCTGTTCCTGCTAGGCATGCTGGCCGCCCGGGTCGGTTTCGTGGCCGTTTACTGGGCGCACTATCGCGATGACCCCTGGCAGATCATCGACCTGCGCGACGGCGGTTTCCTCGCCTGGCCGGGTGTGATCGTGCTGCTGCTTGCCGCGTTGTATCGAGGCTGGCGTCGCCCGGGCTTGCGCCGTCCGCTGGGCTTTGGCGTGGCCAGCGGCCTGGCGTTCTGGCTACTGGCGACCTTCTCACTGACCATCTACGAACAAGGCACACGCCTGCCGGAAATCACCCTGCGCAATGCCGCCGGCGAAACCGTGCAACTGGCCGATTACAAGGGCGGCCCGTTGGTGATCAATCTCTGGGCCACCTGGTGTCCGCCATGCCGTCGGGAAATGCCGGTGCTGGAAAACGCCCAGCAACACCGCCCGGACCTGACGTTCCTGTTCGTCAACCAGGCTGAAAGCATGCAAAGCGTCAGTACTTTTCTGGAAACCCAGGGCCTGAGCCTGTCCAACGTGCTGTTTGACGGCAGTGGCCGATTGGGCCAGGCCGTCGGCTCCATGGCGTTGCCGACTACGCTGTTCTATAGTCCCGACGGTCGCCTGCTGGGCAGCCATCTGGGTGAGCTGTCGGAAGCCAGCCTGGCCCGCGCCCTGGAAAACTTCGACACCCCGAATCCTGCCGCACCGGCCACCTCTTCAAGGAAATTGCCATGCCCCGCCTCCGCCACCTGCTGACGTTGACCCTCGGCGCTGCCCTGCTCCATTTACCGTTAGTGCAGGCCGCCGAAGAATTGCCCGAAGCGATCAAGAAAATCGAAGCCAAGGGCGCGAAAATCGTCGGCCAATTCGACGCACCCGATGGCTTGCGTGGTTATGCCGCGCAGTACCAGAACCGTGGCATGGCGCTGTACCTGACGCCGGATGGCAAACATGTGCTGCTCGGCAATCTGTACGACGCCGACGGCAACGACCTGAGCAGCGCGCCGCTGCAGAAGCTGGTTTACGCGCCGATGGCCAAGGAAGTCTGGGGCAAGCTGGAAACCAGCAACTGGATCGGCGACGGGAAGAAAGATGCGCCGCGGATCGTGTACCTGTTCAGCGATCCGAATTGCCCTTACTGCAACATGTTCTGGGAGCAGGCGCGCCCATGGGTCAAGTCGGGCAAGGTGCAGCTGCGGCACATCATGGTCGGCATCATTCGCGAAGACAGTCCGGGGAAATCGGCTGCGCTGCTGGCCGCCAAGGATCCGCAGAAAGCCCTGGAAGACCATGAGAAGTCAGGCAAGAACAGCTCGCTAAAAGCCCTGAAAAACGTGCCCCCGGCGATTCAGGCGAAGCTGGCGGCCAACATGCAGTTGATGGAAGACCTGGAGCTGCAGGCCACCCCGGCGATTTTCTACATGGACGACAAGGGCGAGCTGCAACAACAGCAAGGCGCGCCTTCGCCGGACAAGTTGGTGCAAATTCTCGGACCGAAGTAGTTCTTTCTGATAGGGCGTTGGTGGGTTCACTGGCGTCTTCGCGAGCAAGCCCGCTCCCACATTAGTCCTGCGAACACAGGTCAAATGTGGGAGCGGGCTTGCTCGCGAAGAACGATTACGCGGTTTTGCGGGCTCTCTCACTTAGAAACTTCAGCAGTGCGTCGGTGACAAACTGCGGATTCTCCAGATTGGAGATATGCCCCGCCTCCGGCACCAGCAGATAAGGGCAACCAATCAACTCGGCCATCTCCTTCGTCTCCGACGGCGGCCGCGGCTTGTCCTGATCACCACACATCAGCAGCGTGGTGTCAGGATTCAACTCGCCCAGACGCGGCAACAGATCATCCCGCCTAAACGTAATCCGCCCCATCGGCACGATGCTCTCGCGCAGACGCTCCGGCGGTAGTGCGGCCAGTTTGGCGCGGAAGTCCTGATACAGCGCCGACTGCGGATCGATGCCCGGACGGAAGAAGATCGGCACGACGATGTCGAGTAGCTGCGGCGCGATCACGCCGGTGTCTTCGATCTGTTTGAACAGCGAGAAATAGTATTGGCGAGTCGGTTCCGGCTCGACGCCGACGTAGGTGTCCATCAGCACCAGACCGTTGATCCGCTGCGGCGCCGACAGCGCCAGACGTACGCCCCACATGCCGCCGACCGAGAGACCGACCAGCGTGACACGGTCGATGTCCAGATGATCGAGCAGGGTCAGGGCCTGGCGCGCAATGTCATCCAGCGACTGTGTGCCTTGGGGTAGCGGCCCGGATTTACCATGGCCCCACAGGTCCAGAGCGATCACCCGATACTGCTGCGACAGAGCGGCAATCTGCGGCGCCCACATGGCCTGGTCCCACAGGTAGCTGCCGGCCAGCAAAACGGCAGGGCCTGTACCTTGATCAATGTAGTGAAGCGCTTGTCCGTCTATTGTTGCGAAGGGCATCGGTTGTCTCCTCTCCAAAATGGCACAGGCAGACTGTGCCGCTGACGATCCACAGTCAACTTTGCAGTGTCTGTACCGGCCCTTTCGCGAGCAAGCCCGCTCCCACATTAGTCCTGCGTACACAGATCAAATGTGGGAGCGGGCTTGCTCGCGAAGGAGCATTCACAATCGCTAGAGAATCAAAGCCCCTCCAACTCCGCCATCAAATCGTTAAGGCGATCCACCTTCTCCTCAGTGATGTCGCTCGCCGCCAATCCGTCGATGTACCCAGCCAACTCCGCCACCGTGCTGCATTCAAACATCGCCCGCAGCGGCACATCCCGTTGCAGAGCTTTCTGCACCCGCGAAGCGATCTGCGTTGCCAGCAATGAATGCCCGCCCAGCTCGAAGAAGTTGTCGCGAATACCCACCTTCTCGACCTTCAGCACCTCGGCCCAGATATCCGCCAGCGTCTGCTCCAGTTCATTGCGCGGCGCCTGGTAGCCCTGGCTCTGCAACTGGCCGATCTCCAGCGCCGGCAAAGCCTTGCGATCAAGTTTGCCGTTGGCGTTGAGCGGCATGCGATCCAGCCAGATCCAGTGCAACGGCACCATGTATTCCGGCAGTTCGGCCCGCAGGCGTTGCTTGATGCGTTCCAGTCGCTCCGTTGGATTGATCAAAGAATCAGCCGCTACCAAATAGCCGACCAGATGTTTGCCGTTGACGCCTTCCTGAACACCCACCGCCGCTTCGCGCACTTGCGGTTGCTCATGCAAACGCGCCTCGATTTCACCCAGTTCGATACGGTAGCCGCGGATCTTCACTTGATGGTCGATCCGCCCGACGTATTCCAGCACGCCGTCACTGCGCCGATGGGCCAGGTCGCCGGTGCGATACAGACGATCACCCGGTTCACCAAACGGATTCGGCACAAACACCTGCGCGGTGCGCAGCGGATCGCTCACATAACCGCGCCCTACCCCGGTGCCGGCGACACACAACTCGCCCACCGCCCCCAGCGGCACCAGTTCCAGCGCGCCATCAAGCAGGTACAAACGGTTGTTGTCGGTCGGCGTACCAATCGGCAGGAAGCTGCCGCGCGTCGACGCCATGTCGACGCAGAAGAACGCCACGTCGTCCGAGCATTCCGCCGGACCGTATGCATTCACCAGCCCAATCTCCGGGTAGCGCTGCAGCCACTGATGCGCCAGCTCCGGCGGCATTGCCTCACCGGTTGGCAGCATCCAGCGCAGACCGTCGAGGCTCATGCGTTCCTGGGCGAGCATGCCCTGAATCAGCGACGGCACGCTTTCCAGCACGGTGATGCCCTGGGCCGCCACATACGCCAGCAACCCTTGCGGATCATGGGCGATGGTGTTCGGCACGATGTCCACCCGAGCGCCGAACAGCGGTGCGGCGAGGAACTGCCAGACCGAAATGTCGAAACTTTGCGAGGCGGTCTGAGCGATCACATCGGCATCGCTCAAATTCAGGTACGGCACCTTGCTCAACTGGTTGTTGAGCATGCCGCGCTGTTCGACCATCACGCCTTTCGGCAGGCCGGTCGAGCCCGAGGTGTAGATCACGTAAGCGAGGTTGTCCGGGCCGCTGTAGATGCCCGGGTTGGCAACCGAAACATCGCTCGCCTGCACCTCTTCCCAAACCAACAACATGGGCCGGTTGGCGCAACCGAACTCATCCAGCAGCGCCAACGCTCGCTCGCGGCAGGCCTGAGAACAAACCAGCAACGGCGTGCGGCTCAGGTCAATGATCCGGCTCAGACGCTGACTCGGCAGCCCCGGATCCAGCGGCAAATAACCGGCGCCCGCCTTGAAGCTGCCGATGATCATGCCCAGCAGATCGAGGTTGCGTTCAGCCAGCAACGCCACCGGTTGATCCAGCCTTACGCCAGCGGCGATCAAGGCATGACCGAGACGGTTACTGCGCTGGTTCAGCTCAAGGTAACTGTGCTGCTGATCCAGGCAACTGGCGGCAACCCGCTGCGGATGCTGAGCAACCTGCGCTTCAAACAATGAGACGTAACTCTGCTCCAGCGGGTACTCGTGTTCGCTCTGGTTGCAGCCGTGGATCAGGAAGTCCTGTTCCTCGGCACCCAGCAACGGCAGATCGGCCATGTCGCCGTGGAAACCTTCGACCAGTGACAGCAGCAACCGCTTGAACTCGCCGAGCATGCGCTCGACGGTCGACTCATCGAAATAACGCTGGTCGTAAGACAGGTGCAAGCCCAGGTCATCGCCCGGATAGCAGACCGCCGTCAGCGGGAAGTTGGTGTGGGTGCGGCCCGAATCCGAGGTCGCGTTGAGGCTTTGCGCACGGTCCAGCACCGAGACTTCCACCGGGGCGTTTTCGAACACGAACAGGCTGTCGAACAACGGCTGGCCCTTGGGCAGCTCGCTGTTTTCCTGGATGCTCACCAGCGGCAGGTATTCGTACTCGCGCAGTTGCATGTTGCTGTCGAGCAAGCCGCTCAGCCATTGACGAACGCTACAACGCTGATCGTCTTCGGGCATTTTCACCCGCAGCGCGATGCTGTTGATGAACAGCCCGACCGTGCGCTGCATCTGCGGCATGTCCACCGGACGCCCGGCCACCGTGACGCCGAACAGCACGTCGCGATCACCGCTCAAACGGCGCAGCACCAGCGCCCAGGCCGCTTGGGCAAAGGTGTTGATGGTCAATTGATGCGCCTGAGCCAGTTCGCGCAGTTGCGCACCGTCACGGGCATCGAGCCTTGTGTAGCGGTCGCCGACGATCATGCCGCCGCTTGCGCCGGCATGTTCGCGCAGGAACGGCCGGTCGCTCGGAATCGGCGTGGTCCGCTCGAAGCCTTGCAGATTGGTTTTCCACCACTGCCGCGCTTCGGCCAGGCTCTGGCGTTGCAACCAGCCGATGTAGTCGCGATAACGCGACACAAGCCCAAGCTGCGCTTCCCGGCCTTCGCCGAGGGCGGTGTAGATTTCGAAGAAATCGTTCATCAGCAGCGAACGGCACCAGGCATCGATGAGGATGTGGTGGTTGCTCATCATGAACCAGTAACGCGCCGCGCCCACCCGGATCAGGCGCAGGTGGAACGGTGCCTGGTTGAGCAGATCGAACCCGGCCTCGCGCTCGCTTTTGAGCAGCGCCTGCAACTTCGGCTCCTGCTCGACTTCGGCGATTGCGCTCCAGTCCAGATACTCGATTGGCGTGCTGCCCGGCTTGTGGATAACTTGCAACATGTCTTCGCCGACGTTCCAGCAGAACGACGCGCGCAGGGCTTCGTGACGGGCGATCACCGCTTGCCAGGCCTGGGCGAAACGTTGCGGGTCGAGCTCGCTGTTAATGCGATAACGATCCTGCATGTAGTAGAGGCCGGTGCCCGGTTCCAGCAAGGTGTGCAGCAGCATGCCTTCCTGCATCGGCGTCAGCGGGTAGACGTCTTCGATGACGGCGGTCGGGATTGGCAGCGCGTCGAGTTGCGGTTGAGTCAGCTTGGCCAGCGGGAAGTCCGAGGGCGTCAGTCCGCCCGCGTCGTCGTGCAAGCAATGCTCGATCAGGCTCTGCAATTCGCTGATGTAGGCGTCCGCCAGGTCGGTGATGGTCTGCGGGTCGTGACGTTCGGCGCTGAAGGTCCAACGCAGCACCAGCTCACCACCATAGACCTGACTGTCGACACTCAGCTCATTGGGCAGCGGCGCGCGAGGATCATGGGCCGCGCCGACCGCTTCATCGAGAGGACGGAACAAGGCGTCCGCGCCGAAGCTCTGGTCGAACTGGCCGAGATAGTTGAAGGTGATCGGCGCCACCGGCAAGGCCGCCATGGTCTGCCGGCTCGAGTCATCGGCGAGATAACGCAGCACGCCATAACCCAGACCTTTGTGCGGGACCGCGCGCAGTTGTTCCTTGATCGCCTTGATCGAGGCGCCCTGCCCGTTTTTCGGCGTCAAGCGCAGCGGGTAAGCGCTGGTGAACCAGCCGACGGTGCGGGTCAGGTCGATCTCGTCGAACAGGGTTTCGCGGCCGTGACCTTCGAGTTGAATCAGCGCCGATTCGTGACCGCTCCAGCGGCACAGCACCCGGGCCAATGCGGTCAGCAGCAAGTCGTTGACCTGGGTGCGATACGCGCTCGGTGCCTGTTGCAGCAGTTGGCGAGTGCGCTCGATATCGAGGCGCACGCTGACGGTTTGCGCATGACGATTCTGCCGGCCACCCTCGGGGCGATCACACGGCAATTCGGCGCTTTCACCGGCCAGTTGAGACTGCCACCAACTCAGTTCTTCGCGCAGGGATTCGCTGCCGGCATACGCCTGCAAGCGTGCCGCCCAGTCCTTGAAGGCACTGGTTTTCGCCGGCAGTTTTGCCGACTGCCCCGCGTCCAGTTGGCGATACACCGTTTGCAAATCGTCCAGCAACACCCGCCACGAAACCCCATCCACGACCAAGTGGTGAATGGCGATGAACAGCCGCTGTTGCCCCTCGGGACCATCGACCAGCTGCGCACGCATCAGCGGCCCTTCCTCAAGGTCAAAGCTGCGCTGGGCATCAGCGAACAGCGCCGCGCATTTGTCCATGGACGAAACACGCACTTGCCACAGCACCGGCGCGTCGGAAATCGCCTGATGCTCGGCTTGCCATTGCCCTGCAATTTCAGAGAAGCGCAAACGCAAGGCGTCGTGCTGTTCGATCACTGCCAGCAGCGCTTGCTCCAGACGGTGGGGCTCTAGCGCCTCGGTCGGTTCCAGCAGCAATGCCTGGTTCCAGTGTTGGCGCTGGGGGATGTCGGTGTCGAAGAACCAGTGCTGGATCGGCGTCAGACGTGATTCGCCGGTCAGCAAACCTTGCTCGGCCGTGACCTGCTCGGTGCGAGTCGCCACGGCGGCCAGGGTCTGCACGGTCTGGTGCTGGAACAGGTCACGCGGGCTGAAGTGAATGCCCTGCTGCCGCGCGCGGCTGACCACCTGGATCGACAGAATCGAGTCGCCGCCCAGTTCGAAGAAGTTGTCGTTAAGGCCGACCTGCAGAACGTTCAGCACTTCGCACCAGATGGCGGCCAGCGTCAGTTCAAGCTCGTTGTTCGGTGCCACATACTGCTGACGGTTCACCTCCGGGTCCGGTGCCGGCAATGCGCGGCGGTCGAGTTTGCCGTTGGCGGTCAGCGGCATGCTTGCGAGCAGGATCAGGTGCGTCGGCACCATGTAATCCGGCAATTGCGATTTGAGGTGCGCCTTAAGCTTTTCACGCAGTGCAGCTTGTTGCGCTTCGTCCTGCTCAGCGACCTCAGTCACCAGATAGCCGACCAGTTGTTTGCCGCTCGGGGCATCGAGGGCCAGAACCACGGCTTCACGGATCGATTCATGCTCCAGCAGACGGGTTTCGATCTCACCCAGTTCGATGCGGAAACCACGAATTTTCACTTGATGGTCAATACGTCCGAGGTACTCCACCAGACCGTCGGCGCGCTGACGCACCAGATCGCCAGTGCGGTACAGACGACCGCCAGTGGCGGCGAACGGATCAGCCACAAAACGTTCGGCCGTCATACCCGGACGCTGGTGATAACCCTGCGCCAGACCGGCGCCGCCGACGTACAACTCGCCCGTCGCGCCTTGCGGCACCAGCGCCAGATCAGCGTCGAGGATGTAGGCCACGCGCGCGCCAATCACACTGCCGATCGGCACGCTGGCGAGGCCTTCTTCCAATTGCTCGGGCGCCAGACTGGCCAGCGGCATGACCACGGTTTCGGTCGGGCCGTAGGCGTTGAAAAACAGGCTCGGCTTGAACGCCGCACGAATCCGCGCCAAGTGCTCGCCAGTCAGCGCCTCACCGCCGGTGATGCACATGCGCACTGGCAGGATTTCGCCCTGAGTCGCCAGCCACTGCGCCAATTGGCTGCCGTAGCTCGGGGTGAAGCCGAGAATGTTGATGTTGTGACGGCGAATCAGCCCGCAGATTTCTTCCGCGTCCCACTGACCTTGAGCGCGCAAAACGACTTGAGCACCACTCAACAGCGGCACCAGCAACCGCTCGGTCGCGGCGTCGAAGTTGATGGAATAGAAGTGCAGTTCGCAGTCGTCCGCACGCATGCCGAAGCGCTCGATCACCGCGCGGCAGTGCATGGCGATTTCACCGTGGGACACCACCACGCCTTTCGGTTTGCCGGTGGAGCCCGAGGTGTAAATCAGGTACGCCTGATGCTGCGGCAGACTGATAAACGGCAGCTCGGTGGCCGGGTAGTTGGCCAGTTCGGCGGCGTCTTCTTCCAGACACCAACGCGCAACGGTCGATGGCAATTCACCAAGCGCCTTAAACATCGCCGCATCGCTGAGCAGCAGGCCGATGCCGCTGTCTTCAATCATGTAGTGCAAACGGTCCAGCGGGTATTCCGGGTCCAGCGGCACGTAGGCGCCGCCCGCCTTGAGGATCGCCAGCAGGCCGACGACCATTTCCAGCGAACGCTCAAGTGCCAGACCGACCCGAACCTGCGGCCCGACGCCCCGCTCGCGGAGCATCCAGGCCAGGCGATTGGCGCGGCTGTCGAGTTCGGCGTAGCTCAGGGTTTGCCCGGCGAAGGTCAGTGCCGGCGCGGCTTTTCGGGCCAGGGCCTGCTCGCTGAACAGGTGATGAATGCACTGGTCGAGGCGATGTTCGCCCGGCTCGACGCCGAGGCTGTCGAGCAGGTGTTGCTGTTCGGTGGCTTCCAGCAGCGGCAGTTCACTGAGGTGCTGTTGCGGATCGGCCAACAGCGCTTCCAGCAGGTTGCGCCAATGCCCGGCCATCCGCGCAATGCGTGGTTCATCGAACAGATCGGTGCTGTAGGTCAGGCAGCAACCCAGGCGATGGTCGAGGTCGGTGACCTCCAGGTTGAGGTCGAACTTGGTCGCACGCGCATCGTTGGCCAGGTATTCGACGGTCATGCCCGCGAGTGTGCGGCTCTGCTGGAATTCCCAGCGCTGCACGTTGCACATCACCTGGAACAACGGGTTGTAAGCGGCGCTGCGCGGTGGCTGCAACGCCTCCACCAAATGATCGAACGGCAAGTCCTGATGGGACTGGCCTTCGATCACGGTGTGGCGAACCTGCTCGAACAATTCGCTGACGGACATCTGCCCGTCGAGCTGGCAACGCAACACTTGGGTGTTGAGGAACGCCCCGATCAGCCCTTCGCTTTCCGGACGAATCCGGTTGGCCACCGGCGCGCCGATGCGCAGGTCGGTCTGGCCGCTGTAGCGGTAAAGCAGCACGGCCAGCGCGGCGGTCATGGTCATGAACAGGGTCAGACCGTTTTGTGCATTGAAGGCACGAACGCGCGCGGCAAGATCATCGCTCAGGTCGAAACGGAACAGTTCGCCCTGATGACTTTGCACTGGCGGACGTGGACGGTCGGCGGGCAATTCCAGCAGCGGATGTTCGAGGCCCAGTTGCGCGGTCCAGTAGTCGAGTTGGCGCTGACGTTCGCCGGACTCCAGCCACTGGCGCTGCCAGACGCTGTAATCCAGGTATTGCATCGGCAGCGGCTCCAGCGGCGATTCGCGGTCATCGACGAAGGCCTCGTAGAGCGCGCTCAGTTCCCGGGCGAAAATATCCATCGCCCAACCTTCGGTGACGATGTGGTGCAGGGTCAGTACCAGGTAGTGTTCCTGCTCGGCGGTCTTGACCATACAGGCGCGCAGCAGCGGTCCGGTTTCCAGATCGAACGATGTATGGGCTTCGTCGTCGGCCAGTTGCTGCACCGCCCACTCGCGGCCATCGGCATCCAGCGCGGAGAAGTCCTTCCAGTCCATGCGCATCCCGGTTTGCGGGTGAACCTGCTGACGGGCCACGCCATCGATACTCGGGAACGTGGTGCGCAGGGTTTCATGACGCATGATCAGTGCTTGCAGGGCGGCTTCGAAGCGCCCGACATCGAGCACCCCGCGCAGCCGCGCGATGCCGCCAACGTTGTAGGCCGGGCTGTCCGGTTCCATCTGCCAGAGGAACCACATGCGCTGCTGGGAATAGGACAACGGCACCGGTTGGCTGCGATCGACTTTCTCGATCGGCGGTTGCTGGTTGGTTTTGCCGCTGGCCTGGATCAGTTGAACCTGTTCGACAAAGGCGCCCAGCTCACTGTTTTCGAACAGTGCTCGCAGCGGCAACTCGACGTCGCAGGCCTGACGAGTGCGGGAGATGATTTGCGTGGCCAGCAGAGAGTGGCCGCCGAGGGCGAAAAAGTCGTCGCGCAGGCCAATTTGCGCGAAGCCTAATACTTCACGCCAGATGCCGGCGATTTGCTGCTCGAGTGCGGTGACCGGCTCAACGTGTTCGCGCACTTGCCATTGCGGTTCCGGTAACGCTCGACGATCGAGTTTGCCGCTTGGGCTCAGGGGCATTTTGTCCAGACGCATGAGCTGCGCCGGGACCATGTATTCCGGCAACTCGGCGGCCAGGGCAGCTTTCAGGCGTGCGGTTTGAGCATCAATATTTTCTGTGGAATCGGTTGCGGTGTAGTAACCGATCAACTGTCCACCGGCCGCCGTCTCTCGCACCAACACCACGGTTTGAGCGACACCGTCCTGAGCCAGCAATCGTGCTTCGATTTCTTCCGGTTCAACGCGGAAGCCACGCAGCTTGACCTGCTGATCGAGACGGCCGAGGTATTCGATCACACCGTCAGCGGTCCAGCGTGCACGGTCACCGGTGCGGTACAGACGCGCGCCCTGCTCGCCCAATGGATCGACGACAAAACGTTCTGCAGTCAGACCCGGACGCCCCAAATAGCCACGGGCCAAACCGATACCGCTGATGCACAGTTCACCCGGCACACCGGCCGGAACGGGATTGAGTGCCTCGTCGAGCACGCGGCACAGCACATTGCCCAGCGGACGACCAATCGGCGAGCGTTCGCCATCGGCCGTTGTGCAGTGCCAATGAGTGACGTTGATCGCGGTTTCGGTCGGGCCGTAGCGGTTGTGCAATTGCACGGCTGGCAGTTGTTCCAGCACGCGGTTGCGCAATTCGGCGGGCAAGGCTTCGCCACCGGAGAATACGCGGCGCAGGCTGGTGCATTCAGCGGTAAGCGGTTCCTCGATGAACAACGAAAGCAGCGGCGGCACAAAGTGCAGCGTGGTCACGCCGAATTGCTGAACCAGTTGCGCGATGCGGTGCGGATCGCGGTGTTCGCCGGGGCCGGCAATCAGCAAACGTGCACCGCTGATCAGCGGCCAGAAGCACTCCCACACCGACACGTCGAAACTGATCGGCGCCTTTTGCATCAGCACGTCAGTTTCGTTCAAGCGATAGGTGTTCTGCATCCATTGCAGGCGCTCGGCGAGGGCTGCGTGGGTGTTGCCGACGCCCTTCGGCTGGCCGGTGGAACCGGAGGTGTAAATCACGTACGCCAGGTTGTCGCCGTGCAAGTGCAGACCCGGTGCATGACTCGGCCAGCTCTCCAGATGCAAGGCGTCCATGGCCATCACGCTGACGCCATCGGTGGCCGGCAAGCGCTCGAGTAATTGGGTTTGGGTCAGCAGCAACTCGACGCTGCTATCGCTGAGCATGTAGGCCAGGCGTTCGGCCGGGTAATCCGGGTCCAGCGGCACGTAGGCGCCACCGGCCTTGATGATCGCCAGCAGGCCGATCAGCAACTGCGGCGAACGCTCGGCGGCAATGGCCACGCAGACATCCGGACCGACGCCTTTGTCGCGCAGGTAATGGGCCAGGCGGTTGGCCTGGGTGTGCAGCTCAGCGAATTCAATGGTGCCACCGTCCCACATCAGCGCAGTGCGCTCAGGGGTCAGGCGAGCCTGTTCGTTGAGCAATTCCGGCAGCCATTGGCTGGCCGGTGTGCACGGTGCAGCGCTCCACGATGCTTGCTGATCAAGCTCGGACGGGTTCAGCAGTTGCAGAGCACCGATGGCGATTTTCGGTTGTTCGCAAATGGCTCGCAGCAGGTTGGTGAAGTGCTCGGCCAGACGCTCGATAGTCGTCGCGTCGAACAGGTCGCTGGCGTAGTCGAAGGACAGGCTCAGGCGACCATTTCGGTCTTCCTCGCTGTGCAGCTGCAGGTCGAACTTGGCTTCGCGGCTGTGCCACGGCAGCTCTTCGGCCAGCAGCCCAGGCAGGCGGCGCAGTGCGCTCAAGTCCCGTTGCTGGTGGTTGAACATGACCTGGAACAAACCTTGTTCGCGGGCTTGCGGGAAGGCTTCGAGCAGTTGTTCGAACGGCAGATCCTGATGCGCTTGTGCGCCCAATGCGGCTTGACGGGTTTGCGCCAGCAGCTCCACGAATGGCAGCTGCGAATCCAGTTCGGCGCGCAGCACCTGGGTGTTGATGAAGAAGCCGATCAACCCTTGGGTTTCCAGGCGCGGACGGTTGGCGTTCGGCACGCCGATGCGGATGTCGCGTTGGCCGCTGTAACGGTGCAGCAGGCTCTGGAACGCGGCGAGCAACAGCATGAACGAGGTGGATTCATGGGCCTGGGCGGTCTGGCGAATGGCATCGCTCAGGGTCGCGCCCAACCGTACGGTGTGGCGCGCGGCGCTGTGAAGGTGTTGCGCCGAACGCGGATGGTCAGTGGCCAGGCTCAGGGTCGGATGGTCACAGCCCAATTGCGCGTTCCAGTAAGCCAGCTGACGCTCGCCCTCCCCTTGCGCCAGCCATTGACGCTGCCAGCTGCCGTAGTCGGCGTATTGCGTGGGCAATGCTGCGAGCGTCGCTTGTTGTCCTTGGGACGCTGCGGCATACAGGCGCGAGAACTCGTCGATCAGCACGTTCAGCGACCAGCCGTCGGCGATGATGTGATGCAGCGTCACCAACAGTTGATGGTCCTCATCATCGAGGCGCACCAGGGTCACCCACAGCAGTGGGCCTTTCTCCAGATCGAATTGCGTGCGGGCTTCGTCCTCACGGATTTGTTGCGCACGGACTTCACGCTCGGCAACCGGCAGGTCGCTGATATCGATCAGTTGCAGGTTGAATTCGCTCACTGCATCGACCTGTTGCAGCGCCACACCATCACGCTCGAAGAACCGTGTACGCAGGGATTCGTGACGCTCGATCAGCTGCTGGAAACTGGCGCGCAAGGCGTCTTCATCCAGTTCGCCGCGCAGGCGCAAGGCGCCGGGAATGTTGTAGGCGCTGCTCTGCGGGTCGAGTTGCCAGGTGATCCACAGACGGTTTTGCGCCAGCGATTGCGGCATGGCTTCGGTGCGCGACAACGGGGTGATCGCGCCTTGGGCGAGTCCGCCGTCCTGCTGTTGCTGAGCGACCGCGGTGGCAAACGCGCCAAGGGTCGGCGCTTCAAACAGCAGGCGCAGGTTCAGCTCCAGACCGAGTGCTTCGCGCAGACGCGCGACCACCTGAGTGGCGGCGATGGAGTTGCCGCCCAGCAGGAAGAAGTGATCGTCGGCGCTGACCTGTTTGACACTCAGCTGTTCGCACCAGATCTGGCCGATCAAGGTTTGCAGTTCGGAACCTGATTCAATCGCGGATTTACTTTCGATGTCTGCCGACGGGAACAGTGCATAGCTGTCGAGGCTGCCGTCCGCCAGACGATTGCGGCATGCCGAGCGTTGCAGTTTGCCGCTGGAGGTCTTGGGCAACGCGCCCGGATTGAGCAGCACCACCACGCTTGGCGCTTCCTGATACGCCTCGGCCACGGCTTGGCGGATGGCTTTGATCAGGGCGTCGGGCGGGAGGATTTTTTGCACGCTGCGGCTGATTTCCGCCGCAATGCCAATGCCTTCCTGACCCTCGATGTTGACGGCAAAAGCGGCGACACGACCTTTGCGCACCACTTCCACTTCGCGTTCGACGGTTTGCTCGATGTCCTGTGGATAAAGGTTGTGTCCGCGAATAATCAACAGGTCTTTCAGGCGCCCGGAGATGAACAATTCACCGTTGCGCATAAAGCCCAGATCACCGGTGCGCAGCCAGGTTCGGCCAGCGTGCTGAACGAAGGTTTTGGCGCTGGCTTCGGGGTTGCGCCAATAGCCGTGGGCGATACTTGGCCCGGCGGCCCAGACTTCGCCGACCGTGTTGTCAGCCAACTCGTTGAGCGCAGTCGGATCGACAATCAGCACCGCGTGATCCGGCTGACTGATACCGCAACTCATGATCGCGCTGCCCTCGCCTGGCTCCGCACGGTTTTGCGCCAGGGCTTGATCGTCCACACGCAGGTTGCCAATGCCCTGACCGCGAGGGCTGCCGGCTACGAACAGCGTCGCTTCGGCCAACCCGTAAGAGGCCATGAAACTGTCTTGGGTGAAACCGCAGGCCGCGAACTTCTCGGCGAAGCGCTCCAGCGTATCGAGGCGAATCGGTTCGGAACCGGAATACGCCACGCGCCAGCTGCTCAGATCGAGGCGTTCCAGGGCCGATTCACTGACCCGCTCGCTGCACAATCGATAGGCAAAATCCGGCCCGCCGCTGATGGTCCCGCCGTACTCGCTGATTGCTTCCAGCCAGCGCAACGGCCGGCCGAGGAAATACGCCGGCGACATCAACACACACGGCACGCCGCTGAAAATCGGCTGCAACAGACCGCCAATCAGGCCCATGTCGTGGTACAGCGGCAACCAGCTGACGATCACGTCGTCAGGATTCAGATCGATGCCGAAGCCGTGGCGAATCAGCAGTTCATTAGCCACCAGGTTGCCGTGGCTGACTTGCACCCCTTTCGGCAACGCGGTGGAGCCGGAGGTGTATTGCAGGAACGCGACGTGGTCGTCTGCAAGGATCGGCGCCACCCAACGTTCGGCCAGGGCGCTGTCGAGGGTGTCGACACACAGCAACGGCGGCGCGCCCTCTATTTGCTGCAACGCATCGCGCAGACCGGCGCTGGTCAGCAGCAAACGCGGTTCGGCATCACTGATGATCGACAGCAAACGCTCCTGATGATGACGACGCGCCGACTCCGGCGGATAGGCCGGCACCGCGATCACACCGGCGTACAGGCAGCCGAAGAACGCCGCGACGTAATCCGGGCCGCTGGGAAACAGCAGCACCGCGCGATCGCCAAACTCAGCCTCGGCCTGCAACGCGCCAGCAATGGTCCGCGCCCGCTGATCCAGCTCGCGATAACTGAGCACCACAGCCTGATCCTGGGTTTCGCCGAGAAAACGCAAGGCCACCCGATCCGGCGTCAGGGCCGCTCGGCGCTGAAGGGCTTGGACCAGTGTGCTGGGGAGTTCGAACGCGTCGGTCATGAGGTTTCCTGCCTGAATTCGGCTTGCAAGTGGAATCGGTTTTCTGACGTCACGCCCCTTCGAGGGCGTTCAGGACGCGGTCTTCGCCGACCGCGCAAGGCTTGGGAATGCTGTTTTGGCCGCAGCCGCTACCCGGAACCATTCACCAATGAGAACGGTTGACGTCTTGAAATAATTAGTCCGCAGGCTTGAAACCCAGCAGGCCCGGGTGCGTCAGCGTGTCGCGGTTCTCACTCTGCACCTTTGAGGAGCATTAGTTATCTTTCTCATTTGACAATCATTATCATTCAGCCTAATTTGTCGCTCGATGTGTTGGACGGCCCAGCCCCCGCTTGCCGTCCCGCCAACCTATTTGCAGCAAGGTGATTTCCATGACGGAACAAGTGTCCACAAGCAGGTGCGATTCACCGCTACTTCAGGCATTCGTCGACAATCGACTGATTCTGGTCAAGATTGCAGCCCGCATTACCGGCTGCCGGTCGCGGGCTGAAGACGTGGTGCAGGATGCGTTCTTCCGGCTGCAATCAGCGCCGCAGATCACGTCCTCGTTCAAGGCTCAGCTCAGCTACTTGTTCCAGATCGTGCGCAACCTGGCGATCGATCACTACCGCAAACAGGCGCTGGAGCAGAAGTATTCGGGCCCTGAAGAGGAAGGCCTGAACGTGGTGATTCAAGGCGCTTCGCCGGAAACCTCGCACATCAACTTCTCGACGCTGGAACACATCGCCGACGCGCTGACCGAGCTGCCCAGCCGCACCCGCTACGCCTTCGAGATGTATCGCCTGCACGGCGTGCCGCAAAAGGACATCGCCAAGGAGCTTGGCGTCTCGCCGACCCTGGTCAACTTCATGATTCGCGATGCGCTGGTGCACTGCCGCAAGGTGTCGGGCAGTCGTGTGGATACCTTTGCCCGTCGCTAAGATCTGAAATTTGCGTTGCCTCCTTCGCGAGCAAGCCCGCTCCCACATTGGATCTTTTGTGAACTCACTCTTTGTGGACACTGGAGATCAAATGTGGGAGCGGGCTTGCTCGCGAAGACTGACTCAAGGTCGGTGCAGACCTTGAGACTTACATCTCAAACCAACACACACCGATCAAAAAACCGCTCACGCCCCAGCACCATCAGCGCCGCACGCTTGTGTGGGAAGTCGAACGCTTTCTCGCAGTGGAAACCCTGGCTCTGCATATGCCCGATCATCTTCGCGTTGTCGGCGCGAGGCTCGGCAACCACTCGCTGAGTGCGTGGATCGTCGAGAAACAGGTAGTGCGTCAACGCCGATAACCAGCTCGCCACCTTATGCGGGCCTCGGTGATTTTCTTCACCCACCAGCATGTGAATACCGCGGTCGTAATCACCGGCGTCATAGAACGGCGCGATGCGATCTTCCTTGGCCCAATACGCTTCAAAGTAGGCGAACGGCTGATCATCGAAACACCCGATCAGCGTCAGGGTATGGGGATCGGCTTCAAGCTTGCTCAGGTACTCGCGATGCTGCTCGAAGCTGCCCTCCTCCTGCCAGAAACTCGCTACGCGCGGGCTGTTCTGCCAACGATTGAAACGCGCCAGGTCCAGGTCGATGTCCACCGTGCGCAGGGAGATCCGGGCACCGAGGCGCGCATCAAAACGCCGATAGACTTCACCGCGCGGTTTCACCGGCCGCAGCGGATGACGCTTGCCGCCACTGATGACCATTTGCTGCGGATAACCCGGTGTCAGTGACGCGCCCAGCCAAGGCTGAGGCAACTGCCAGAACAGCGTGCGTTCGCAACGATACTGGCCGACGATTTCGGTAGGGATCAGCAACCCGCTGAGCAATGCTTCGGTGGGGGCTTCATCGAGATGCCAGGTCAGACGCTGGCAGGCCGGGTCACGGGCAAACAGCCAATAACAGGCCGCCCAGACGGCCTGATTGTCGGTGTGGTCGAAGCGCTCTTCTACTTGCACTTGCAGCGCGGGCTCGCGAGTCAGGCGCAACTGAATCGGCGGCCGCCCTTCAAGGCTGAGACACAGGCGGCTTTCGGTTTCATCAGCTACAAGACGGCTTCCTGTCGGCAAGGCCAGGGCAGTCAGGTGATTCAGAGTGGACATGGGTCGGGCTCACGTTAATCGTCGACAGTTCAACGAGGTGACGTGAGCCAGCGCGGGAAATTTAAGAGAAGTCGGCAAATACGCGACCTGTGGCGCGATCTCAGCTACCCGGGACCGGCACCACGGCGATCTTGTAGGGATCGAAAATCTTCAGCATCTGGCCATTGTCCCGCAACCCTTGCAGCAACTTGCCGAACGCCTCACCACTGATGGGTGCGGCCGGACTGAGGATGGCGTAGTGGTGATAAACCTGATCGATACGCTGGGACACCAGCAACTGATCGGCGACTTTCTCGTTGCGCAGCAAGTAATCGCTCAGATAAGAGCGGGTCACCAGGGCAACGTCGGCACGCCCGCGCAGCACCATCAGCAGGTTACTGTCATGGGAATACGTCAGCGTTGCCTCATAGTTTTGCGCGAGGAATTTTGGATCGGCATTGAAGTTGGCGAACTCGTAGTGATAGCCGCTGAACAGCGCCAGACGCTTGCCGGCGAGGTCGGCAAAATAATTCTGCTGACGAACCGGCTGACCATCGGGCTGGCGTTGTGCGACAAAAATCTCGGCGTCTTCCAGCCCCATGTCGACAGTGGTGTGCGGGATGTCCTTCCAGCCCCAGTCCGGGTTCTCGAAAATCGCCATGTCCACCCGGCCTTGCTTGAAGTCACCAAAACGCCGGGGAATGGAAGTGGGCACCAACTCAAACTGATAGTCGTTCTGCAAGGCATTGAGCGCCTCGACCAACTGCGGCAGCAAACCGGTGTCAGCACCGGATTCCGGGCGCACGGTATAAGGAGGAAAATGTGCGGCACCGACCCGCACCAGTTGTGCGGCCTGGGATGGAACCACGCATAACACTGCAAGCGTCGCCAGCAAAAGCCGCGAAGCCGTCCGAATTGGCGAAGACATCAAAACAACCACTCCCCAAAAAAATACCTTTCAATGCATTCAAGCTAGGCGGTTTCGGCCACTTAGCCAGTTTCCTTCTGATTCAAAACAAACTTACTGCTTTTCTTCCAGCACGAGAATCAATGCCTCATCGGCCAATTGATCGAGGCTCATGCTGCCGCCGGCGCGAAACCAGGTGGTGGTCCAGGACAACGCACCGGTCAGGAAACGGCGGGTGATGAACACATCCCCGCGAATAAAACCGGCGTTCTTGGCCTCGCCCAGCACCTGTAGCCAGAGCTCTTCATAAATGTCGCGCAGCGCCAGGACTCGCGCTTGCCCGTCTTCGGACAGCGAGCGCCATTCATACACCAACACCGCCATGGCCTCGCCGCTGCCGCCCATGATCGACTGCAACTCACAACGAATCAGCGCCAGTACCCGCTCGCGCACACTGCCGGCTTCTGCCAGGGCTGCTCGCATCAACGCGGTGTTGTAGCGAATGGTTTCCTCCATCACCGCCCGCAGGATCTCGTCCTTGCTTTTGAAGTGATGAAAAATACTGCCGGACTGAATCCCCACGGCGCCGGCCAGATCGCGCACGGTAGTGCGTTCATAACCTTTGTTGCGGAACAGGTGAGCCGCCACTTGCAGCAGTTTGCCGCGGGCGCTGTCCGGGTCGGTCAATTGGCCGTTGTCGACCAATTCGCGCATCACCCTCAGGGCTTTTTGCTCGTCCACCCGTTCTCTCCTACAGTCGATCAATCAAATACGCCGCTCACCGCTAAAACAGCGGGGTTGCGCGGGCAATTTAAGCTGGCCGGCGCGACCAAGCAAGCGCTCGGGCAGAAGATAGTTAAGCCGTTTACAAACCAAGCGCTTGCTTGGTAGTCTCGATGCACTTCTGTCGGAGGTCGCTATGGAGTTGACTGTGTCTAAAACGATCCGCATCGGTTGCGCCAGCGCCTTCTGGGGTGACACCTCGACCGCTGCCGCGCAACTCGTCGAACGCGGGCGTCTGGATTATCTGGTCTTCGATTATCTGGCCGAGATTACGATGTCGATCATGGCCGGCGCGCGGATGAAAGATCCCCAGGCCGGCTACGCCAGCGACTTCATCGAAGTCCTCAGCCCGCTGTTGGGTCAACTGGCCGAACAGAAAATCCGCGTCATCAGCAACGCCGGCGGGGTCAACCCGCAAGCCTGCGCCGCCGCCCTGCAAGCGGCCTGCGACAAGGCCGGGGTAACGCTGAAAATCGCCGTGCTTCTGGGCGATGACTTGCAGCCGCAACTCAAACAGCTGAGCGGCAGCGCAATCCATGAAATGTTCAGCGGCGCGCCCTTGCCGCCGATGTGCGTCTCGACCAACGCCTACCTCGGCGCACCCGGCATCGTCGAAGCCTTGCGTCTGGGCGCCGACATTGTCATCACGGGGCGCGTGGTCGACAGCGCCGTGGTCAGTGCCGCGCTGGTGCATGAGTTCGGCTGGTCGTGGCACGACTACGACAAACTCGCCCAAGCCGCATTGGCCGGCCACATCATCGAATGTGGCGCCCAGTGCACCGGCGGCAACTTCACCGATTGGCGCGAGGTGCCCGACTACGAACACATCGGCTTCCCCATCGTCGAAGTCAGCGCCGACAGCCAGCTCATCGTCAGCAAACCCGAAGGCTCCGGCGGGCTGGTCACCCCCCTGACGGTCGGCGAGCAGATGCTGTATGAAATCGGTAACCCGCAGGCGTATCTGCTACCGGACGTGGTCTGCGATTTCACTGACGTCAAACTCGTGCAACAAGGCAAAAATGCGGTCCAGGTGCACGGCGCAAAAGGCTTGCCGCCAACCGATCAGTACAAGGTCAGCGCGACGTACCCGGACGGTTTCCGCTGTACCGCCAGTTGCCTGATCGCCGGGATCGATGCGGTCGACAAGGCGCGCCGGGTCAGCGAAGCGATCATCAACAAGACCTCAGAGATTTTCAGCCAGCGCGGTTGGCCACCCTACAGCGAAGTGAACATCGAACTGCTCGGCAGCGAGGCCACTTACGGCCCCCACGGTCAGCGTCAGGACAGCCGCGAAGTAGTAATCAAACTCGCGGTGCGCCATCCGGGTAAACAGGCGTTGATTGTGTTCTCCCGGGAGATCGCCCAGGCCGCCACCGGCATGGCGCCGGGACTGACCGGGATTGTCGGTGGACGGCCCACGGTGTATCCGCTGATCCGGCTGTTCTCGTTCCTTATCGACAAAACCGCCTGCACGCTGGAAATTGATCTCAAGGGCCAGCGCCACCCCTGCGCCCTGCCCGCCGTTGATGTACTCGACACCGCCGACCTGCCCGTGGCGTGCGCCCCACCGAAACCCTCAGACCGGGCCGATGCCAGCGTGGCCCTGGTCAAACTCGCCGTGGCGCGCTCCGGTGACAAGGGCAATCACAGCAACATCGGCGTCATGGCCCGCGAGCCGGAGTACCTGCCGTGGATTGCCGAAGCCTTGACGCCGGAAGTGATCGTCGACTGGATGAGTCATGTCCTCGATCCGATCCACGGACGTGTCGAACGTTGGTACCTGCCGGGCACCCATAGCCTTAATTTTCTGCTGGAAAACGCCCTGGGAGGCGGTGGCGTGGCCAGCCTGCGGATCGACCCGCAAGGCAAAGCCTTCGCCCAGCAACTGCTGGAAATCCAGATACCGGTGCCTCAGCGCATCGCTGACCGAGTCAACTAGAGGACTGTCGCCATGGCATACGATTCGATTTTCAAAGCCGATTTGTTTGCAGGCCAAAACATCATCGTCACCGGTGGTGGTAGCGGCATCGGCCGTTGCACCGCTCACGAACTGGCGGCCCTCGGCGCCCATGTGCTGCTGCTCGGGCGCAAGGCCGACAAGCTGAAAAACGTCGTGGCCGAGATTACCGAAGATGGCGGCAAGGCTGACTGGATGGTCTGCGATATTCGTGAGGAAGAAGCGGTCAAGCATGTGGTCAGCGAGTTGATCCGCAAGCACGGACCGATTCACGGCCTGGTCAACAATGCCGGCGGGCAGTACCCGTCGCCGCTGGCGTCGATCAATCAAAAAGGTTTCGACACGGTGTTGCGCATCAACCTGATGGGCGGGTTCCTGATGGCCCGGGAAGTGTTCAACCAATCCATGAGCACGCACGGCGGCGCCATCGTCAACATGCTCGCCGACATGTGGGGCGGCATGCCCGGCATGGGCCACTCGGGCGCGGCGCGTTCAGGCATGGACAACCTCACCAAGACCGCCGCGTTCGAATGGGGTTATGCCGGGGTGCGGGTCAACGCCGTGGCGCCGGGCTGGATCGCATCCAGTGGCATGGACACCTACGAAGGCGCGTTCAAAGCGGTGATCCCGACGTTGCGCGAGCACGTTCCACTCAAACGCATCGGCACCGAATCGGAAGTCAGCGCGGCGATCGTTTTCCTGCTCAGCCCGGCAGCGGCGTTTGTCAGTGGCAGCACCTTGCGCATCGACGGCGCCGCCAGCCTGGGCGGGCGCGCCTGGCCGATACACAAGGCGCAGATCAGCGAGTCGTATAACGGTTTCCATCGAGCCTACTTGCCGGACGTCCTCAAGGACAAGGAATAAGCCATGCCGGTGATTCAGTCGCAAGTGGACCCGTTCAGCGAACAGTTCGCCCGCAATCGCGCGGCGATGCTGGTCGGCATCGAGCACGTCCGCCAGCTCGAGCAGAACCTGCTGAACAAGGCAGCCGAGGCCAAGCCCAGGTTCGACAAACGCGGGCAACTGCTGCCCCGTGAACGCCTTAATTTGCTGCTGGATCCCGGCGCCCCGTTCCTCGAACTGGCGAGTCTGGCGGGCTACAAGCTGCACGACGACAAGGACGGCAGCTCGGCAGGCGGCGGGTTGATCGCCGGGATCGGCTACGTGTCCGGCGTGCGGGTGCTGGTGGTGGCGAACAACAGTGCGATCAAGGGCGGGACCATTTCCCCCAGCGGTTTGAAAAAATCCCTGCGCCTGCAACAGATCGCCATGGAGAACAAACTGCCGGTCATTACCCTAGCCGAAAGCGGTGGCGCCAACCTCAATTACGCGGCGGAGATTTTCGTCGAAGGCGCCCGCAGCTTTGCCAATCAGGCGCGGATGTCGGCCATGGGCCTGCCGCAAATCACCGTGGTCCATGGCTCGGCCACGGCGGGCGGTGCCTATCAGCCGGGGCTGTCGGATTACGTGGTGGTGGTGCGTGGCAAGGCCAAGCTGTTTCTGGCCGGCCCGCCGCTGCTCAAGGCTGCCACCGGCGAAGTCGCCACCGATGAAGCACTGGGCGGCGCGGAGATGCATGCGCAAATCGCCGGCACCGCTGAATACCTGGCCGAGAACGATGCCGATGGCGTGCGGCAGGTGCGCGAGATTGTCAGCCTGTTACCGTGGAATGATCAGTTGCCCTGGGTACCCGAACGTCGGTGGGAAGAACCGCTCTACCCCATCGACGAGTTGCTCGGGCTGATTCCTGACGACACGAAAAAACCTTACGACGTGCGCGAGATCATCGCGCGGATTGCCGACGGCTCGAACTTTCTCGAATTCAAGGGTGAGTTCGATCAGCAAACCGTCTGCGGCCATTTGCAGATTCAAGGTCGCGCCTGCGGGTTCATTGGCAACAATGGACCGATCACGCCCAAGGGTGCGAGCAAGGCGGCGCAGTTCATTCAGCTCTGTGACCAGAGCAAGACCCCGTTGCTGTTCTTCCACAACACCACAGGATTCATGGTCGGCACCGAGTCGGAGCAGCAAGGCGTGATCAAACACGGCGCGAAAATGATTCAAGCGGTGGCCAATGCCCGGGTGCCTAAACTGACCATCGTTGTCGGCGGCTCCTATGGCGCCGGCAACTACGCAATGTGCGGCCGCGGCCTCGACCCGCGCTTCATTTTCGCCTGGCCCAACAGCCGCACGGCGGTGATGGGCGGCGCCCAGGCCGGCAAAGTGCTGCGGATCGTCACCGAGGCCAAACAGGCCAAGGACGGCCTGGTGCCCGACCCGAAAATGCTCGACATGCTGGAACAGGTCACCGCGCAGAAACTCGACAGCCAGTCCACCTCACTTTATGGAAGCGCCAATCTGTGGGACGACGGGCTGATTGACCCGCGCGATACCCGAACCTTGCTCGGGTACTTGCTGGAGATCTGTCATGAGGCTGAAGTGCGGCCGCTGCAATCCAACAGTTTTGGCGTAGCCCGTTTCTAAGGGCGCTCAGGAGACAATAAAAATGATCTTCACCCAGGAACACGAAGCACTGCGCCGCACCGTCCGCCAATTCGTCGAGCACGAAATCAATCCGCACGTCGAGGCATGGGAAAAGGCTGGGCGCTTTCCTATCCACGAGATCTTCCGCAAGGCCGGCGACCTCGGCCTGCTGGGGATTTCCAAACCGGAAAAATTCGGGGGCATGGGGCTCGATTACAGCTATTCGATCGTCGCGGCTGAAGAGTTCGGCACCATTCATTGCGGCGGCATTCCGATGTCCATTGGCGTGCAGACCGACATGTGCACCCCGGCGCTGGCGCGTTTCGGCTCTGATGAACTACGTGAAGAGTTTCTCCGTCCAGCCATCACTGGCGAGCAAGTCGGCTGCATCGGTGTTTCCGAAGTCGGCGCCGGTTCCGACGTGGCCGGTTTGAAAACCACCGCCCGCAAGGACGGCGATGACTACGTGATCAACGGCAGCAAGATGTGGATCACCAACTCGCCGAGCGCCGATTTCATCTGCCTGCTGGCCAACACCTCGGACGACAAACCGCACATCAACAAGTCGCTGATCATGGTGCCGATGAACACGCCGGGCATCAGCCTCAGTTCGCACCTGGACAAGCTCGGCATGCGCAGCTCGGAAACCGCCCAGGTGTTTTTCGACAACGTGCGCGTGCCGCAACGCAATCGCATCGGCCATGAAGGCGCGGGGTTCATGATGCAGATGTTGCAGTTCCAGGAGGAACGCCTGTTCGGCGCGGCGAACATGATCAAGGGCCTGGAGTACTGCGTCGACAGCACCATCGAGTATTGCAAGGAGCGCAAAACCTTCGGCAATGCGCTGATCGACAATCAGGTCATCCACTTCCGCCTCGCCGAACTGCAAACCGAAATCGAATGCCTGCGGGCATTGGTCTATCAGGCCACCGAGCAGTACATCAAAGGCCAGGACGTCACCCGTCTGGCGTCGATGGCCAAACTCAAGGCCGGGCGTCTGGGCCGGGAAGTCAGCGACAGCTGCCTGCAATACTGGGGCGGCATGGGCTTCATGTGGGACAACCCGGTGGCCCGCGCTTACCGTGACGTGCGGCTGGTGTCGATCGGCGGCGGTGCCGACGAAATCATGCTGGGGATCATCTGCAAACTCATGGGCATCCTGCCGGGGAAAAAGAAATGAGCACTTTGCCCGTTTGCCAGACCTTGCTGCTCGAGCCGCATAGCGGTGTCCTGCACATCACCCTCAACCGCCCCGAAAGCCGCAACGCCATGAGCCTGTTGATGGTCGCGGAACTGCGTGCCGTGCTGTTGGCCGTGCACGATGACCGTGAGATTCGGGCCTTGGTGATCGGTGGTGCCGGCGGGCATTTTTGCGCCGGTGGCGACATCAAGGACATGGCCAACGCTCGCGCTCAAGGCCCGAGCGCCTATCGCGACTTGAATCGCGCGTTCGGTGCGCTGCTGCAAGAGGTGCAACACGCGCCGCAAGTGGTGATCACGGTGCTGCAAGGCGCGGTCCTCGGCGGTGGTTTTGGTCTGGCCTGCGTCAGCGACGTCGCCTTGGCCGATCATCAGGCGCAATTCGGTCTGCCGGAAACCAGCCTCGGCCTTCTGCCTGCGCAGATCGCGCCGTTCGTGGTGCAGCGCATCGGTCTGACTCAGACTCGCCGACTGGCGCTGACCGCTGCACGTTTCGACGGCACACAGGCACGACGCATGGGGTTGGTGCATTTTGTCGAGCATGACGCGCAAGCGTTGGCCGAGCGTCTCGATGAAATTCTGGCCCATGTGTTGTGCTGCGCGCCGGAAGCCAATGCGACGACCAAAAAACTCTTGCTCGCGAGTGCCGGACAGCCATCGAATGCGTTGCTGGATGAAGCGGCCGATTGGTTCAGCGAGGCGGTGACCGGGGCTGAGGGTATTGAGGGGACCATGGCCTTCGTGCAGAAACGCAAACCCGGGTGGGCGCCTTAAAAGCTTTGTCGGAACGCCGCCCGGAGCAAGCCCGCTCCCACATTTGAAATGCATTCCCCTGTGGGAGCGGGCTTGCTCGCGAAGAGGGCATCCCATCCACCGCAAAACAAAAGGGAAACCCCCATGCCCGGATTCAGCAAAATCCTGATCGCCAACCGCGGTGAAATCGCCTGCCGCATCCAGCGCACCGCCCAGGCCCTGGGCTATCGCACGGTCGCGGTGTTCAGCGATGCCGACGCCGATGCGCTGCATGTGCAGATGGCCGACGAAGCCGTTAACGTCGGCCCGGCCCCGGTGCAGCAGTCCTATCTGAATATCCCGGCAATCCTCGACGCCGCCCGACGCACGGGCGCTGACGCGATCCATCCGGGCTACGGCTTCCTCTCGGAAAACGCCGGCTTCGCCCGCGCCTGCCTGGATGCCGGCATCACGTTCATCGGTCCCAGCCCCGAAGCCATCGAACTGATGGGCAGCAAACGCCTGTCGAAACTCGCCATGCTCGATGCCGGTGTGCCGTGCATAAAGGGTTATCAGGGCGAAGAACAGGACGACGCGACCCTGAGCCGCGAAGCCGCACGCATCGGCTATCCGCTGATGATCAAGGCCAGTGCCGGCGGTGGCGGGCGGGGCATGCGCCTGGTGCACGAGGCCAGTGATTTGCTGGAGCAACTGCGCACCGCCCGCTCCGAAGCGCTGCATGGGTTTGGCAGCGACGAACTGATTCTCGAGCAAGCGCTGATTGACCCGCGTCACGTCGAAGTTCAACTGTTCGGCGACCAGCACGGCAACCTGATCTACCTTGGCGAGCGCGACTGTTCGATCCAGCGTCGCCACCAGAAAGTCATCGAAGAAGCGCCCTGCCCGGTAATCACCGCCGAGTTGCGTCAGGCCATGGGTGAAGCGGCGCTAAAGGCGGGTCGCGCAGTGAATTACGTCGGCGCTGGCACTGTCGAGTTCCTGCTGGATGCGCGTGGGCAGTTTTATTTTCTGGAGATGAACACCCGACTCCAGGTGGAGCACCCGGTGACCGAATTGATCACCGGCCTCGATCTGGTGGCCTGGCAGTTGCACGTCGCCGAAGGACTGCCGCTGCCCTTGCGACAGGAGCAGGTTCAGCTCAGCGGCCATGCCATGGAAGTCCGTATGTACGCCGAAGATCCGGCACACGGTTTTCTCCCACAAACCGGCCGTATCACCGCGTGGGAGCCTGCGTTGCAGCGCGGCGTGCGGATCGATCATGGCTTGATCGAAGGCCAGACAGTCAGCCCGTTTTATGACCCGATGCTGGGCAAGATCATCGCCCACGGTGCCACCCGCGAAGAAGCCCGGCGTAAGTTGCTGCGGGCGGTGCAGGACAGCGTGCTGCTCGGCGTGCAAAGCAATCAGCGCTTGCTCGCCAGCCTGCTCGAACACCCGCAATTTATGAGTGGCGAGTTCAGTACCGGGTTCATCCAGTGTCACTTTGCCGAGCATCCCTGCCTGCATGCGCATGTGCCGAGCGCCGAAGAACTGGCCATCGCTACTGCGTTGTTCTATCAGGCCTCGGCGCAGGCTCATCACGCGCCACTGACCGGTTGGCGCAATAACGCCAGCGTGCCGTTGCACTATCGAATCGGTCTTGAGGATCAGGATTGGTCAGTGCAATTGAACGCGGTGCCGGATGAACCGTATCGGATTCAAGTGGCCACAACGCCCTTTGAATTGAAGGTCATCCAGTGCGACGGACGCTGGGCCAGCCTGGAAATCAACGGCATCCGGCGACGCCATGCTTACCGTCTCGAGGCAGGACAACTCTGGCTGTTCACCCGTCCCGGCAGCCTGCGGCTGGTGGACCGGACGCAGGCCTTGGTCAGCAGCCAGGCCAGCGTCAGCACCGGCACCCTCAAGGCTCCGATGGACGGGGCAATCGTCGACGTACTGGTGACTGAGGGCAGCTCGGTCAGTAAAGGCCAGCTGTTGATCGTGCTGGAGGCCATGAAAATGGAGCATCCGCTCAAGTCTGGTATCGACGGCGTGCTCAAACGCTTGCAGGTCAGGGTCGGTGACCAGGTGAAAAATCGTCAGATTTTGTTGGAGGTCGAATAAGCCGCTAGGCGGATCCGCCGGGTTTGGCTACGCTCAAGCCCTATCAGGACGCGGATACCAGGAACCCTGCGATGCCTCACTGGCTGGTCATTGATCTCGAAGCCACCACCGATGAGGGTGGTTGGCCAGTAACAGAAATGGAAATCATCGAAATCGGCGCCACGCTGGTGGACCGCAAGGGGCGCGAACTGGATGCTTTCCAGCGTTTCGTCCGGCCGCTGCGTCGGCCCTTGCTGACACCGTTTTGCCGGCAACTGACCCGCATCACCCAGGCCAACATCGACGCCGCGCAGCCTCTGAGTGAGGTCTGGGCGTCTTTCGAGCACTGGCTCGGCCAGCATCACTCGCGCCTCGAAGGCTGGGTCAGTTGGGGCGATTACGATCGCAAACAGTTGGTTCAGGAGTGGGAGCGCCTGCAACTCGACAGCGCCCTGAGCCGGGTGCCGCACATGAACCTCAAACAGCGCTTTGCCAAGGCTCGCCGGCTGGAACGCCCGCTGGGGCTCAACGGCGCGCTGCAACTGGCAGGCATGCAGTTCAGCGGCCAACAACATCGGGCGCTGGAAGATGCGCGTAATACCGCACGATTATTGCCACTGGTTCTTCCGTCTTAGAGAGGTGACGCCGGCATAGGCCTTGTGCATACTGGCCAGCCCTTTTCAGCCCTTTTCGAGGAATCGCCCATGTTTAAAGTCAACGAGTACTTCGACGGCACCGTCAAGTCGATCGCCTTTGGCACCGCTGAAGGTCCTGCGACCATCGGCGTCATGGCAGCGGGCGAATACGAATTCGGCACCAGCCAGCGTGAAATCATGCACGTGGTGTCCGGCGCCCTGACCGTCAAACTGCCGGACAGCAGCGACTGGGAAACCTTCGCCGCCGGCAGCCAGTTCAACGTGCCCGCCAACAGCAAGTTCCAGCTGAAAGTGGCCGTCGACACCGCTTACCTGTGCGAATACCGCGGCTAAACCCCTGGGTTTTCACAGCGAAAAAAAATGCCCGTGTCCTTGGACACGGGCATTTTTTGTTGAACGGCAGTCATTCAGATTGTCTTATTCCAGAACCGTCACCGGCATACCGACTTCAAGTTGGCCATTGCTGTCGTTGACCAGGTTCTGTCCGAACATCGCACCATCGGCCTCGGCACGGTATTTCTGCAACGTCGCCAGTGGTTCGCGATCTTCGCTACGCTCGCCGGTTTGCGGGTCGATGGTGGTCAGAATGCAACGTGAACACGACTTGACCACGCGGAACTCGACATCGCCGATGCGGATGCGCTTCCAGCCATCTTCGGCATACGCCTCGCTGCCCTCGATCACCAGGTTGGGCCGAAAGCGCAGCATTTCCAGCGGGCGGCCGACCTTTTGCGACAAATCCTCCAACGAGGCCTGTCCGATCAGCAACAGCGGAAAGCCATCGGCGAAGGCCACCTGATCATCGTCCTTGCCGTAGCCGGCCTGGGTGGTGCGTGCACGATCAAGGGGCACTTGGACAAGGCGAGTCGGTTTACCAATGAATTCGCTGACCCAGGCACCCGCCTCGTCACCGGCATCCGGCACACGCAACGTATCGCGCCAAATGGTCACGCCACGCAGTTCCGCGTCACTGGCGGGCAAGGCGATATCGATCGGTGAGCGGCCCGGCGCACTGAGGGTCACGCCACCGTCGGCATTCCACAACGCCGACAGCTGACTCATCTGCGCCACTGCACGTTGAGTCAGAAAGCGCCCGCTGGCCTCGTCCACCAGCATCCAGCGTCGATCACCGTCCAGGCCCAGCTTGTCGAGGCTGACCTGCTGCAGGATCTCACCCTTGCCGGATTTCAACGGATAACGATACAGCGCGCTCAGACGCAACATGGCCAGCTCCTTGGTGGGCAAAAAACGCCACCCTATACGAGCTTGATCGCCGAATCAAAGGCTGACGTCAAGTCAGCCTTTGCGGGTGGTGTCAGGCAGGTACTTCATCAAGCATCAGACGCTGGCGCACCACATCGACGAGTTTGTCCGGCTGGAATTTGGAGAGGAAGTTGTCGCAGCCAACCTTTTTCACCATCGAGTCGTTGAAGCTGCCGGACAACGAGGTATGCAGAACCACATAAAGGCCACGCAGACGCGGGTCGTTGCGGATTTCCGTGGTCAGGCGATAGCCGTCCATTTCCGGCATTTCCGCGTCTGTGAAGACCATCAGCAGTTTGTCGGTCATGTTCACACCGGTATCGGCCCAGGCCTTGAGCATGTTCAGTGCCTTCAAGCCATCGCTGGCAATGTGCATCTTCACGCCCAACTGACCCAGGGTGTCACGCAATTGCGACAGCGCCACGTTCGAGTCGTCCACCAGCAGCACTTCACGGCCACGGGCACGTTCCAGAACCGGATCGTCGAGTTTGTCGCGCGAGACCTTGGCGTTGTACGGGACGATTTCCGCGAGGACTTTTTCGACGTCGATGATTTCCACCAACTGGTCGTCGACCTTGCTGATGGCCGTCAGGTAATGCTGACGACCGGCGCTGGCCGGCGGCGGCAGAATGGCTTCCCAGTTCATGTTGACGATACGGTCCACGCCACCGACCAGGAACGCCTGCACCGAACGGTTGTACTCGGTGACGATGATTGTACTGGTCGGGCTTGGCACCAGCGGACGCATACCAATGGCCTGGGACAGGTCGATCACCGGCAGGGTCTGGCCACGCAAATTAACCACACCGCAGACATACGGATGACGCTGGGGCATCAGGGTCAGCTTCGGCAGTTGCAGCACTTCCTGCACTTTGAACACGTTGATCGCGAACAATTGCCGTCCGGCCAGCCGGAACATGAGAATTTCCAGGCGATTCTCACCCACCAGTTGCGTGCGTTGGTCTACCGTGTCGAGAATGCCGGCCATCAATGACTCCTGGGCTTGTTCTGATGAATTCACTAAAGGGGGTTATCGGCTGTTTTTGCCGGATCTTGACCCCCTGTAAAATGCCACGATCAAACATTGATGTCACATTAACATCATGCTTTACTAGCCAAGTGACTTCATCTGCCTCATTGCCTGCCGCGAGACCTCGTTTCGTTCGGTTGGTTCCCCCGTGTAAGGGATTCCCCTAGTAGCAATCAGGTCCAACCTGATATTCGCAATATCCAATAGCCATTAATGTGACGCCATTCTCATTGCATGAACGGAGTCAGGCTTTTGTGTGCGATCGCAGGTAAGTGGCCATCCACCCTATCGAGTTCCCCAGCCTGCAGCCAGACTGGCCGGCGCGCGATCTCACGACGGCATGGCAATGCCGGGACTCTGATCGTCCTCGTCGACACACACGACATTCCCTCATTTGACATGACGTTGTGGAGATAAGCATGCCGAACGATCGTAAAGAGTGGACTCAACGGCTCCCGGAATTTCTCGTTGAAGCTGAAACACTCCTGGTTAAAACCGAGGAATGCCTGAGTCATTTGCAACTGATCAGCAATGACAAGGACGCCATCGACTGCATGCTTAGCACCCTGCTCAAACTGGCCAACAAGGCTGATGCGCTGGCTCTGGCAGCCGTTTCGGAGTTTTCGTTGCACATTCATGGCTTGCTGAGCCACGCCCAGAACCACATGGTTTTGCACGACCAGGCCTTGGGTGCACTGAAAGACTGCCTGACGCTGATCGCCTGGCAACTCGAGCTTATCGATCAGAAGACCGGCCAACTCAGCCTTGATGACAGTGAACAGACCTCCCTGATCGAGGCCTTCGCCTTTCAGGTCGGACACGGTCAGCTTCAGCCCCCCCGCTAATTCCAAACCGTTCACACTCGTTTCCTATTCGGGACGGCAAGCCTGAACTTATCGGAGCACTATGCGGCGCTCCGAATTTTTATTGCCATGACCGCCTCTCTGAATTTAACGGGGTCATGTCGCAATTCAATATTTCATACCTGCTAACGACAACTCAAAAAGCAATAAACCATTCCTGCACCCAACTTTTTCCATTATGGAACTGCCGTCCATAACCTCTTGTTTCCTGACGCTGCAGACATATATACCAAACGCGACCAACGGTATCTTAAGTGGTATTATGCCGCCCATTAGTTGACGTCAAATAATGGCAGAGTGACTCCAGACAGAGACCCGTCATCCACGATGACCGGTCTTCCCGCAGCGAACATCCATTGGCTCCATCCGCTATGTACGCCAGCCTCAAGTCAATCCGCCTAAGGCCACCCTCCCCAAAAAACGCGCGCTTGGTCACGCTTGTGTTGTGTACCTGCTCGGCGCTTGGCAGCCTGCTGATTTATAGCCTGTCCACTCGCCTGCCGCTGAGTCTGCTGGTACTCAATATCGCCGCATTGGCCTGCGTCTGGGTGCAGTTTTGTCTTTCGCGCAAGTCGATAAAGTTTCAACCCCAGGAGTTGGCTGACCGACTGTTGGAGGTTCAGGAAAACGAACGTCACCGGCTCAGTCGGGAACTGCATGATGACATCGGCCAATTGCTGACCGCGGCAAAACTTCAAAGCGACTGGCTCAAGCGCCGAATGCCCGAAGCACTACAGGGACAGTGTTCGGTGCTCTGTGACACGCTGGAAGAAACCCTGACCAAAGTGCGAGACGTATCGGCCGTTCTCAATCCGAGGCAACTGACCAGTCTCGGGCTGGAAGCCAGTCTGCGGGCGCATTTACTCAAGACGCTGGCCAACACGCCGGTGCACTGGAGCCTGGAATGCCATCAGCGTTTGGCCGGTATACCGGAGGAAATGACGCTGGCTGCCTTTCGAATCACCCAGGAAGCGGTGACCAATATATTGCGCCATGCCGAAGCGAAAAATCTGTTGGTCCGCCTGCAACGTCTGCCTCAGGGCCTGACACTGTTGATCAGTGACGATGGCCTGGGATTCGCGCCAGCGACCGATCCAGGTCGAGAGGGGCAACGTGGAATGGCAGGGATGTCGGAACGGATCAATCAGCTGGGAGGCACTCTGAACGTGACCAGCGAGCCGGGCAAAGGCACTCAAATCGAAGCACTCTTCCCCTGGGCGCCCCGCGCGCTCGAACGGGCCAGTACGAATAAGGTTATGCCTTGACTTGTAACTTACTTCTGGTGGATGACCACTCGCTTATCAGGGCAGGCGTGCGCGCTCTGGTGCTGGATATTCCCGGCTACGCGGTAATCGGCGAGGCCAATGACGGCTCGCAGTTGCTCGAGATGGTCGAACAGCTGTCCCCCGACATCATCCTGCTGGATATTTCCATGAAGGAAACCAGTGGCCTTGACGCATTGCAGCGACTCAAGCGAGTACGCCCGCAGAGCAAGGTGCTGATCCTGTCGATGCACACCGATCCTGCACTCATCATGCAGGCACTGGAATCCGGTGCACATGGCTACCTGCTCAAGGACACCACGGCTACCGAGCTCGAACATGCCCTGGATGCCTTGCGTAACAACGAACGCTACCTGAGCCCGGCCATCGCCCACACCGTCATCAACCAGGCGCTGACCCGATCTCAGAAAAACCAGCCGGAACCTGCAGACTCGCACAACCTGACGGCGCGTCAGCTGGAAATCCTTAGGCTGATCGTTCGCGGAAAATCTACCCGGGAAATCGCCAATGGCCTGGGCCTTAGCATCAAGACCGTTGAAACCCACCGCTCGCAGATCATGAAGCGCTTGCAGATCTACGATGTGGCGGGTCTGGTGCTGTTCGCCGTTCGCGAGCAGATCATCAGCCTGGATGATTGATCGATTGCGATGACCCCAGCAGCGGCGAGTGTTTAGGCAAATGCACGCGCAGTGCCGCTGGACGTGCCGAGAAACGCAAGTTGTCGCCTTCCAGCGGTTCGCCATCGAGGTTGATGTAGAGGCCTTCCGAGACCTTGATTTCGACCCATGGCAGCCGGACTCGCACAAACATGTTGTCGATGCCGAAGCCATCGGCCAGCAGGGTTTTCAAGATGCCGACGACTTCCTGCGGCGCAGGCAGAATACTGATGTCCAGCAGACCGTCGTCAGCCAGCGCGTCTGGACACAACACATGTCCACCGCCGGCCTGCCGGCCATTGCCGATGCCCAATGCCAACAGCTCGCCACTCCACTGAAAATCAGGCCCCTGCAACTCGCCATAGGCTGCGTGCAACTCACTGAAGCGCGATAAACCGGTGAACAGGTAAGCCGCGCCCCCGAGGATTTTTTTCAAGTCCTCCGAGGTGTTTGCAGTGACCTGACTGCCAAAACCGCCCGTGGCCATATTAAGAAACACTTGGCCGCCGACCTCCCCCAGATCAATGGCGCTCGGTGCAATGTCGAGAAGTTCCAGCGCCTGCGCGGGTTCCAGAGGCACGCCGGCGGCACGCGCAAAATCATTGGCGGTCCCCAAGGGCATCAGTACCAGACTGGCCTGCGTCGAATGCGCCGCCAAGGCTTCGGCAATATCACGCAAGGTGCCGTCACCGCCACCTGCGATGATCTGCGTGTAGCCTGCCGCCAGCGCTTCATCTACCAGACGCTGTGCGTCGCCCGCTTCCCAAGTCACTCGAACGGCCAGCTCCCAACCCTGTTTGCGCTTGTCCACAACGGCAGAGCGAACCGCCTCGTTGAGCGCTTGCTTGCCATGCAGAATCAACAGCGCCTTGCGTTCGTTCATTAGTTGTCACTCCCATGATTGAGTTCCGTATGGGAGATGTTGACCTCGTCTTACCGCATAAAAGTCGCAAAAATTTGAATTATTTGAAGTCGAGACCTATGGCGTCCTACAAGGCGGGATTTTTTCTTACAAGACGTGAGGAATCGGCTCAATTGACCAACCAATGCGATTGGTACACCTTGGCGCCTGCAGTTATCAAATATCAGCAGGAACTACACAGGGACGTGCCATGCAAAGCCAAGAGATCAGGTCACCGGTCATTCCGGTTGCACCGTTCGCAGAAAAACGCGCCGATCATCAAGCTGAATTCAAAAACAGCGCAAAGTCCATTGGAGAAGCTGCTATGGAATCTCGCGTCGTTGAATTGGAGACGCACCTCAAATACATCCGACGAGACATGGATGAAGTCCGTAGTGACGTCAAATCCATAAAACACAGGCTTGCCTATTCGGCTATTGGAACAGCCGTCGCCATCGGGGTCTTGGCCTGGATCGCCAATAGCCGTTTCGACCAGGTCGTGACACTCCTGGCTCACCCAGGGTAAGCCATGAACGCAAAACCCGGTTCGATCAACCGGGTTTGCGCAGTAAGCCAGCGGCAGGAGTCAGCTCAGGACTTCGCTCAGCGGGATGAAGCCCACGTAGTCACCTTCGATCAGCGTGCGATCCTCCAGCACCTCAACCAGACCATCAGCCCAGGCAGCGCTACGCAGTACACCAGAACTCTGATTCCTGTAGATAGTTGCCCGGCCATTCTCCAGACGTCCGCGCAAGTACTCGCGTCGATTGCCTGCTTTTGGCCATGCAAACCCCGCAGGCACCTGAAACTTCAGGGGCTCAACCTCTTTTACACCCTGTCGGCGCAAGAGATAGGGCCTTGCCAACAAAGCAAAGGTCACCAGCGTTGAAGCCGGATTGCCAGGCAAACCAATCACAGGCACGCCGCGAAAATGCCCGAATGTCAGCGGTTTGCCGGGTTTGATGGCGAGTTTCCACAACGTCAACTCGCCCTCTTCACGCAAGGCAATGCCTAGAAAGTCAGCCTCTCCCACCGAGACACCACCGGTGGAAAGGATCAGATCGACATCTTTCAATTCACCCAGTTGAGTGCGGGTGGTCGCTAAATCATCCGGAAGAATTCCGGCATCGATCACCTCACAGCCCAGGGGCAGCAACCAACTGCACAGCAACACTCGATTGCTGTTGTAGATCTGTCCCGGCCCCAGCGCTTGACCCGGTTCAATCAGTTCATCCCCGGTGGACAGAACAGCAACGCGAACCTTGCGAATCACGTCCAGCTCTGCGCATCCCAGCGATGCAGCCAACCCCTGTTCGATCGGCCCGAGGCGCGTGCCGGCTGGCAGAATCAATTCACCAACAGTAGCTTCCTGGCCTTGAGGACGAATGTTTTGTCCTGGAGCCATGGTTTCGGTGAAACGTACTCGCTCATCCGCCTGAACCTCGGTGTTTTCCTGCATCTCGACGCAATCTGCACCAGCGGGCACTGGCGCACCGGTGAAGATTCGTGCACAGGTGCCAGGCTTCAAGGGTTCCGGGGCCTGACCTGCAAAAATCTTCTGGCTGACCACCAGTGGCTCTCCAGTCCAGTCGGCCACGCGCAAGGCATAGCCGTCCATGGCACTGTTGGGCCAAGGTGGCAGATCCAGCGTCGAGATCAGGTCATCGGCCAGCACCCGGCCCTGAACCTGCGCCAACGGCAAGCGTTCACGCTCACGGATCGGTGAGGCTTCGGCCATTGCCAGCAAGCGTGCCAGTGCCACCTCGACAGCCATCAGACTGCCAGTCTTGCCTGGCTTACCCGCGGGATTCACAGGGTGCCGCCTGTTTGAGATGAGCGACGAAGTTACACGGGCGGTGCCGCGAATCCAGCTGCTCGGCAAGAATGCCATCCCAACCGGTGCGCACGGCATTGGTCGAACCCGGTAAACAGCAGACCAGCGTGCTATTGGACAAGCCTGCCAGGGCACGGGACTGAACAGTAGAGGTGCCAATATCTGCCACCGATATCTGCCTGAACAGCTCACCAAAACCGTCGACCTGCTTATCCAGCAGGCAACTCACCGCTTCCGGAGTGCTGTCGCGTCCCGTGAAACCGGTACCGCCAGTGATCAGCACCACCTGCACGACATCGTCGGCAATCCAGTTGGCGACTTGCGCGCGAATTTTGTAGAGATCATCTTTGAGTAGAACCCGGGCCGCCAGGTTATGACCGGCAGCGCTCAAACGGTCGACGAAGACCTGGCCTGAGGTATCGGTTTCCAGGGTACGGGTATCGCTGACCGTCAGCACCGCGATGTTGAGCGGTGCGAAAGGTACATCAGCCTTGGCTTTCATAGGCTCATCCAGTTGTAGGAGAAACAGCCCGGTGTTATATCACAGCGCCTCATTTTTTCGCCGCCCCCATGGAGACCTGCCATGACCTCGAATACACATTTGCCGCCCTGTTCCATTCTGCTCCTGGCAGGTGGTCGTGGCCAACGCATGGGCGGTCAGGACAAAGGGCTGCTGGAATGGCACGGCGAGCCATTGATTGCCCACTTGCACCGCAAGACCCGTTCACTGAGCGATGACCTGATCATCTCCTGCAACAGAAACCTGGAAAAGTACGCGCCCTACGCCGACCAGCTGGTTCATGATGATGAAGGCGACTTTCCTGGCCCCCTGGCCGGTATTCGCGCAGGCCTGAAGGCCGCCCGCCATGCGCATTTGCTGGTGCTGCCTTGTGACGTACCACGTATAGACGCCGCGCTGCTCAATAGCATGCGCGACTCCGCCAGCCAGCACCCGGACCAACCGCTGATGCTTCGCCATGGCGAACACTGGGAACCTCTGCTGTGCATCATCCCCGTGGCGCTCTCGGCCGATATCGAAAGCGCCTGGAACGACGGTGAACGCAGCCCGGGTCGCCTCATGCGCAAACTGGGCGCTACGGCCCTGCAATGCCCCGACAATGATCCACGCCTGGCCAACCTCAACACACCCGAACTGTTAAGTGCCCACAACTCTGTGTCAGACTGACAGGAGAAGGAACTTGCACGCGCTGTACACGTCTCAAGCTCAGTAACCAAAAGAATTCATATTCGGAGACACACTCATGACTCAACGGACCCTCGCCACTTTCATGCTCGCACTGGGCCTCGCTACCCTCGCCGGTTGCGCATCGCCAACAGTGATCACCTTGAATGACGGTCGAGAAATCCAGGCTGTCGACGCGCCAAAGTTCGATAAGGATTCCGGTTTCTACGAATTCGAACAACTGGATGGCAAGCAGACCCGCATCAACAAGGATCAGGTTCGTACCGTTAAAGAGCTGTAATTTTTGCGGTGATAACCGGATATGGAAAAGCCCGCTTTATGCGGGCTTTTTCGTGGCTGAAGATCAGCAAATTCGCTGAACCTCGTGATTACCACTGCAGGGTGATGTTGCTTTCGAATGTTCTCTCCTGGCCGGTTACCGGGTCCACAAACCGCAGCCCCTGAGCGAGCAGTTTCAAAGGATTGGCATAGTCATCCTCAACATCCTTGAGTACCTGCGGATAAAACGGGTCGTTGCAGATGCTGGCGCCCAAGGCTGTCATGTGCACCCGCAACTGATGCTTCTTGCCCGTCACCGGGTAAAGCGCATAACGCCAGAGATCACCGTTCTTCTCCCTGACTTCGACAGCCGTCTCGGTATTGCTGACGCCCGGACCTTCCTGCATGCGGAAGAAAGGCTCACCATCGATGAGCCGACTCTTATGGACCAATGGAAAAGAGCGTTCAGGCAACGCTCGCGCTATTGCCTCGTAGCGCTTTTCGATCTGCCGTGTAGGAAACAACGACTGATAGGCAGAACGGCTCTGAGGGTTGGCGGAAAACAGCACCAGCCCCGCTGTGTGCCGGTCAATGCGATGCAAAGGCACCAGATGCGGGTTATCGAGTCGACGGATAAGCCGTCGCAACAGGGTCTGCTCCACGTATTCACCCGCGGGAGTCACTGGCAGAAAATGTGGCTTGTCCGCCACGACCAGATGCTCATCCGCGTACAGAATCGACTCGACCACCGGGATCGGCTTTTCGTCCGGCACCTCACGGAAATAATGAATCCGCAAGCCTTCCTTGTAAGGCAGATCAAGGGCGATCGGCATGCCGTGACCGTCGAGGACACGACCGCGAGCGATTCTGTCCAGCCATTGCTCACGACCGATGGCGCTGAAGTGTTCGCACAGACAATCAAGCACGGTCTGCCACGGACCAGGCGGCAAGTAGAGCGTGCTGGCCTGGTTGTGTGCAGCAGAAAAAGATGAAGTGGACATACGAAAGTTCTAACCCTCAATACAGGGCGGCATTATCCAGCAGCGGTGGGAACGAACCTAGAAGAGAATCCTCAAGCCGGTATCTGCTTGCGCGCTGCCGCTTCGGTGAACTCCTTGAGCCAGCGCAGCACATCAACCGCCTCCCATCGACCAGGGTCATAAAGCGCATACAACAAACCCTGATAGCCCACGACATCCAACTGCCTGTGATAGCCCGCGCGCTGGAACAAGGCTTCGATTTCGGCGAAACAGGTATTGAAGTGCAGTTTATTGAAGGGGGTTTTCCCTTCTGTCACCAGGCCATCCAGACGCAATTCGAGGACAGCCTCGCGCACCACGTCCGCCGACATCCGGTTCACGCTGTTCTTCAATTGTTCGACATTGACCACAATTCATCCCTCTCACGCCCGGACCGCCTGCCCAAACCCGAAAACCAGGGGTGCAAGGCAGGTATCACGAATAACTGTATACGCATACAGTATCCGATCAGTACCGGTAAAGCCAAGGGGATCCATCGCAAAGTTCGACAGGCGGGAACACCGCCACCGCAACAACCGCTTAACCCAGGAACGCCACTACCTGATCGGCACTGAACGGCCAGCCCAGCTCAGCACCCGTATCGACCCGTCGTAATACCGGAATACGCAGACTGTAAGCTTCGAACCATGTTTCGTCGTCCGCGATATCCACCAGTTCCACCAGCAGACCGCGCTCGACAAATTCCATCAGCATGGCTTCGGCCACTTCACAGAGATGACACCCAAGGGTGCCGAACAGCTGACATTCAGGAAGCATGAGCGCTCAACCGAAAAAATTAAGTCATCATTCTAGGCCAGCCCCGAAAAGCCGTCGAGCCATTGAATGCTCTACCCTTGGGCCATAACGGCAACAGATCACGGCAAGACGCTGACGCACATCAGGCGTCTTCAATACCCATTGCGCGATGCTCACGGATTATTTGCCTCTACGCTTGAATTGTTAGCGCTCATCACCGGAGTTTTTCGTGTTCGCCAACCTGTTGATCATCTTCGCCTCCTCCCTGTTGGTGATTGCGCTGTTCCAGCGCCTGCGATTGCCACCGGTGCTGGGTTACCTGTGCGTGGGACTGATGATCGGGCCGACAGCATTCAACTGGGTGAATGAAAGCGCAGAGCTGCCGGACCTCGCCGAGTTGGGCGTGGTGTTCCTGTTGTTCTCCCTCGGGCTGGAGTTCTCCCTGTCGAAAATGCTCGTGTTGCGCCGAGTGGTGTTCGGGCTTGGCAGTCTGCAGGTGCTGTGTTCCGGGATGCTGCTAGGTGGGTTGCTGATGCTGCTCGGCATGCCGATCACGCCCGCGCTGTTACTCGGCGCCGGCCTGTCGCTGTCTTCCACGGCCATTGTCAGTAAAGAGCTGAGCAGTCTCGGCGAGATTTTCAGCAGTCACGGCCGGAATGCCATTGCCGTGTTGCTGTTCCAGGACGTCGTGGCGGTATTGCTGCTGACCCTGGTGCCGGTGTTCGCTGGCAGCAGCGACCAGGCCTGGTATTGGGCGCTGCCACTGACGCTGGGTAAAACCGTCGTATTGTTCGTCGGCCTGCTGCTGGCCAGTCGCTGGTTGCTGCCGCGGCTGTTCCATGAAGTGGCGGCTGCCCGTTCCCCGGAACTGTTCGTGCTACTGGCGCTAGTCATTGTTCTGCTGACGGCGTGGCTGACGCACCTGCTCGGTCTCTCCCCTGCCCTGGGTGCGTTTCTCGCCGGCATGCTGCTGGGGGAAAGCCATTACCGGCACCAGATCGAGGCCGACATCCGCCCGTTCCGCGACATCCTGCTCGGGCTGTTCTTCGTCAGTATCGGCATGCTGATCGACTTGCAGTTGTTCGCCAGCCACGGCCTGCTGATTCTCGGCCTGACCCTGGGGTTGTTGCTGCTCAAGGGCAGTGTCGTTGCGCTGCTGGTCAAATGGCGTGGCAGCGATGGCGAAACCGCCTGGCGCAGCGGCCTGGCATTGGCCCAGGGCGGCGAGTTCTGCTTTGCGCTGATGGCACAGATGCAGCAGAACAAACTGATGCCCGCGGACTTTGGCGGTCTGATGCTGGCGGCGACCTTCTGTTCGATGCTGGCCACGCCGTTGCTGCTGCGCGCCGCGCCCCACGTCGCCACGCGTCTGCACCGCAAGCCCAATGAAGAAGCGAAACTCGAGGAAATCAGCGCACTCAACGCCGACTTGCATAACCATGTAGTGATCTGTGGCTATGGTCGTGTAGGTCAGTCAATCGGACGCGCACTACGCAATGCGCAGCAACCCTATATCGCACTGGATACTGATCCGGTGCGTGTCCACGAAGCCGCCGTTGGTGAAACCTGTGTGCATTATGGCGACTCACGCCGCGGTGAACTGCTGGTCGCGATAGGGCTGGAGCGCGCCAGGCTGCTGGTGATCGCCGTGGATCAGACCGACATCGCTTTGCTGATCCTCAAGGAAGCGCGGCGACTCAACGCGACAGTGCCTATTCTGGTGCGCACACGCGACGACAGCCAGCTGGCCGAGTTGAAGGCAGCCGGCGCCAGCGAAGTCGTGCCCGAACTGCTGGAGTCGAGCCTGATGCTCGCCTCCCACGCGCTGATCATGCTGGGATTACCCGCGCATCAGGTACAGGAGCGGGCCGACCAGATTCGGCACGACCGCTATCGTCTGCTGCACGGTTTCTATCCTGGCGCTGACGACGAAGAGAACTAGTCCTGGCTCACAGCGCCAATCTTGTGCACCGACAAGTCAGCGCCGTAATACTCTTCTTCCTGACTCAGGCGCAAGCCATGGAACGCCTTGATCGCGCCATACACGGCAAAGCCACCAGCCAGCGCCACAACCACCCCCAACGCAGTGCCGATCAACTGGCTGATCAGACTTACGCCGCCCAGCCCACCCAACGCGCTTTGGCCGAAAATGCCGCAGGCGATTCCGCCCCAGACGCCACACAAACCATGCAACGGCCAAACCCCCAACACATCGTCGATGCGCCATTTGACTTGAGCCGCGGTGAAGCACCAGACAAACAGTGCGCCGGCGATGACGCCAGTGATCAGCGCGCCCACCGGATGCATCAGATCGGAACCGGCGCAGATCGCCACCAGCCCGGCCAGCGGGCCGTTATGCAGAAAGCCCGGGTCATTGCGCCCGACGATCAGCGCCGCCACGGTACCGCCGACCATGGCCATCAGCGAGTTCACCGCCACCAGTCCGCTGACACCTTGCAGGGTTTGCGCGCTCATCACGTTGAAACCGAACCAGCCAACGATCAGGATCCACGACCCCAACGCCAGAAAGGGAATGCTCGAGGGCGCGAACGCCACCAGTCGCCCTTCGCGATAACGACCATTGCGCGGCCCGAGCAACAACACCGCCGCCAGAGCCAGCCAACCACCCATGGCGTGGACCACCACCGAGCCGGCGAAATCATGGAAGCTGGCGCCAAAGTGCTCCAGCAACCACGCTTGCAGGCCAAAGTTGCCGTTCCAGATCATGCCCTCGAAGAACGGATAGATGAACGCCACGATCAGCGCCGTCGCGCACAACTGCGGGACAAACCGGGCACGCTCGGCGATGCCGCCGGAAATGATCGCGGGTATCGCCGCAGCAAACGTCAGCAGGAAGAAAAACTTCACCAGCCCATAGCCATGATCAGCATTGATCACAGCCGCCGGTTGCATGAAAGTCACTCCATAGGAAATCCAATAGCCTATAAAGAAGTAGGCCAGGGTCGAAATGGCGAAGTCGCTGAGGATCTTCGACAAGGCATTGACCTGGTTCTTTTGTCGAACCGTGCCGACTTCAAGAAAGGCGAAACCGGCGTGCATCGCCAGCACCATGACCGCGCCGATCAGAATGAACAACGTATTGGAGCTATGGACCAGACTGTCCACAGCGCTTTGCAGATTTTCCATGGGGTTGGCAGACCTGAAGGCTAAAAAAGCACCAAAGCAGTTCGCGCAGACAATTCATGCACCAATTTGCGACTTGCCGGGATCAGCAGATTGATCTCGATGAGCCGCTTTGGCGCACAAGGTTGGAACCTTTGCGCGAGTTTTCATTATTTGAGATAAGGTTTTGCTCGAATCCTGCCCAGCAACAGCGCAACGGTCGCAGACAGACGCACCACGACGTAGCAAAAGTTGTACCAGTCATTTGTACTGAACCTTCGCGCAAGGCTCATACTCGAACGATTCAGAAGCCACTTACGGAGATCCACCCATGGCCAGTATCAAGGCAAAGACTGCTCAAGAAATCCTGATGAACGATTTTCAGACCCTGGTCAGCGACACCGAACGCTTGCTGGAACACACCGCAACGTTGGCCGGCGATCAGGCTGATGAGTTGCGCGAGCAAATTCACGACAGTCTGCTGCGTGCGCGCGAAACCTTGAAATTGACCGAAGACTCCCTGCGCGAACGCAGCAAGGCCGCCGTTACCGCCACCGAAGACTATGTCCAGGCCAACCCATGGCAATCGGTCGGGATCGCGGCCGGCGTGGGTTTCCTTATTGGCTTGCTGGCCACTCGGCGCTGATATGGCGATCGGCGAATCCGGCTCGTCCGCGACGGGCCCAAGCTCCTCACCGCGGCGCCTGGGCGCTGCGTTTCTTGGACTGTTGCACAGCCATGTCGAACTGTTCGGCATCGAATTGCAGGAACAAAAAGCCCGCACGGTAAGCCTGTTGTTGTTCGCAGGCCTGGCGCTGGTGTTTGCCTTGCTGTTACTGGTGGGGTTGTCGACGCTGGTGTTGATCCTGTTTTGGGACACCTATCGCCTGGCGGCCATCATCGGGCTCTGTGTTTTCTACACACTTGCGGCCATTTTCTGTGCGATGCGCTTGAGAGCGGCGATTTTCGATGAGTCCTCGCCCTTCCACGGCACCCTGGAAGAGTTGGCCAACGACCGGGAGCGCCTGCTGCCATGAGCCTGCCTGAACTGCCTCACAACAGCTCGCGCACAGAAATGCGCAAAGCACTGATCCGCCTGCGCATGGAAATGCATCGTCAGGAAATCCGCCACGAATCCGCGCAACTGTTGCAGCCCTTGCAGCGTGTGCGCGGGATGACGCAAAACCTGCAGGATGGCTTCGGCATCAAGCACGCCCCACTCTGGGGCGTGGCAGCCGTCACCTTGCTGGGTTTTCTGACCGGTAAGGGCGCCAAGAGCGGTGGCGTCAGCAGCCTGACTCGACTGGTTCGTCTGGGCGCCACGCTGGGGCCATTGATCAAGCTGGTCATGCAAGGCTCTTCACGTAATCACTAAGGCCGTTATCTGGCTGCATTCTTGCAACATCGGGATTGAACCTCTTTATCGAGAGGTTCAATCCTGCGTGCCTACCCGGTGAACAGGTTTTATCCAATAACAAGACCTGACCAAGGAGGCCTCGTGATCGACGGGCAACCGCTCGCCTGTTTTCAACCATTCATCGATACCGCCACCGGCCGTATCGCTGGCGTCGAAGCACTGGGAAGATTGCGCCAGGCCGACGGTCAACTGACCTCGGTGGGGCCGCTGTTCGCGGACCCGCGAACGCCCGCCATCGCGCTGCGTCATCTGGATCGCCAGATCCGCGATAACGCGCTGAGCCGTCTACATGAAGCGCCCTCGGACTGGTTTCTGAGCCTGAACATATCGCCACGCTGGATCAACCGCTTGCGGCCGGGCCAGGCTCTACCGAGCCTCAAGCAATTGATCAGGCACAACGTCGACCCGCAACGCATTGTCTTCGAGATCACCGAATTGGGAGGCGATATTCAGCGCCTGACTGAAGTCGTGGCGCGCTACCGACAGGCCGGAGCGCGGATCGCCATCGATGATTTCGGTGCCGGATATTCTCAGCTTGATCGCGTGCTTGCGCTGCAACCGGACATTCTCAAACTCGATATGCGCCTGTTCCAGGCCGCTGCGTTGGGTGGACCGAGTAGCGACGTGGTCAAGGCTCTGGCGCAAATGGCGGAGAAAACCGGTTGCTGGATCATCGCCGAAGGGGTGGAAACCGAAGCTCAACTGAATTTTGCCCTGGAGTGTGGTTCGCGCTACGTTCAGGGCTTTCTGTTCGCCCGGGCCCAAGTCGATTTCTTTGCCACGGACGCCTTCGTCGGACGCTTCGCGCAACTGCGTCAGCGCTATGTTCAGCAGAAGCTGGAGGAGCGCGGTCGCCTGATGATCATGCGCCAGCAACTCAGCGAGCTGATGACGATCCTGCAAGCATGGGCTCAGGCCCGCGCGCCGCTCAGCGCCTTGCCACAACTGGATGCATTTCCCTGGCTGCTGCGCTTCTACCAATGCGACCGTCACGGCACGCAGCTGACGCCCAACCTTGAATGGCGCAACAACGGCTGGGAAGCCGACAATCGCTACCTGGGCCACAACTGGTCATGGCGCCCCTACTTCTATCACCTGCTGGCAGAGGGTTGGGATGAGCGCAGGTTGACGCTCTCCAATACTTACCGCGATGCCACCAGCAACCAGTACTGCCTCACCGCCGGGCAATTTTTCGACCATGGCGAGCGACTGCTGCTCATCGATATCGACGCCGCCGGGCTGTAGTTCCGCTTGCAGGTCCGGACGCGAACCCGGAAGCTTAAGCAATCAAACACCTGACGGAGAGAACCCGCCTTGGATTGGCAAACCCTGCTTACCCGCGAACGCCTCGGAAAGCCTCTGCACAGCCCGGAAGAACTCGGCCGCAGCCCTTTTCATAAAGACCACGACCGGATCATTTTCTCGGGAGCGTTTCGCCGCCTCGGTCGCAAGACCCAGGTCCATCCGGTCACCAGCAACGATCATATCCACACGCGCCTGACCCACTCGCTGGAAGTCAGCTGCGTCGGCCGTTCGCTGGGCATGCGCGTCGGCGAAACCATCCGCAGCGCCCTGCCTGACTGGTGCGAGCCCAGCGACCTGGGGATGGTGGTGCAATCGGCTTGCCTGGCCCATGACATCGGCAATCCGCCCTTCGGCCACTCCGGCGAAGACGCGATTCGCCACTGGTTCCAGCAAGCCGCCGGCCGTGGCTGGCTGGATGCAATGAGCGAAGTCGAACGCAATGACTTCCTCAATTTCGAAGGCAATGCCCAAGGCTTCCGCGTACTCACCCAGCTGGAGTATCACCAGTTCGACGGCGGCACCCGGCTCACCTACGCCACGCTGGGTACTTATCTGAAGTACCCATGGACGGCAAAACACGCGGATTCTCTGGGCTACAAAAAACACAAGTTCGGCTGCTATCAGAGCGAATTGCCGCTTCTGGAACAAATCGCCCATAAACTCGGCCTGCCGCAACTCGAGGAACAGCGTTGGGCGCGCCATCCGCTGGTGTATCTGATGGAGGCTGCCGATGACATCTGTTACGCGCTGATCGATCTGGAAGACGGTCTGGAAATGGAGTTGCTGGATTACGCCGAAGTCGAGTCCCTGTTGCTGGACCTTGTGGGTGACGATCTGCCGGAAACCTATCGCCAGCTCGGTCCACTGGATTCGCGCCGGCGCAAACTGGCTATCCTGCGAGGCAAAGCCATTGAACACCTGACCAACGCCGCAGCCCGGGCCTTTGTCGAGCAACAGGACGCGTTGCTGGCCGGCACGCTGCCCGGTGATCTGGTGGAGCACATGCACGGCCCTGCAAAGCGTTGCGTATTGAATGCCAAGGACATGGCGCGGAAAAAAATCTTCCAGGACAAGCGCAAGACCCTGCATGAAATCGGCGCGTACACCACGCTGGAAATCCTGCTCAACGCCTTCTGCGGCGCGGCACTGGAACAGCACAACGGTCGAACGCCGTCCTTCAAGAGTCGCCGAGTCCTCGACCTGTTGGGCAACAATGCGCCCGATCCTCACGGGTCATTGCACGCCTCGTTTCTACGGATGATTGACTTCATCGCCGGCATGACCGACAGCTATGCAAGCGAAATGGCGCTGGAGATGACCGGTCGTTCGAGCCACTGATGAGACCTGGGGTGATCAGCCATTACGCCGCCTGCAATGGTTGATTGACCTCTCAAACCCCAAGTGCACTCAACGTTCACCGAATCCCCCTACAACATGCGCTGAGCTAACTGATCGATTATTCGGTAACCTCGCGAAATAATCTCGCTTCCTTCAGTTCGACAGAAGAAGCGTGAATACTCCTATGTTCAAAGACGATCTGCGCATCTTGCTGGTGGAAGATCATCCCTTCCAACTCCGGGCGACTCAATACCTGCTTGAGAGTTACGGTTTCACCCAACTGACCACAACAGACAGTGCCGATGGCGCCTTGAAACAAATGCTAAAGGCTGTGCAACCATTTGATATTCTTTTGTGCGATCAATGTCTGCCCGACCTCTGCGGGCTTGATCTGGTCGAATTCGCCAGCCACCGGGGGATGATTAGACAAGCAATACTGTTAAGCAGCCTGACATCCGCTGAACTGGATGAACTTGAAAAAAAGGCCAACGAACACGGACTGCCATTATTGGGATACTTGATCAAACCGCTGAAACAATCCGAATTTAGAAACTTGTTGACCTTGGCCTCATTGTAAAAAACCGAATAACAAACACACTAAAAATTTAGCCCGAACACAACTCAAAACTTACAATTAAATACTTCCAGCCTCTCGACTAACTATCAACAGCCTTTACCCTTCTTCATAAAAAACCTAGTTGATACGTAGTCCCATTCTTCTTCAGCTGTAGGATTGTTCCTATATTGCCGCTGCAGGTCCGTCAGCTCATGCGTCACCTCAACTATCTGAGCTAAGGTGCGCGCTTTATTTGAGCGCGTATGGGATTTGATTATGAACTCCGTTTTTATTGTCGACTTTCATCCGGTTATCCGCCTTGCCGTCAGAATGTTGCTTGAACATGAAGGTTACAAAGTCGTCGGCGAAACTGATAATGGGGTCGACGCCATGCAGATGGTTCGCGAATGCATGCCTGATCTGGTCATTCTCGACATCAGCATTCCCAAACTGGATGGGCTGGAAGTTCTCGCCCGTTTCAACGCAATGAGTACCCGCCTGAAAACATTAGTGTTAACAGCACAGTGCCCGACACTTTTCGGTATTCGCTGCATGCAATCCGGCGCATCGGGATATGTGTGTAAACAGGAAGATCTGAGTGAACTGGTCAGCGCTATAAAGGCCGTATTGTCAGGTTACAACTATTTCCCAAGTCAGGCCTTGAATCCTGTTCGCTGTGATGACGAGCGATTCGCCGACCTGGAACTGTTCAAGTCGGTCAATGACCGGGAACTGATGGTATTGCAACTCTTTGCCCAAGGCCGCACCAACAAGGAAATTGCCAAAGGTATGTTTCTGAGCAACAAGACTGTCAGCACTTATAAAAAACGCCTCATGCAGAAACTCAAAGCCAAATCCCTGGTTGAACTCATCGATATGGCAAAACGTAACGCGTTAGTGTGAGAAACAGGATGCCCAGTCGTATAAAGGATTATCTGACACTCATGGCCGCAGGTTTATGCCTGATCGCCTCAGTGGCCGCTGCGCAGACCGTCAGCGAGAACTACACCCTGATGAGTCGCTCGATGGCCGGACACCAGGAAGTCCAACTGGATAAATCGCAACGACAATGGATTGAGAATAAACGCGAACTGATCCTTGGCACGTCCGCCCCGGACTACCCCCCTTTCGACCTGACCATCAGTGGTCACGACTACGAAGGTTTTACCGCCGATTACGCAGGTATCCTTGGCAAAACCACCGGTTTGCCAATCAAGGTTCTGCGCTTTGCGTCCCGGGAGGCCGCGATCGAGGCACTCGAAAGCGGCGAGATCGATTTGCTGGGTACCGCCAATGGATTCGAAGCTCACAACGCTGACATCGTACTTTCCACCCCTTACGCCGTAGACCAGCCGGTTCTGGTGACACGCGAAGGTGAAACCAGATCCTTGACCGATGGCCTGGCCGGTCTGCGGCTGAGCATGGTGTATCACTATTTGCCGCTGGAGGAGGTCAAGGCAATGTATCCGGGGGCGATCATCACGTCCTTTCCGTCCTACCAGAATGCGATCAATGCCGTTGCCTTCGACCAGGCTGACGTTTTTCTGGGTGACACCATTTCTACCCATTACATGATCAACAAGGGGTATCTGAACAACATCCGCATGGCCAACTTCGGCAAACACGAAGCACACGGTTTCAGCTTTGCCGTGCACAAGGACAACCCGCAACTGCTCGGGATCATCAACGCAATGCTCATGGCCATCCCCTCCAGCGAACGAGACAACATTGCCAAGCGCTGGAGTGCCGGCAGTGACATGCTGCTCACCGATCAAAAACTGCAGTTCACCGACAACGAGGAGCGCTGGCTGGCGCAACATCCGGTAGTGCGTGTGGTAGTCAATGAGGCTTTTGCGCCGCTGACATTTTTCGACAGTGATGGCAACTTTCGTGGGGTTACCGCGGACTTGCTCGAGCTGATCAGATTGCGCACCGGTTTGCGCTTCGACGTCCGTCGCAGCCGCAGTGATGACGAGATGATCGAGCAGATCAGGGACAACAAGGCCGACTTGATCGCCGCCCTGCTCCCCAGCGCCCAACGTGAAATGACGCTGAACTTCACCCGCCCCTATCTGCAAAACTCCTTTGTCCTGTTGACTCGCAAAGCCGCCGACAGCCCGACAAGCCTTGCGCAGTTGCAGGACAAACGCCTGGCAATCGCCCAAGGCAATCCCCTGGTGGATTACCTGCGCAGCGAGTTCCCGCGGATCAGGCTGATTGAAACCCCGGACACGTTCAGCGCCGTGGAGTTGCTGGCCGAGGGCAAGGCAGAAGGTGCGGTGAATTCACTGGTGATTGCCAACTACTTCATCTCATCGCAGCTCTTCGAGCACACCCTTCAAATCAGTACCACCATCGGTACCCAACAGGCCGCGTTCTCCCTGGCCACAGGCCGGGATGCCAAAGAACTGAACGCCATCCTCAACAAGGCACTGTTGAGCATTGCGCCGGAAGAACTGGGCATCATCAACAGCCGCTGGCGCGGCTATTCAGCGTCCTCGCAAAGTACCTGGCGCAACTATCACCGACTGTTCTACCAAATCGTTATCGGTGCCGGGGTGCTGCTGCTGATTTCCGTTGCCTGGAACGCTTACATGCGTCGCCAGATAAAGCAGCGTCAGGCAGCCGAGCGTGCATTGAACGATCAACTCGAATTCATGCGATCACTGGTCAACGGGACACCTCATCCCATCTACGTCCGCGATCGCCAGGGACTGCTGCAAAGCTGCAACGACAGTTACCTGGAAGCCTTCTGCGCGAGACGTGAAGACGTCATCGGCAAAGGCGTCATGCAAGCCAACATGAGCAATGCGTTCGAAGCCCGGGAATATCAGGCCGATTACCAGCGCGTCGTAGCCGAGGGTATACCGCTGATTCTCGATCGCGCGCTGCACATCGGCGACCGCAGGCTGACGATTTACCACTGGATTCTTCCCTACCGTGATTCGAGCGGTGAAGTGCAAGGCATCATCGGCGGCTGGATCGACATCAGCGAACGGCGGCAACTGTTCGATGATCTGCGCTATGCCAAAGAGCGTGCCGATGAAGCCAACCGAGCCAAAACCACTTTTCTGGCGACCATGAGCCATGAGATCCGCACCCCGATGAATGCGGTCATCGGCATGCTCGAACTGACGCTCAAGCGCATCGATCATAAGCACCCGGATCGCCCGGCGATCAATGTGGCATACAACTCGGCGAAGGACCTGCTGGAGCTGATCGGGGACATTCTCGACATTGCCCGGATTGAATCCGGACGGCTGAGCCTGAGCCCTGAACGGGTCAATCCAAGTGAAATCGTGGCCTCGGTGGTGCGGGTCTTCGATGGACTGGCGCGCCAGAAAAGTCTCCGGCTGCTGCTGGAATTCCGCCCTGCCAATCCGGGGTTTGATGTCCTGTTGGATCCGATGCGCTTCAAACAGGTGCTGTCCAACCTGGTGAGCAACGCCATAAAGTTTACGGAGTGCGGCCAAATCAGGATCATCGTCGATCTGCACCCGACCGCCGAACCTGAACGGGTCCGGATGCAGTTGCAGGTTCACGACAGCGGCATAGGGATCAGTGAACAGGATCAGCGACAGTTGTTCGAACCTTTTGCTCAGGCCGATCACTCCGGGCAGTCCGCCAGAGGCGGTGCGGGGCTTGGGCTGGTGATCAGCCGCAGCCTGTGCGAAATGATGGGTGGCAGCCTGCAATTGAGCAGCCAGCCGGGTGTCGGCACTCAAGTCGAGGTGTCGTTGCACCTGGCAACACTGCCACTCGAACGGGTGGCAGAGAGCGCTGAAGCCAACATCTCCACCACGACTATCTCCTTGAACATTCTGGTGGTCGACGATCACCCCGCCAATCGCTTGCTCATGTGCCAGCAACTGGAGTTTCTGGGCCACCGATTCAGCGTCGCGCCGGATGGCCAGGCGGGATTTCAGGCATGGGAAGCCGAGCCGTTCGATCTGGTGATTGTCGATTGCAACATGCCGATCATGAACGGATACGAGCTGGCCCGCGCCATTCGCCGACATGAACAAGAAACGCACCGCCCGCCCTGTACCGTGCTGGGTTTTACCGCCAACGCACAACCGGAAGAAATACAACGCTGCAAACAAGCCGGGATGGACGACTGCCTGTTCAAGCCCCTGACCCTGACAGCCTTGAGTCAGTGGTTTGAAGGTATCAGGCCAACCGTCCGCGATCCCGCGTTCAGCCTGCAAGGCCTGCGTCTTTTGACCGGCGGAGATCCGGTATTGGACCAGCGACTGTTGACCGAACTGTTGAACAGCAACCGTCTGGACCGACAAGAACTGCTGGCGCTGTCCCCCTCCAAAGAACCTCAGCCATTTCTCGACGTCGCCCACAAAATCAAGGGCGCCGCCCGAATCGTCCAGGCGTCCCGGGTGATCGACAGCTGCGAGGCGCTGGAAAAGGCCTGCCATGAGGCATTCCATCGTAACGAAGTGGCCGATTGCAGCAAGGCTATAGAGCGCGCCATGCTCGAATTGGAGCAAGCATTGCAGCAACAGATCGGCCAAAACGACAAAAGCAGAATGACAGAGCCTTAACTATGCTTGGACGCTGAGCAGTGCGTTAACCATCATGGAGAGACCTGCAATGCCCAGCCCACTGCGCCCGGATCAACGTCGGTTTCCCCTGCACGTCCATATCAGCGTGATGTTCACTTTCCTGCTGTTGCTGACTGGCGTGGTGCTGGGCCTTTTCAACTACCGACAAACCACGCAGATCATTCTTTCCAGCAGTGAAAAGCTCTTCAACCGCATCGAGCAGGACGTCCGTCTCGACCTGCACGCCACCTATGAGCCGATTCGCCATCTTCTGACCCTGCTGGCGGAATACCCGGCGACCCAGGCACCTGACCTGGAGCAGCGCCTGGCACTGCTCAAACCCTTCAGCCAGTCGCTCAAGGACAACCCCGACCTGGCCTCGTTGTATCTGGGCTATGGCAACGGTGATTTCTTCATGGTTCGGCCCTTGCGAACCTCCGACCTGAAAACGCTCCTCAAGGCACCGGATACTGCGGCTTATCAGGTGTGGAGCATTGAGCGAACCGGCAACAGCGGTCAGGTCCGCTCCCAATCATTGTTTTTCGATCAATATCTGGCCCTCATCAGCCGCCAGGACAACCCCGACGAAACCTACGATCCGCGAACCCGCGCCTGGTATGCCAACGCCCATAGCGACAGCGGTCAGATCACTACCGAACCCTACATCTTTTTCTCCACCCACAATGTCGGCACTACCCTGGCCCGGCGCAGTGGCGAACAGGCGGTCATGGGTGCCGATCTGACCCTGGCGGAACTCTCCGCAACCCTGGCCAAACATGTTGTGACCCCCAATACCGAAATCGTGCTGTTCGATGCTGAAGGGAATGCCATCGCCTATCCCGACAGCAGCAAACTGATCATCGACGATCAGACTGCCCGCCTGATCAAAGCCGCTGACCTCAGCCCCAGCCTCGACGCATTGCTCAACAATCCCCCCGCAGGTAACCGCCTGGATGTCGCCGGTCGTCAATGGATCGTTGCCCGCAGTCGCATGCAGGAAGGCGGCCCCCAGGGACTGCAACTGGCGCTGCTGGTACCGGAAGATGAGTTACTCGTCGATGCCTACCGCATGCGTTGGCAAGGCGCGCTGATTACCCTGGCCACGCTGTTGCTGTGCCTGCCGCTGGGCTGGCTGACCTCGCGGATTCTGGTTAAACCCCTGCGCGCGCTGGTAAGGGAGGCCGATGCGGTTCGCAGTTTCGACTTCAACTTTCCGGCCTCACGTCGCTCTCCTGTGCTCGAAGTCGACCAACTGAGCGTGTCGATGACGCGCATGAAAGAGACCCTGGCGAGTTTTTTCCAGATCACCGACAGCCTGAGCGCCGAGACTCGCTTCGCCCCCTTGCTGGAACGGGTGTTGTTTGAAACCGTGAAAATCGGCCAGGCCCAGGCCGGTCTGATCTACCTGCGCGAAAGTGATGGCGATCGAATGGAGCCCCATGGTCTGGTCGTCAACGGCACCTCACGGGCATTGCCGTCATTTGATCTTCGAGGACACGAACTCCAGGCTCCGCAAAGCCCTGCATGGCTACAGCAGCTGTCGAATGCCGACAACATCGTCACCACGCTTGGTTTCGAAGAGGCCGGGGATTTGCAGAAGGTGTTGCATGCGCTGGAGTGTCCCCGCGTTCATCTGATCGGCATTCGGCTGCACAATCGTCATAACGAAACCGTGGGCCTGCTGATCCTGCTGCTGGCCGATACCGGCAACCACAGCGATCTGGAGAAACTTCGTCCGGACCGCATCGCGTTTCTCCAGGCTGTGTCCGGCGCGGCCGCCGTGAGTATTGAAAGCCAGCGGCTGCAAGCCAAACAAAAACAACTGCTGGATTCCTTCATTCAACTGCTGGCGGGTGCGATTGACGCCAAAAGCCCCTATACCGGCGGTCACTGCCAGCGAGTGCCGGCGCTGACCCTGATGCTCGCTCAAGCCGCCGCTGCCAGCCAGGACCCGGCCTTCAGTGGCTATAAACCCACCGAAGATGAATGGGAAGCGCTGCACATCGCCGCCTGGCTGCACGACTGCGGCAAGGTCACCACTCCGGAATACGTGGTCGATAAAGCCACGAAACTGGAAACCCTTAACGACCGCATCCACGAAATCCGCACCCGCTTCGAAGTGCTCAAGCGCGATGCCTGGATCAGCTATTGGCAAGCCATGGCCCTGGGCGGTAACGAGCAGCACATGGCCGAACTGCGCAACGCCACGCTGGCAGGGCTGGACGATGATTTCGCGTTCATTGCCCGATGCAACCTGGGTGGCGAGGCGATGGCCGAATCCGACCAGCAACGCCTGCGCAGCATCGCCCAACGCACCTGGACCCGAACCCTGGATGACCGGCTGGGCGTTTCCTGGGAGGAGAACCGGCGTCAGGCGCGGACCCCGGCACCGACACTGCCGGTCAGCGAGCCATTGCTGGCGGACAAACCCGAGCACCTGTTCGAACGGCCCGAAGCCGAACTGATTCCGGAGGATAATCCGTGGGGGTTCAAGCTCGATGTGCCGCGCTACAAGTACAACCGGGGCGAGCTCTACAACCTGAGCGTTGCCCGAGGCACCCTGACCCGCGAGGAGCGTTACATCATCAATCACCACATGGTGCAGACGATTCTGATGCTCAGCCACCTGCCCTTCCCCGGCCACCTCACCAACGTCGCGGAGATCGCCGGCGGCCACCACGAGAAAATGGACGGCACCGGGTATCCCAAACAGTTGAAGCGCGAAGAAATGAGCCTGCCGGCGCGGATGATGGCGATTGCCGATATTTTCGAAGCGCTGACCGCCGCCGATCGCCCCTATAAGAAAGCCAAGTCCTTGAGCGAAGCGCTGGGCATCATGGCCACGATGTGCCGGGATGCCCACATCGATCCTGAGTTGTTCGGGCTGTTCATCAACGCGCAAATCTACTTGCAGTACGCCGATCGATTCCTCAATCCCCAACAGATCGATGCGGTTGATCCGACAAGCCTGCTGGTCAAGGCAGGCTTGAGGGCATGATCAGCAGTCGGTCAGGCGCAGGAAAATCGCCGCCAACTGCTCGATACCGGCCTGATCTTCAGCGGTAAAACGCGCCAGTTTCGGGCTATCGAGGTCCAGTACGCCGACCAGGCGGCCGTCTTTGACCAGTGGCACGACCAGCTCGCTGTTCGACGCGCTGTCGCAAGCGATGTGCCCGGGGAATGCGTGCACGTCCTCGACCAACTGGGTCTGCAAGGTGGCCGCCGCCGCGCCGCACACGCCCCGGCCGAACGGAATCCGCACGCAGGCGATTTGTCCCTGAAACGGGCCAAGCACCAGCTCCTCGTTGCGATTGAGGTAGAAACCGGCCCAGTTCAGGTCATCGAGCTGGTTATAAAGGAACGCCGAGAACTGCGCGGCGTTGGCAATGAAATCCCGCTCGTCCGCCAGCAATGACTCCAATTGCGCCCACAGCATGCCGTAACCTTCGAGGCCCTGGCCGCTCTTTTGTAAATCGATCATGCCTTGTGCTCCAACAGCTTCAGCCCGACCCAATAGCGGGCAAATTGATACGCGCAACGTCCGTTGCGATTGCCCCGGCCCGTAGCCCAGCGCACCGCGAGGATGTCCAGTGCTTCGTCTCGCTGCCACTTGAGGCCCGACTTGTCGGCCAGTTGACCGATCCAGTGTTCGACGACGTTGAGGAAGTGCTCCTGAGTAAACGGATAGAACGACAGCCACAATCCGAAACGGTCCGACAGCGCAATCTTGTCTTCCACCGCCTCGCTGGGATGGAGTTCGCCGTCAACGCGTTTCCAGTTTTCGTTATCGCTTTCCTTTTCCGGCACCAAGTGGCGACGGTTGGACGTGGCGTACAGCAAAACGTTATCCGGGGCCTGTTCGAGAGAGCCGTCGAGCACGCTCTTGAGCACCCGGTAATCGCCTTCGCCCGACTCGAATGACAGGTCATCGCAGAACAGCACAAAACGCTGGGGCAGCTTGGCGATCTGTTCTACCACACGCGGCAAGTCCGCCAGGTGATCGCGCTCGATCTCGATCAGCCGCAGACCGGCCTTGGCGTGTTCCGCCAGCAAGGCGCGAACCAGCGACGATTTACCGGTGCCGCGCGCGCCCCAGAGCAATGCGTGGTTGGCCGGCATGCCATCGAGGAACTGCTGGGTATTTCGCCCCAGTTGCTCCAGTTGCCGGTCGACACCGATCAGGTCGGACAAACGCATGTCGAGGCTGACTTCCAGCGGCAACAGAAATCCGCTGCGACCCTCGCGCTGCCAGCGCGCGGCAAGGCAATGATTCCAGTCGATAGCTTGCCGAGGGGCGGGCAGCAGTGGTTCGATACGGGCCAAAACGGCATCGGCGCGTTCAAGAAAAGCATTTAATCGGGAATCCACGTCTTCTCCTCGGGCACGTTCACAGTAATGATGGCGACACAGCGACGAAACACAGCTTCGGTGTCCGGTTCATCCCTTTGCACAAGGGCTCGCGAGAACATCGGTATCCATGCATGATCGACTATGCTTGAGCAGCGAAGGGAAACGGAAGTGGTTCAACACCCCATGGATATCAAGTTCACCAACCGGCTGTCCTACAAGCAAGCCAGGCTTACCGTGCTGGTCGGTTTCATTCTGGGCACGCTGCTCAGTCTGCTGCAAATAGGCATCGATTATGCCAGTGAAGACGCCTCCATCAACCGCGAAATCCTGTCTTTGCTGGAAATCAGCCACAACCCCGCGTCCCGCATTGCCTACAACATCGACGCCGAACTCGCTCAGGAACTGACCCTGGGCCTGTTGCGCTCGCCGGCGATCATCGGCGCGCAATTGACCGACAACAACAATACCGTGCTGGCCAACGTCAAACGCCCGGGCGTGCAAAGCGGCTATCGGGTGATCAGCGACTTCCTGTTCGGCGCCAACCGGCAGTTCGAAGACCGTCTCTACCTGGATCACTTGCCGACCGAATCCCTCGGCACCCTGAGCCTGGACGTCGACACCTATTCATTCGGCAACCGGTTTCTGCGTCGGGCCGAGGTGACCCTGCTCAATGGCTTCGCTCGCAGCCTGCTGCTGACTGGCATCCTGCTGGCGCTGTTCTACGTGATGCTGACCAAGCCGTTGGTGCGGGTCATCCGTGAACTCAGCAGTCGCGACCCGCGCAGCACGGAGTCGACGTCGCTGGAGTGTCCGACGGACCATGAAAACGATGAAATCGGTGTACTGGTCAAGGTTGCCAATCAACAATTCGAAAACATCGCCACCGAAATCCAGCAGCGACGCAACGCGGAAAACCGCCTGACCGACTACCTCGGGCAACTGGAGAACATCGTCTCGGCCCGCACAGCGGAACTCAAGGCGATCAACTCCCGGCTCAGCCAATCCAATCAGGAGCTGGAAGTCGCCCGCAGCACCGCCCTGGACATGGCCGAAGCGCGCTCGGTGTTCCTGGCCAACATGAGCCACGAGATCCGCACGCCGCTCAACGGCCTGCTGGGGATGATCGCGCTTTCCCTGGACGGCCCGCTCAATGCCGAGCAACAGCAACAGCTGTCCATCGCCCATGACTCGGGCAAAGTACTGGTGGAACTGCTCAACGATATTCTCGATCTGTCGAAGTTCGATGCCGGCCAACTTGAGCTCGAACATATTCCGTTCGACCTCGGCTCGCTGATCGAGGACACCGCCAACCTGCTATCGCAAAACGCCGCGCCGAGTGTCGAGCTGAGCTGCCTGATCGACCCGCACTTTCCGGCCCTGGTGCTCGGGGATCCGACCCGGGTCCGACAGATCGTCAGCAACCTCTTGTCCAACGCCCTCAAGTTCACCCGCTTCGGTCGGGTCGATGTGCGCCTGTCGACATTCGAGGACGGCGTCAGAATCGAAGTCTGCGACACCGGCATCGGTATCGCCCAGGACGCCCAGGTCAAGATCTTCCAGCCCTTCACGCAAGCGGGTGCCGGCATTACCCGGCAATTCGGCGGGACCGGGTTGGGCCTGGCACTGACCTACAGCCTCTGCGAAGTCATGCAAGGGCGCCTCACCATCAGCTCGGAAGCAGGCTTCGGCAGCCAGTTCTGTGCGGATCTGCCGCTGCCCTGCCACACCCGCGCCCTTCCCCCCGCCTCTTTACAGGGCAAGGTCATCGCAATCACCGCCGCCAGCAGTGGCCTGGCAGAACTGTTGAACAGTGTGTTGCCCGGCTGGGGGCTCGACTATGAGCACCGTTCCCTCGATGACTCGTTGCTGGGCCTGAACTCGGATGTACTGATTACCGATTGCCCCGAATGCCTGTTTGGTCTGCGCCCTTCGTGTACAGCGCCCATTCTGCTGGTCACCGCTTACGGCAGTTTCATGCCCAGCGAAGAAGCACTCGCCCTCGCCCCCTTACAACAACAGGCACGGCCTCTGGCACGCAACGCGCTGTACCAGACACTGCGGCGAACCCTGCAGCCGGAACTCAACACGATCAACGGTGCCCGGCTCGACGCCCTCTCCCCACAACGACGCGGACGCGTACTGCTGGTGGAGGACAATCCGGTCAACCAATTAGTGGCCAAGGGAATGCTCGGAAAGCTCGGTTGCGAGGTGATTGTCGCAGGTCACGGTGGTGAGGCGCTGGATCAGCTGGAGCAGAGCGAATTCGATCTGGTGCTGATGGACTGCAACATGCCGGTGATGGACGGCTACGAGGCCAGTCGGCAAATCCGCCGCAGCGGACGCTGGCCACAGCTGCCCATCGTCGCCCTGACCGCTAACGCCATGTCCGAAGAGCGCGAACGCTGTCGTGCGGCAGGCATGAGCGATTACCTGGCAAAACCCTTCCGCCGGGAAGAGTTGGCGGCCCTGCTGGACCTGTGGGTCCCTACTACGACAGTGCTTTGATTTGCCCCAAAAGGTGATCAAGACCATCGCGCAAATCATTCAGGCGATCCAGATCCACACCGCTGTCGCACAACAGACGGGACTTGAGCGGCCCGACCTGATCGCGCAAGGCCTTGCCGGTGGGCGACAGGCTCAAGTGCACTTCACGTTCGTCCCGCGCCGAGCGCTGACGCTGAACCAGTTGCAGTTGCTCAAGACGCTTGAGCAACGGCGTCAGCGTGCCGGAATCCAGCGCCAGGCGTTCGCCCAACGCCTTGACCGTCGGCTGCTCTGGGGCGGCCTCCTGCCATTCCCACAACACCAGCATCGCCAGGTATTGCGGGTAGGTCAGGCCGAGCTGATCGAGCATCGGCTTGTAGGCGCGGATCACCGCCCGGGAAGCGGCGTACAGCTTGAAGCACAGTTGACTGTCAAGCTTCAGGGAATCGACTGACAAGGTGTTCATTTGAGCAGGGCTTCGATCTCGCGGGTCATGTCCTGTGGCTTGGTCGCGGGGGCGAAGCGCTTGACCAGTTGGCCATCCTTGCCGATCAGAAACTTGGTGAAGTTCCACTTGATGCCCTGAGAACCCAGCACACCCGGCGCGCGTTTTTTCAGTTGAACGAACAGCGGATGGGCGCCGGCGCCATTGACTTCAATCTTTTTGAACAGCGGAAAACTGACGCCGAAGTTCAACTCACAGAACTCGGAAATCGCCCCTTCGTTGCCTGGCTCTTGCTTGCCGAACTGGTTACACGGAAAACCCAGCACCACCAGCCCTTGATCCTTGTAGGTCTGCCACAACTCTTCAAGGCCTTTGTACTGCGGGGTGAAGCCGCATTTGCTCGCGGTATTGACCACCAACACGGCCTTGCCGGCGAAATCCGCCAGGGTCTTTTGCTCACCCTTGATGGTGGTGCACGGGATACTCAGCAGGTTGTCGCTCATGGTTCGGATTCTAAATGAGGGAAGATGAGACAAACATAGCGAGCAATTGAATTGCGTGCAATTTAATAATCCGATGAGCGATCAATGGATCGCTCCCGGCTTCCTACCCGCGGGGCACCAAATCCAGGCACACCGAGTTGATGCAGTAACGCAGGCCGGTCGGCGGCGGGCCGTCCGGGAACACGTGCCCCAGGTGCGCATCGCATTTGGCGCAGACCACTTCGGTGCGGATCATGCCATGACTGACGTCACGGATCTCGACCATGGCGCTGTCGCCGATCGGGGCGTAGAAGCTCGGCCAGCCGCAGCCGGAGTCGAATTTGGTTTTGGAGTCGAATAGCGGCTCGTTGCAGCAGATGCAGTGGTAAACACCATCGATCTTGCTGTCGTTATATTTGCCGGAGAACGGCCGTTCGGTGCCTTTGAGGCGGCAAACGTTGTATTGCTCCGGATCGAGCATCGCCCGCCATTCTTCCAGGGTTTTTTCCAACTTTTCCATCATCACACCTCAGTAGCTGAAAAAGCCCGATCTGTACCTTTTCCACGGATCGGGCGGCACGTATGATTGCGCCTCGTCAAACGCCAGTCTGGCAGCCAGACCACGCGCATTCAAACGGATTTATGGGTGCTGCCTCTCAAGGCGTCAGGCCTGTGTGAATACGCAGGATTCCCAGCCCGGTCGTTCATACGCCGCCTGGATCGTTCATTTTCGGGAACACATCGCCATGCAGGTCAGCAAATCGAACAAGCTCGCCAACGTCTGCTACGACATTCGCGGCCCAGTGCTCAAGCACGCCAAACGCCTGGAAGAGGAAGGTCATCGCATCCTCAAGCTGAACATCGGCAACCCGGCGCCTTTTGGTTTCGAAGCGCCGGATGAAATCCTCCAGGACGTCATCCGTAACCTGCCGACTGCTCAAGGCTACAGCGATTCCAAAGGTCTGTTCAGTGCTCGCAAGGCCGTGATGCAGTACTACCAGCAGAAGCAGGTGGAAGGCGTCGGCATTGAAGACATCTATTTGGGCAACGGCGTTTCCGAGCTGATCGTGATGTCGATGCAGGCCCTGCTCAACAACGGCGACGAAGTGCTGGTACCGGCCCCGGACTACCCGCTGTGGACGGCCGCGGTGAGCCTGTCGGGCGGCAACCCGGTGCATTACCTGTGCGACGAGCAAGCCAACTGGTGGCCGGATCTGGCCGACATCAAGGCCAAGATCACCCCGAACACCAAAGCGCTGGTGATCATCAACCCGAACAACCCGACCGGCGCGGTGTATTCGAAAGAAGTCCTGTTGGGCATGCTGGAACTGGCCCGTCAGCACAACCTGGTGGTTTTTTCCGACGAGATCTACGACAAGATTCTGTACGACGATGCCGTGCACATCTGCACGGCTTCCCTGGCGCCAGACCTGCTGTGCCTGACGTTCAATGGTCTGTCCAAGTCCTATCGCGTGGCGGGTTTCCGTTCCGGCTGGATCGCCATTTCAGGCCCTAAACACCACGCCCAGAGCTACATCGAAGGCATCGACATGCTGGCCAACATGCGCCTGTGTGCCAACGTGCCGAGCCAACATGCGATCCAGACCGCGCTCGGTGGCTATCAGAGCATCAATGATCTGGTGCTGCCGCAAGGTCGCCTGCTGGAACAGCGCAACCGTACCTGGGAACTGCTTAACGACATTCCTGGCGTGAGCTGCGTCAAGCCAATGGGGGCACTGTATGCGTTCCCACGGATCGACCCGAAAGTCTGCCCGATCCATAACGACGAGAAATTCGTGCTCGACCTGCTACTGTCGGAGAAGCTGCTGGTGGTTCAAGGCACCGCCTTCAACTGGCCATGGCCGGACCACTTCCGTGTGGTGACCCTGCCGCGCGTGGACGACCTGGACATGGCCATTGGACGTATCGGCAACTTCCTCAAGTCCTATCGCCAGTAACCTGCCTGTCACCGTGCGACGCTCGCGCAAGTCGCACGGTGATTGATTCAGCAACATTTCTTTGTGCCCTGCGGAACATCACTTCTTCAATCGCTGACTGATGACTCGTTGTGTGCTCGCGCCTAACAACGGCGGGGCTTACGACGTTAATTGGCTGACAAACGCTTCCCGCATCGACGTCGGAAATGCCCTTCAAGCAGCTAGACTGTTGCCGTAGGACACAGTTTGAAATAGTCACCCGGTTGAATAGCCCGGGTCAGCACCTTATATACCCCGCAGTACGCTACATCTTTAGCATGAGGAGATTTCTACAACCATGATGCGCATCCTGCTGTTTTTGGCCACTAACCTGGCGGTCGTGCTGATTGCCAGCATCACCCTGAGCCTTTTCGGCTTCAACGGGTTCATGGCGGCCAACGGGGTTGATCTCAACCTCAATCAGCTGCTGGTTTTCTGTGCGGTCTTTGGTTTCGCCGGTTCGCTGTTCTCGCTGTTCATCTCCAAGTGGATGGCGAAGATGAGCACCAGCACCCAAATCATCAGCCAGCCGCGCACACGTCACGAGCAATGGCTGCTGCAAACCGTCGAGCAATTGTCCCGGGAAGCCGGGATCAAGATGCCCGAAGTCGGTATTTTCCCGGCCTACGAGGCGAATGCCTTTGCCACTGGCTGGAACAAGAACGACGCGTTAGTCGCGGTCAGCCAAGGGCTGCTCGAGCGTTTCTCGCCAGATGAAGTGAAGGCCGTTCTGGCCCACGAAATCGGCCACGTAGCCAATGGCGACATGGTCACCCTGGCATTGGTCCAGGGCGTGGTGAACACCTTCGTGATGTTCTTCGCACGGATCATCGGCAACTTTGTCGACAAGGTGATCTTCAAGAACGAAGAAGGCCAGGGCATCGCCTACTACGTGGCGACCATCTTCGCCGAACTGGTTCTGGGCATTCTGGCCAGCGCCATCGTCATGTGGTTCTCGCGTAAACGCGAATTCCGTGCAGACGAAGCCGGTGCACGTCTGGCCGGTACCGCCGCAATGATCGGCGCCCTGCAACGCCTGCGTGCGGAACAGGGGCTGCCGGTGCACATGCCGGACACCCTGACGGCTTTCGGCATCAACGGTGGCATCAAACAGGGGTTCGCCCGCATGTTCATGAGCCACCCCCCGCTGGAAGAGCGCATCGACGCTTTGCGTCGTCGGGGCTGATAGCTCTGCGGTTATAGAAAAGGGGCGATCATCTGATCGCCCCTTTTTTGTACCTTGCTGTTCCATCAACTCATCAAGCGATAAATCCGCTCTTCAAGCCGCGTAACACCGCTTTCCAGGAACTTCCAGCTCTCGCCCAGAACGTCCTGGTCTTCCAGAATCTTCAACTCCCACGAAGCACCGAACAACCGTTGCACTTCGTCATCCAGTACCGCGAACGGCGGACCGTCCATTTGTGCCTGGTCGTAATCCAGGGTAATCAGCAGCCCCAGCGAATCCTTCGGCACAATCCGCTTCAGATGCTCGGCGTATTCCGCCCGCATCTTCGGTGGCAAGGCGATCAACGCAGCGCGGTCGTACAACGCACTGCAATCGGCGACATCGCCGGCCGTCAACGCGAAGAAATCACCACACCAGATCTCGATGGAGCCCGCCCGATAGACAGTGAAGGGGCCTTGGTCGCTGACGTCCGGATCAAATTGATGCTCGTGGAAAAAGTCTTCCACCGCTTTTTCCGACAACTCGACGCCCAGCACCTCATGGCCGCATTTCGCCAGCCACAGCAGATCCAGGCTTTTCCCACATAGTGGCACCAGTACGCGCGCGCCCTCTTCCAGGCCCAGCTGCGGCCAGTACCGTTGCAGATATGGATTTACTTCCGGCAGGTGAAAGCCGATCTGATTCGACGTCCACCGCTTGTGCCAAAACTCCGGCTGCATAATTAATCCCGAAAATTCGATCAAAAGACCCTAAAACTTATATTAGATTTAGATCAATGATCTGACTGAAGATGATGCCATCTTACCCCTCAGGAGCTCATTCATGTTCCCCAGCCTGTACATATCCCATGGTTCGCCCATGTTGGCATTGGAACCGGGCGCCAGCGGGCCCGCCCTCGCTCGCCTGGCCGCAGAATTGCCGAAACCCAAAGCAATCGTAATTGTTTCTGCGCACTGGGAAAGCAATGAGTTGCTGGTCAGCGGCAATCCCCAGCCTGAAACCTGGCATGACTTCGGCGGGTTTCCGCAGGCGTTGTTCGACGTGCAATACCCGGCGCCCGGCAATCCACAATTGGCCGCAGAGGTTGTCGATCTGCTGAAGAGCGATGGCCTGCCCGCACGCATCGACGCCGAACGGCCGTTCGACCATGGTGTGTGGGTGCCCTTGTCATTGATGTACCCACAAGCCGATATCCCGGTGGTGCAAGTCTCGCTGCCCACCCGCGGCGGCCCGGCCCTGCAGACCCGCGTCGGTCATGCCCTGTCCAGTCTGCGCGAACACGGCGTGCTGCTGATCGGTTCCGGGAGTATCACCCACAACCTGCGCGAACTGGACTGGCACGCCGGCACAGAAAGCGTCGAACCTTGGGCCCAGGCATTTCGTGACTGGATGATCGAAAAACTCGCTGCCAACGACGAAACCGCGTTGCACGATTACCGTCATCAAGCACCGAATGCCGTGCGCAACCATCCAAGTGATGAACATTTGTTGCCTTTGTATTTTGCCCGCGGTGCCGGAGGCAACTTCAGCGTGACGCACAAGGGCTTCACCATGGGGGCCTTGGGCATGGACATTTATCGCTTCGGATAACGCAAAGAGCTCACAGTTTGTGGCGGCCAGGCTCAGACCACATCAACCCCGACATGAATCGCATCGTGCCGCCAAAACTCCAGATCACAATCGATCAACCGCTCATGCTGATCGTAATTGACCCGAGCGATGCGCAACCCCGGGCTCCCCACCGACACCCGTAAAGCCGCCGCCGCATCCACCGACAACGCCGTCGGCACAATCTCGAAACGCACCCGCCCGTAGTGCAAATCGTAATGCCGCGCGTACAACTCGGTAATCGACTGATTCAAATCGAAATCCAGAATCCCCGGAAAAAACTGCGGATTCAAATAGTGCTCCACATATAACACCAGCCGTTCATCAATCCGCCGTGCCCGGCAAATCTGAATCACGCTCGACAACGCCGGCAACTGCAACCAGGCACAGACCGCCACCGACGCCGGCTGCAACCGCGCCGAAATCACCTCGGTGGACGGCACCCGCCCCTGTGCAATGACCATCGCGTGAAAGTGACTGCGCTGCATCAGGTTGTAGGCCAGGCGCGGTGGCGACACGAACCAGCCACGGCGCTCCTCCCGATAAATCTGCCCCTGGGCTTCCAGTTGCAACAACGCTTCACGCACGGTGATCCGCGTGGTCCCGAACAACTCACTAAGCTTGCGCTCGGCCGGCAGTTTGCTCCCGGGCGCCAACAGGCCATGGTCGAGCTGTTCCTGCAGAACCTGTCCGATGGCTGTCACCGCTTTGGTTGTCTCGATGCGCATCAACGTTACCTATCTGGACTAGACCAGCACTGTTTCGGGGCGGAACCGCGATTCAAATCGGCTCCCTCAACTCCCGACAAGCCTAGGCACTGCACATGACTGACAGATGACAAAGCCGCCGAACGGTTGATCCAGACACCTGCAATTTCACGGCCAAGTCCTTTTATATCAGCCTATTAGCCATGGTCTACGCTTACTCCGAAGCCTGAGCATTGCAGCCCAAAAAATATAGGCCGACCAGTCGTCGACATGAAAATGTCATCAAAGGCGCCTAAATTGGCTCAGGTATTGCTGACCTAGACCAACACAACCGCAATCGCAGCGTTGAAAACGCCCAAAGGAGCTTCGGATGAAACAGCTTTTCCTGGCATCACTGTTAGGCTCGACCATTGCCATGTGCACCGCCGCGATGGCGGCTGATAGCGATTTGAAAACCCTGGAAGCCGCGGCGAAAGCGGAAGGTGAGGTCAATAGTGTCGGCATGCCCGACAACTGGGCCAACTGGAAAGGCACCTGGGATGACCTGGCCAAGAACTATGGCCTGAAACACATCGACACCGACATGAGCTCGGCCCAGGAAATCGCCAAGTTCGCCGCTGAAAAAGACAACGCCACTGCCGATATCGGTGATGTCGGTGCAGCGTTCGGTCCGATCTCGGTGAAGCAAGGCGTTGTACAACCTTACAAGCCAAGCACCTGGGATCAGATCCCGAGCTGGGCAAAGGATAAGGACGGCAACTGGGCGCTCGCCTACACCGGCACCATCGCGTTCATCGTCAACAAAAAGTTGCTGCACGGCTCCGACGCTCCGACCAAATGGGCTGACCTCAAGGACGGCAAATACAAAGTTTCCATCGGTGATGTGAGCACCGCGGCCCAAGCGGCCAACGGCGTTCTGGCTGCCGCGCTTGCCAACGGCGGCAATGAGAAAAACCTCCAGCCGGCGCTGGATCTGTTTTCCGAGATCGCCAAGCAAGGCCGCCTGTCGATGGCCAACCCGACAATTGCCACCATGGAAAAGGGTGAAATCGAAGTCGGCGTGGTCTGGGATTTCAACGGCCTGAGCTACAAGGCCAAAATGGTCAACCCGGATGATTACACCGTGCTGATTCCATCCGATGGCTCGGTGATCTCCGGTTACACCACCATCATCAACAAATACGCCAAGCACCCGAATGCCGCCAAACTGGCCCGCGAATACATCTTCAGCGACGCCGGCCAAACCAATCTGGCACGCGGTAACGCCCGTCCGATCCGCGCCGAGCATCTGACTCTGCCGCCCGAGGTTCAGGCCCAGTTGCTGCCTAACGAGCAGTACAAAAAGGTCACGCCGATCAAAGACGCAGACGCATGGGAAAAGACCTCCAAAGCCCTTCCGCAGAAGTGGCAGGAAGAAGTCATCGTCAATATGAAGCAATGATGTATCCGTAGGAGCTGCCGCAGGCTGCGATCTTTTGATCTTTCACTCAACACTCAAGTGAAAGCAAAAAGATCGCAGGCTCCGCCAGCTCCTACGACGATCAGATCCAGTTTCGCTTTTCGGAGTTCCAGCCCTTATGAAGCACAACGTCATCCTTGTCGTGCTCGACGGCCTCAATTACGAGGTCGCCCGTCACGCCATGGGGCACCTGCAGGCTTACGTTGGCGCAGGACGCGCGGCGCTCTACAAACTGGAGTGCGAACTGCCGGCGCTGTCCCGACCGCTTTACGAGTGCATCCTGACCGGCGTCACGCCGATCGACAGTGGCATCGTCCACAACAACGTCTCGCGCCTGTCCAACCAGCGCAGCATCTATCACTACGCCCGCGATGCCGGCCTTGTAACCGCCGCCGCGGCCTATCACTGGGTCAGCGAGCTGTATAACCGTTCGCCGTTTATTGCCGCGCGGGATCGTCACACCGACGACCCGGACCTGCCAATCCAGCACGGTCATTTCTACTGGAGCGATCACTACCCGGACTCGCACCTGTTCGCCGACGCCGAAAACCTGCGCCTGCGTCATGCGCCGAACTTTTTACTGGTCCACCCCATGAACATTGACGACGCCGGACACAAGCACGGTCTCGACACCCCGCAATACCGCAACAGCGCCCGCTCAGCCGACATTATTCTGGCCGACTATCTGCAAACCTGGCTCGACGCCGGGTATCAGGTGCTGGTGACCGCCGACCATGGCATGAACAACGACCGCTCCCACAACGGCCTGCTGCCGGAAGAACGCGAGGTGCCGCTGTTTGTCCTCGGCGATGCCTTCAGCTTCAATGCCAACGCCGCACCGAAACAGACTGAAATCTGCGGCACCGTCTGCGAACTGCTGGGTGTGGCCCACGACAAACCTGTGTGCCGGGAGCTGCTCAAGTGAACACCATGACGCGCAGCAAATGGCTGGCAGCCTTGTGCCTGGTGCCTTTCGCATTGTTCTTTATCGTGTTCCAGATCGCCCCGCTGTCCTGGGTGATGATCAACAGCCTGCAATCGGAAGAGTTCGGCTGGGGCATCGCCAACTTCACCAGGATCTTCAATTCGAAATTCTATCTGCAGGCGATCCAGTTCAGCCTCGAGATCAGTTTCTGGTCCAGCGTGTTCGGGATCATCATCGCGGTGCTCGGCGCCTACTCCCTGCGCCGGGTCGACTCGAAACTGCGCAACTTCGTCAACGCCTTCGCCAACATGACCAGCAACTTTGCCGGCGTGCCTTTGGCCTTCGCGTTCATCATCCTGCTGGGCTTCAACGGCAGCTTCACCATCATGCTCAAGCAGGCCGGGATCATTCAGGACTTCAACCTGTATTCGAAAACCGGGCTGATCATTCTCTACACCTACTTTCAGATTCCGCTGGGCGTACTGCTGCTCTACCCGGCCTTTGATGCCCTGCGCGAAGACTGGCGTGAATCCGCCGCGCTGCTCGGCGCCAATGGCTGGCAGTTCTGGCGGTACATCGGTTTGCCAGTGCTGACCCCGGCGCTGCTCGGCACCTTCGTGATCCTGCTGGCCAACGCCCTGGGCGCCTACGCCACGGTGTACGCCCTGACCACCGGCAACTTCAACGTGCTGACAATCCGCATCGCGGCGATGGTTTCCGGCGACATTTCCCTGGACCCGAACCTGGCCAGTGCCTTGGCTGTAGTGCTGGTGGCGTTGATGACCCTGGTGACCATCGTGCATCAGTTGCTGTTGAAGAGGAGCTACCATGTCTCGCGCTGAACTGGGCCCCGTCGGCATCTACCACCGGGTGGTGGTGTATTTACTGTTCGCCATACTGTTGCTGCCGTTGCTCGGGACGCTGATCTACTCGATCGCCAGCAGTTGGTCGGCGACCATTCTGCCCAGCGGCTTCACCGTTAAATGGTACGTGGAGCTGTGGAGCGATCCGCGGTTTCTCCATTCGTTCGGCCAATCGCTGCTGGTCTGCGTCGGCTCGCTGATTCTGTCGGTGGTGCTGATTCTGCCGTTGCTGTTTGTGGTGCATTACCACTTCCCGAAACTCGATGCGCTGATGAACATCCTGATCCTGCTGCCCTTCGCGGTGCCGCCGGTGGTGTCGTCGGTGGGGCTGTTGCAGCTTTACGGCTCCGGGCCGTTCGCGATGGTCGGGACGCCGTGGATTCTCGTCGGTTGCTACTTCACCGTGGCGCTGCCGTTCATGTACCGGGCGATCACCAACAACCTGCAAGCGATCAACCTGCGCGACCTGATGGACTCCGCCCAACTGCTCGGTGCCAGCACCTGGCAAGCGGCGTTCCTGGTGGTGCTGCCAAACCTGCGCAAAGGTTTGATGGTGGCGTTGCTGCTGTCGTTTTCGTTCCTGTTCGGTGAGTTCGTGTTCGCCAACATCCTCGTCGGGACCCGCTACGAAACCCTGCAGGTCTACCTCAACAACATGCGCAACAGCAGCGGCCACTTCACCAGTGCGCTGGTGATTTCCTATTTCTTCTTTGTGCTGGTTCTGACCTGGGCTGCCAATATTTTGAACAAGGACAAAAGCCAATGAGCTTCGTCAGCGTCCAACACCTACAGAAAAGCTACGCGGGCACGGCAGTGTTCAGCGACATCAACTGTGAAATCCAGAAGGGTGAGTTCGTCACCCTCCTCGGCCCGTCCGGTTGCGGCAAGTCCACACTGCTACGCTGCATCGCCGGGCTGACCTCGGTGGATGGCGGCAAAATCCTGCTTGATGGCCAGGACCTCGTGCCGTTGAGCCCGCAAAAGCGCGGGATCGGCATGGTGTTCCAGAGTTACGCGCTGTTCCCCAACATGACCGTGGAGCAGAACGTCGCCTTTGGTTTGCGCATGCAAAAGGTCAACGCCGACGACAGCCATAAGCGTGTTGCCGAAGTACTGAAACTGGTGGAACTCACCGACTTCGCCGCGCGTTATCCGCATCAACTGTCCGGCGGCCAATGCCAGCGAGTCGCCCTCGCCCGCTCGTTGGTGACACGGCCACGCCTGTTGTTGCTGGATGAACCGCTGTCGGCCCTCGATGCGCGGATTCGCAAGCACTTGCGCGAACAGATCCGTCAGATCCAGCGTGAACTCGGCTTGACCACGATCTTCGTCACTCACGATCAGGAAGAAGCCCTGACCATGTCCGACCGGATTTTCTTGATGAATCAGGGAAAGATCGTACAAAGCGGTGACGCCCAGACCCTTTACACTGCCCCTATCGACTTCTTTGCCGCAGGTTTCATCGGCAACTACAACTTGCTGGACGCCGACAGCGCCACAAAACTGCTGCAGCGACCGATTACCCACCGGGTCGCGATTCGCCCGGAAGCCATCGAGCTGAGCCTCAACGGCGAACTCGACGCGCAAATCCGCAGCCACAGCCTGTTGGGCAACGTGATTCGCTACCGGGTCGAAGCCCGGGGCGTGGAGTTGGTGGTGGATGTGCTGAACCGCTCGGCGGCCGATCTGCATCCCGATGGTCAGCGTCTGGCGCTTTCCATCGATCCGACGGCCCTGTGTGAGGTAGCCTGATGACTTTGCTGATGTTGAAGAGAGAATCGCACTGATGGCCCTGGCAATTTTTGATCTGGACGAAACCTTGATCCACGGCGACTGCGCCACCCTCTGGAGCGAGCAAATGGGCCGCCTGGGTTGGGTCGATCCCGAGTCGTTCATGCGTCAGAACAACGAACTGATGGACGCCTACAGCCACGGCAAACTGCGCATGGAGGAGTACATGGCCTTCAGTCTGGAGCCGATGATCGGGCGCACACCGGAAGAGGTCGATGATTTGGTAGGGCCTTGGGTGGAAGACTTCATCGAGCCGATCATTTTCAGTGACGCCACCAAAGCGATTGCCGGCCATCGCAAGGCCGGCGACCGGATTTTGGTGATTTCGGCATCGGGCACGCACCTGGTCAGACCGATTGCCGATCGTTTGGGCATTGACGAGATTCTCGGCATCGAGCTGGAAGTGGCACATGGGGTGTATAGCGGCAACACTGTTGGCACGCTGACCTACCGCGAAGGCAAGATCACTCGTTTGCTGGAGTGGCTGGATGCGGAAGAGGAAAACCTGGAAGGCGCGAGTTTCTACTCCGACTCACGTAATGATTTGCCGTTGCTGCTGAAAGTAGATTTCCCACACGTGGTAAACCCGGATCCGGTGCTGCTTGAGCACGCAGAAAAAGCCGGCTGGCCGATCCATATCTGGAAGTAGCCCATCCCCCTGTGGGAGCGAGCTTGCTCGCTCCCACAGTGATTTACATCAGGCTTTCGTTGATCAGCAACACCAACTTCCCCGACACCTTATTAGTCGCCAACTCCGCAAACGCCGCTTCGGCATCCTTGATCGGGAAGGTCTTGGCCAATTGCGGGCTCAAACGCCCTTCGGCAAACAGCGGCCAGACATGTTGGCTGAGATCGCTGAACAGATCCGCCTTGAACTGTTCGTCGCGACTGCGCAAGGTTGAACCCAGCAGTTGCACGCGCTTGGCCAGTACCTGCGCCAGATCCAGCTGCGCCTCACGACCGCCCATCAGGCCGATCAGCACCCAACGACCATCGCGCGCCAGCAGTTTCAGATTCAACGCGGCGTAGTTGCCACCCACCGGGTCGAGAATCACATCGAACGGCCCCAGGTCGCTCAAGCTGTCCAGATCCCCGTTGCGCACGACCCCGCCTTGCGCCCCCAGCGCTTCGCAGTAAGCCAGACGCTCGGCGGAGCCGACGCTGACCCAACACGGGTTACCAAACGCCTTGCACAGCTGAATGGCAGCTGAACCGATTCCACTTGCTCCGGCGTGCAGAAGAACTTTCTCACCCGGCTTGAGCGCAGCCAGTTGAAACAAATTCAGCCAAACGGTCGCATACACTTCTGGCAGCGCTGCCGCCTCTGCCAGGGACAAACCTTCGGGAACCGGCAACACATGCCGTCCGTCGACAACTACCTCCTCGGCCATCCCGCCCCCGGCCAGCAAGGCGCAGACTCGATCCCCGACTTGCCAGGACGAGCCCGGCCCCACCTCGCTGATCACCCCCGAACACTCAAGACCCAGTACCTGACTGGCTCCCGGCGGTGGCGGATAAAGACCCGCCTTCTGTAACAAATCGGCGCGATTGAGACCCGCAGCCGCCACTCGAATCCGAACTTGTCCTACATCACATGTAGGACTGGGCTCTTCCACCCACTCCACTTGACCTTCAACGCCTTGCAATGCTTTCACAGTGCCTCCATAGTGAGTCTGGACTGAGCCCGTTGCTGTAGCGCCGGGCTTTCTTGCATTTTTTGACCGGCCCTTTGTGGAACCGGCGACTTCAAAGACGGCCTAATATGCGTGATCAATTGTCCCCGCGTCGAATCAGCATGAAGCATTTTTTCCCCAGCACCGCCCTAGCCCTATTCATTGGTATCGGCCTGTTGCCGATGTCGACCAATTCGTTTGCAGCCAATAGCTGGGACAAGCTTCAGCCTGATCGTGACGAAGTGATCGCCAGCCTGAACGTCGTCGAGTTGCTCAAGCGCCATCACTACAGCAAGCCGCCGCTCGATGACGCGCGCTCCGTGATCATCTATGACAGCTATCTCAAGCTGCTGGACCCGTCGCGCAGCTACTTCATGGCCAGCGACATTGCCGAATTCGACAAGTGGAAAACCCAGTTTGACGACTTCCTCAAAAGCGGCGACCTGAATGCCGGGTTTACCATCTACAAGCGCTACCTGGACCGCGTCAAAGCGCGTCTGGACTTCGCCCTTGCCGAGTTGAACAAAGGCGTCGACAAGATCGACTTCACCGCCAAGGAAACCTTGCTGATCGATCGCAAGGACGCCCCTTGGCTCAAGTCCACCGCAGAACTCGACGACTTGTGGCGCAAACGCGTCAAGGACGAAGTGCTGCGTCAGAAGATCGCGGGCAAGGACTCCAAGCAGATTCAGGAAACCCTGACCAAGCGTTACAAGAATCAAATGGCGCGCCTGGACCAGACCCGCCCGGAAGACATCTTCCAGGCGTACATCAATACCTTCGCCATGTCCTACGACCCGCACACCAACTATCTGTCGCCGGATAACGCGGAAAACTTCGACATCAACATGAGCCTGTCCCTCGAGGGCATTGGCGCCGTGTTGCAGAGCGACAACGACCAGGTGAAAGTCGTGCGTCTGGTGCCTGCCGGCCCGGCCGACAAGACCAAACAAGTCGCACCGGCCGACAAGATCATCGGCGTTGCCCAGGGCAATAAAGAAATGGTCGACGTGGTCGGCTGGCGCCTGGACGAAGTGGTCAAGTTGATCCGTGGGCCGAAAGGCACCGTGGTGCGCCTGGAAGTGATCCCGGCCAGCAATGCGCCGAATGACCAGACCAGCAAGATCGTCCCGATCACCCGCGAAGCGGTGAAGCTTGAAGACCAGGCGGTGAAGAAGTCGGTCCTCAACCTGAAACAGGACGGCAAGGACTACAAGCTCGGCGTCATCGAGATCCCGGCCTTCTACCTGGACTTCAAGGCTTTCCGTGCTGGCGATCCGAACTACAAGAGCACCACTCGCGACGTCAAGAAACTGCTGACCGAGTTGCAGAAAGACAAGGTCGACGGCGTGGTCATCGACCTGCGCAACAACGGCGGCGGTTCCCTGCAGGAAGCCACCGAGCTGACCAGTCTGTTCATCGACAAAGGTCCGACCGTTCTCGTGCGTAATGCCGATGGCCGGGTCGATGTGCTGGAAGATGAGAACCCGGGGGCCTTCTACAAAGGGCCGATGGCGTTGCTGGTCAACCGCTTGTCTGCCTCGGCTTCGGAGATTTTTGCCGGCGCCATGCAGGACTATCACCGCGCGTTGATCATCGGCGGACAGACCTTCGGTAAAGGCACCGTGCAGACCATTCAGCCGCTGAACCATGGCGAACTGAAACTGACCCTGGCCAAGTTCTACCGGGTTTCCGGCCAGAGCACCCAGCATCAGGGCGTACTGCCGGACATTGATTACCCGTCGATCATCGACACCAAGGAAATCGGCGAAAGCGCCTTGCCGGAAGCCATGCCGTGGGACACCATCCGTGCGGCCATCAAGCCTGCGGTCGACCCGTTCAAACCGTACATCGCGCAGCTCAAGTCCGAGCATGACGTGCGCTCGGCCAAAGACGCCGAGTTCGTGTTTATCCGCGACAAGTTAGCCCTGGCCCAGAAGCTCATGGAAGAAAAAACCGTCAGCCTCAACGAAGCCGATCGTCGCAAGCAACATACCGACATCGAAGCCAAGCAACTTGCCATGGAAAACATCCGTCGCAAGGCCAAGGGCGAAGAGCCGCTCAAAGAGCTGAAGAAAGAAGACGAAGACGCGATCGCGGCCGAGCCAGACAAGACCAAACCAGAAGACGATGCCTACCTGAGCGAGACCGGGCGGATTCTGTTGGATTACCTGAAACTCAATACCGCGGTAGCCAAGCACTAAGTTGTTACAGGCAAGATGATGGCAATTTAATGCTGACGCTCTCCGGGGCGTCATCAAACAGTCATCATTCTGTCGTGAAATAAAGGACTGGGAGCCCTCTTTATCCAAGAGAGTGCTCCCAGTCCTTTTTTATCGCCAGAGAAAGCCATGACCACCATAGAACAGCTGAGTGCCTTGAGTTCCATACTGGCTCAAAGCGGTTTGCACAGTTTGTTCCAGCCGATCATTTCCCTCTCTGAGCGACGCATTCTCGGTTACGAAGCCCTCAGTCGGGGCCCCTCCAACAGTCCGCTGCACTCCCCCCTCGCACTGTTCGCCGTCGCCCGTCAGGCCGGCCGCCTGAGCGAGCTGGAAATCGCTTGCCGTCAAAGCGCCTGCCGACGCTTCAATGATCAGCAACTCCCCGGCAAGCTGTTCCTCAACGTTTCCCCTGAATCCCTGCTCGAAGCCGCCCACCAACCCGGGCGCACCCTGCAACTGCTGCAGGATTTCGGCATACCGCCGAGTCAGGTGGTGATCGAACTGACTGAACAGACCCCGACCGACGATTTCGAGCTGCTGCAAGCCGCGCTGCATCACTATCGAGCGATGGGATTTTCCATTGCTCTGGATGATCTGGGCGCAGGCTATTCGAGTTTGCGGCTATGGTCTGAATTGCGTCCGGACTACGTGAAGATTGATCGGCACTTCATCGACGGCATTCACCAGGACGCCCTCAAGCGCGAATTCGTCGGCTCGATCCTGCAAATTGCCAAAGCCTCACGGGCGCAAGTGATCGCTGAAGGTATCGAGCTGCCGGAAGAACTCGCGGTGCTGACCGAGATGGGCGTGGATCTGGTTCAGGGTTATCTGCTCTGCCGCCCCCAGGAACATCCACCTCGTGATGCCCGAGCCCTGATGCCCAAACGGGAAAGCACAGCGGTGGCGTTAAATGATGAAGTCAGCGACCTTAGCGCTTTGCTCAACGAACAACCGGCAGTGGGTCGCGATACCCCGACCGCCACCGTCCTGGAAGCCTTTCGCCGCCAGGCCAACCTGAACTCCCTGGCGGTGCTCGACGGGCAAGGTCAGCCCTGCGGCATCGTCCACCGGCATTCGCTCTCCGATGCACTGCTCAAGCCTTTTGCCACCGACCTGTTCGCCCGCAAGCCGATCAGCCGTTTAATGAGTGATGACTTCCTCGCCGTTGAGATGAGCCAGTCGTTGCAACAAGTGAGTCGCCTGATCACCAGCCGCGCGCGGCAGCGCATCGAAGAAGACTTCATCATCACCCTCAACAGCGGTTACCTGGGACTGGGCCGAGTGATCGACGTACTCAAACTGATTACCGAACTGAAGATCCAGCAAGCCCGTTACGCCAACCCGCTGACCCTGCTGCCGGGCAACGTGCCGATCCAGCAATGCCTAACGCGGCTACTGCAACAGCAACGGGAGTCGGTGATCTGCTACGTCGACATTGACAGTTTCAAACCCTTCAACGACATCTACGGCTACGGCCGTGGGGACGAAGTCCTGCTGTGCCTGGCGCAATGCCTGAATGATCGCGTCGACCCTTCCCGCGACTTTGTCGGCCATATCGGCGGCGATGACTTCCTGCTGGTACTCAGCCCGGAAGACTGGCGCAAACGCTTGAACCAGCTGCTGGATGACTTCCAGAGCCAATGCCGACGCTTTTATCGCAGCGAACACCTGGAAGCCGGCTGCTTCATCGCCCCAAACCGCCAGGGTGTGCGCCAGGAGTTTGCATTGCTGTCACTGTCGATCGGCGTGGTGCATTTACATCCACAGGCCTGTGGACAACTCGATGCAAGCCAGTTGGCGGAGATGGCATCGCAGGCCAAGCATCACGCGAAGAATGTGCCGGGGTATAGCGTGCATGTGATCGATAGTCTGGCGGTGCCGGGGCAGCACGAGGAGTTGTTCATAGGGCATCGTTGATAGAACTGACGCTATCGCGAGCAGGCTCGCTCCCACAGGGGGTTACGTTGAGTCACGCCAATTGTGTGCCCGCAACAGATCCAGTGTGTGAGCGAGCCTGCTCGCGATGACGCCGGTTCTGCCAACTCAGATTGAGGGCGGTGCCTCGGAACCGCGAGACGCCAACTCTTTCAGTTTAAGCTCGGCCAGCGGATGCCCAGCCTTCGCAGCAATCTCCCAAAACCGCGCAGCTTCAACCGCATCCGGCGCCTTGCTCGGTGTTCCGGCGATACTGATCACGCCAACTTGATACGCCGCCTTGCCATCCCCCGCCAACGCCGCCAGACGCAGCAACCGCACTCCCTCTTCGCGAGCTCCAAGGCCGACGCCGCGAAAGGTCAGGATGTGGCCGTAGAAGCTCTGGGCGCCAACATCACCCAGGTTAGCCATGCGTGCGAACTGGCCTTCGAGCCAGCTCCAGCCACGCGGTTGGCGCACAAACCATGACCAGTGAAACAAGCGGCGAGCCAGCCAGTAGCTGGCCCGTGCATTGATTCTTAAAAACACTCAGGCCTCCGCCGATTCCGGGTACTCGTATTCGAACACCCGTACCACTTCCGAGGCATGCCAGGACGCTGCGGCAACACCATCGGACGGCCCGGAGAAACGTCCCAGACGCTCGACACATTCAAAGAACCCAGTACGCGGCAGGCGACTGGCGCCCTGGCTGATCACCAGTGAGCTGCGCAGCGGCTGCTCGGCCTTGGCGTCCAGCGCGGCCAGATGCTCCAGGGCCGCCGTCAGGGTTAGCATGGCCGGTGTGGGAAGTTGCAAACGTTCGAGCAACGCCCGGTATGTCAAAAGATGTCGCTGACGGCGCGCCTGATCCAGTTCACCCAGCAACCCGTCCCAATGTTGACGACTGATGCGTACGCTCACGATTCATCCCTCCACCCAGGCACCGTCAATTCCCAGGCCAGGCTGCGGCGAATCGCAGCGTCGGGTTGACGCTCGCCACTTTCGATCAAGGCCAGATAAGACGGGCTGATGCCTACCGTGCGGGCCAACGCCTCAATGGCGATGCCCTTCCCTTCGCGCAAACTGCGTAGTTGATCCAGACCCGGAAGAATCTGGTCTGGTGTTGCTGCGTGACGCTCTGGGGCGACCCGCGGCGGTTGTTCATTGATGCCTGCTGCTTTTAGTAGAGCCTGATACTGAGCCCATGGCAGAACTGCATACTCGGGCTCTCCTTCGCGTGTAATTATCTGAATATCCATGACTACCCCGTAGGACAACAACACTTAGCGAGTCGGCACTTTTCCCTAGAAGTGTAATCCTAACAGCGGCCAAGGTCGCGGGGGTATCAATCTATGGATGAGACTGAATCAGTTCAGTTTTTTTTCGGACCCTGAAGTTGAAGTAGTTCCGGGGTATCGGGCAGGCGTTCGACCACTGCAAGCTTTTCTGGCAACTGACGCTTGCGCCAGGCGCGGAAGGCGTTGAGTTCATCGTCGAGGACTTTCATCAGCCAGGCCAGCACCGCGATGTCATCGAGCATGCCGAACACTGGAATGAAGTCAGGAATGGCATCCACCGGACTGAGGAAGTACATCAGGCCTGCCACCACCGATATCAGCGCTTTGGGGCTGATGGCCCGATACTCACCGCGCCAATACGCCAGACAGAGTGCCTGCAACAGACGCAGATCATCCTTGAGCTTGCCCAGCCGGTTACCCTGGCTGGCTCCTTTGCTGGCCACCGCGAAGAGTAAGGTCGGCAAACGTCCACGCGCCAGCAGGCGTCCGGCCAGAGGCAGGAAACGAGCGAAACTCCAGGGTGTTTTCATCATTTCCTCCCACTGAAATGTTATCCACACAAATTGTGGATAACCTTGTGAACAGAGCTGCTTTTCACGGCTGAAAGCCCCGTTTCATAAGGGCTTAACTCAGATCGGGCGTTTTTTACTCACATAAAAAAACCCAAGATTTCATTGACTTGGCGCTCTGGCGCGGCTAGTGCGGGCGCCCTCAATGGCTATGACTCCAGCCTACAGCATCCGTTCGCTTTGTTTACCTTCGCTGAACGCCAGATGCAACAACGCCCCGCACAAGCGGGGCGTTGTTTTTAGAGCAGACGCTGATTACTTGGTAGCGGCGTCTTGTTTTGCTGGATCCTTGATTGCCAGCAGTTCCAGGTCGAATACCAGCACCGAGTTGGCTGGAATCGCCGGGCTCGGGCTTTGGGCCCCGTAAGCCAGTTCGCTAGGGATGTACAGTTTGTACTTCTCGCCAACGTGCATCAGTTGCAGACCTTCGACCCAACCCGGAATCACACCGCTGACCGGCAGATCGATCGGGCTACCACGCTCGACGGAACTGTCGAAAACGGTGCCGTTGGTCAGGGTGCCGGTGTAGTGAACGGTCACTACGTCGGTCGGCTTAGGCTGTGCGCCATCGGCTTTCTTGACCACTTCATACTGCAGGCCCGAAGCGGTGGTGGTTACACCGGCTTTCTTGGCGTTGTCTTCGAGGAATTTTTTGCCGGCGGTTGCCGACTCTTCGCTCATTTTGGCCATACGCTCTTCAGCACGCTTTTGCAGTGCTGCGAAGGCTTCGACCAGTTCGTCATCCTTCAGCTTCTGTTCTTTCTTGCCGACGGCATCTTCGATGCCTTGGGCTACGGCTTTGGAGTCCAGATCATCCATGCCTTCCTGAGCCAGGCTCTTGCCCATGTTCAGGCCAATCCCGTAGGAAGCTTTTTGCGCCGGGGTTTTCAGCTCTACGCTGGTCTGCGAATCACAACCCGCAAGTACCAGGCTAACCAGGGCCACCGCCGCCGCCAACCGATGCTGTTTCATGCTATTTCCTTGTTCATGCGCCTAAAGGGCAATCGAATAAAGCCGCGAGCTTATCAGGCGGCCACGACCAATGGCTACCGGCATGAGAGCAGGAAACCTCTGATAAGTTCAGGTGTTTTAACGCATTTCGGGAATGGGCTGATGAAGCATCTGTCATCTTGCGCTCACAGAGACCGATAGCAGAGCCCCAGCTTCTGGCGTAATGGCCACTTGCCGCACTTCAGGTACTAAGGCATAAGGGAGCTATAAATCGACAAGGACGTTTATCTTGCGCCTCTTCTTCCGCTTGCTGGTTCTGCTCGCACTCCTGCTGGGGTTGGGCCTCGCCCTGGTTCTGTACTACGTTGCCAACCCGAAACTGCCGGCCTGGTCACCTGTGCAGCAGGTGCACTACCTGGAGCAATGGAGCGCCGCCGACCGCGAGATTTACTACTTCACGCCCCAAGGCACTCAGGTCAAAGGCTTGCGCTATGACTGGTTCAAGGCCCTCGAATTGCCGTTCTCGCAACAGCGATTCGCCGCTCCCGAATACCTCGCCCGCTTCGGTTTTCTGATCGACCCCAGCCAGAGCCCCACACCGAACAACCCCGGCAATCTGCCCGTGGGTTTTGCCCGTCATCAAAACCCTGGAAGCCAGGACGAGTTTCTGGACATTACCTGCGCTGCCTGCCACACCGGCGAACTGCGCTTTAACGGCCAGGCCGTGCGCATCGATGGCGGTTCGGCGCAACACGTTCTGCCATCCAGCGTTCCTACGTTGCGCGGCGGCAGTTTCGGACAAGCGCTGGTAGCGAGTCTGACGTCGACTTACTACAACCCGTGGAAATTCGAACGTTTCGCACGCAACGTATTGGGCCAGGACTACGATGCCCGGCATCAACAACTGCGCAAAGACTTCAAAGTCTCTCTCGATACCTTCTTGAAGGTGGCCTGGAACGACACCCATCGCGGGCTCTATCCCACTGAAGAAGGCCCCGGCCGCACCGACGCTTTCGGGCGCATTGCCAACGCCAGTTTCGGCGATGCGATTTCCCCCGCCAACTACCGTGTGGCCAACGCTCCGGTCGACTATCCGCAACTGTGGGACATGTGGACCTTCGACTGGGTGCAGTGGAACGGTTCGGCGCAGCAACCGATGGCACGCAACATCGGCGAGGCCTTGGGTGTGGGCGCCACGCTGAATTTTTTCGACGCTAACGGCCAACCGCTCAAAGGTGACGCTCGCTATCCGTCCAGTGTCCGCTTGCGCGACCTGCACCTGATCGAACAAACCCTGCAACGGCTTAAACCACCTGCGTGGCCGGAAGAACTGCTGGGCGCCATCGACAAAACCCAGGCAGCAAAAGGTCGCGTATTATTCACCGAGAACTGCGCCGGCTGCCATGTACCTCGATCGGTCCAAAGCGACGGGCGCTGGGTGCAACATTTGAAAATGCTGCCCGTGGAGTTCATCGGCACAGACCCGGGCGCGGCCAATAACATCGCCGACCATCGCTTCGACCTCACAGCCTTGAAATGGGACCCGGCAGAGCTGGCACAACTGGATGTGCAATTGCAGCCGACGCCCACTGAATCGCTGGATTTGAGCAAGCTCTCATCGGCCAAAGGGTTGGCCTACGTCACCGCTTTCGTCGGAAACCGGGCCTACCGTGAAGCAAACATTCCTACCGCCGAACGACCGGACATGGATGGCTTCAGCCTGCCGATTGGCGTGCGCGAATTGCGCGCCTATAAGGCGCGACCACTAGCGGGAGTCTGGGCGACCGCACCGTTTCTGCATAACGGTTCGGTGCCGAGCATTTATCAGCTGCTCTCGCCCCAGGATGAACGTGCAACCACCTTCTACAAGGGCACTTTCGAGTACGACCCGAGTCACCTCGGCTATCGCACCGAGGCTTTCACCAATGGATTTTTGTTCGACACGCGCATCACCGGCAATCACAACAGCGGCCATGAATTCCGGGCAGGCAAGCGTGGCAACGGCGTCATCGGTCGCCTGCTGCAACCGGAAGAGCGCTGGGCGCTACTGGAGTATCTGAAAGTGTTGGGCGGTCCATTGGAGGCACAATTGCCATGAGCAGACTCTGGATGCGTTTTGGCGCTTTTCTCGGCAAAACCCTGCTGTGGTTGCTGGGCCTTGGATTGCTCGGTTGGGCGCTGGCCACGGCGTGGTTCGCCTGGCAGCACAGCGGCCCGGTTTCGGCTGAAGAACTGATTCCGGATGGCGAATCCGCGATGACCCAAGACATCATCCAGACGGCCGTGCGCATCGTCGATCAGCACCGTGAAAGCACCCGCTACCTGCGCGACGCCCATGCCAAGGCCCATGGCTGCGTGAAGGCCGAGGTTCAGGTGCTGCCGGATCTGGCGGGCGAACTGCGTCAGGGTGTGTTCAGCGAACCCGGCAAAACCTGGCAAGCGACGATGCGGCTGTCCAACGGCAATGCCTACCCGCAGTTCGACAGCATCCGCGATGCACGGGGCATGGCGATCAAGTTGCTCGATGTGCCCGGTAAACAACTGCTGCATGATCAACAGAGTCGCGGTGAACAGGACTTCGTGATGTTCAGCCATCCGAATTTCTTCGTCAGTGATGTCGCCGAGTACCGTCAGAACGTAGCCGCACAGGCTGACGGCAAGAAGCTGACGGCGTTCTTTCCGGGTTGGAACCCACGGACCTGGCAGGTTCGCCATCTGTTTATCGCGCTGGCGACACTTTCACCCGCCCCGGAAAGCCCGACCCAGACAACTTACTTTTCGGTTTCGCCCTACAAATTCGGCGAAGCCAATGCCAAGTTCCGTGTCATGCCCGATCTGAAAAGCTGCCTGACCTACAGCTTGCCCGCGCAAAACCAGAAGCTGCCGAACTTCCTGCGCAATGCGCTGAACCAGCAACTGTCGACCGACCGGATGCCGGCCTGTTTCGTCCTGCAGATACAGCGCCAGGACCCGGCCAAGTACATGCCGATAGAAGACACGAGCATTGAGTGGCAGGAAAGCGATGCCCTGTTCGAGACCGTGGCGCGAATCAAAGTACCCGCCCAGGACTTCGATACGCCTGCGCTGAACGTGCAATGCGATAACCAGTCGTTCAACCCGTGGTTTGGCCTTGAGGCTCATCGCCCCGTTGGCGGCATCAACCGGTTGCGCAAAGCCGTGTATGAAGCGGTGAGCGATTACCGGCACAGCCGTAATGCTGAGTAATCACTGCATCGCCTCCGGATCGACGGCCACGACGGTATCGGGAACGCTAACCTTACCGGCCCGTGGCCAGACCTTACTCGTATAAAGGACACCCAAGGCCCCGGCAGCCGCCACCCAATCGACGAACGCCCTCGGACTTATGTCACCCCTCACTATTTTCTGCTCTATGTCTTGCTGACCATTGGTATACAGATCCAGCTTCGCCCTCAGCTCCATTACTTTCTCGGACTCCGGTTTGGCAAAACGTAATACCGCCCCATCGGGCGTGCATAGAAACAGGCGATGATGAGGCGCAACGGCAACCCGGCCAAGACCGACTCGCATGTCCGCGGGAGAGAAGAAGTTTTTATAAAGCTCGACATCTGTGGAGGGCAGTCGGTTTACCGGGACCGGATTCATCGAGTGGTAGAAACCGTGAACGCGAAATGTTTCCGGGAGCAGTGGATTACCGTGGTGATCCTTCGGAAAGAGAACTTCCCGATTGAACGTGGCGTAATCGCTTGCAACAGGAACGGTGACGACAAAAATTTCCTGCGTTTTATGCTTGAGAACGATGCCGACCTGCTGCTGTGTGGACGATAGCTTTTGCATTTTCGTATGAAGATACCGAGCGACTTCCCTGGCATCCTTGAGGATCGGCCCACAGACCGGCATCAGACCGATCAGCGGATTTTGCTGCAATATGTCCTTCCTCCAGCTGGCTTTCAGCTTGCCCCTTATCCTCCAAAGACTACCTGGTACCACCGTGACGACCTCACCGGCTGCCACAGCCAACAAAATCAGAATGCTGCCTGGCACTGCACCTCTTTCATACAAGCTCTCGAAGGATTGAAGTCTGCCATCGGGCTTTCTCCCAAGCTCGCGTGACAACTCCTGCTCGAACTGTGAGTCCTTTGAGGTGTAAGAGATCAGGCCGCCATCACTTCCAGACAAATAACACCTGGAGAATTTTCGACGCCGGGTCATCACTTCGAACAAGTCGGGAACCGAAAAGAACAGCTTTCGCTGGATCCACTCTACGTTGCTTTCCTCCAGACCTCTGAACTTGTCGGCATGGGAAAGCATGCGCGCTTCGATGATGTATCCGTTCGGAACCTCCAGCTCACCCTTTACATTCACGGATACGGCTAACGCAAAGTTCGGGCTTACTTGTGCGTCAGTAGTTTCATCGGAGTACATCGCCTCGGCGGCACAAAAGAAGTGACCTTCCTCGTTTTTGAGGATAAACCCGGAGAACTCGGCGCCTCGTTGGCCTTGCAGCGATTCGTGCAAAAAGGCAGCGGCGTCATCGCAGGTTACGAAAGCCGGATTCGGCGTAAGGATCGAGCCGGTAGAGGGAGACAGAACATCAACGTCGGAAGGGTTGGACTTCATGATTACAGGCTCTCGGTAGACAATGAACTTGCTCCATGACAGGAGTTTGTCATGGAGAACGTTGCCCATTGTCCGAAAGCTGCGTGCCTGTCAGGCACTACATAGTTATATCCACTCAACGCAGAATCACTAAACCCCAGACAGCAAAAAGCCCGCATTAAGCGGGCTTTCTGTGGTGACCTGGCGTTCAGCGCTCCAGGTGACCGAATATGGCGCAGCGGACGGGACTCGAACCCGCGACCCCCGGCGTGACAGGCCGGTATTCTAACCGACTGAACTACCGCTGCGCGAAACTTTGAAAGTAGTGGTGGGTGATGACGGGATCGAACCGCCGACATTCTGCTTGTAAGGCAGACGCTCTCCCAGCTGAGCTAATCACCCTTTACCTTCGCTGCGGGGCGCATTGTGCCACAGTTTTTCATAACATGTTGATTTAATTGATAAATTTATCAAAAAATCTGAAATCCCGTAAAACGATACACCCTGCAGGAACTACAGACAGAAAAAAACCCGCGTTAGCGGGCTTTTCCGTGGTGACCTGGCGTTCAGCGTTCCAGATAACCGAATATGGCGCAGCGGACGGGACTCGAACCCGCGACCCCCGGCGTGACAGGCCGGTATTCTAACCGACTGAACTACCGCTGCGCGTAACACTGGAAGCGAATGGTGGGTGATGACGGGATCGAACCGCCGACATTCTGCTTGTAAGGCAGACGCTCTCCCAGCTGAGCTAATCACCCTTCACTTTCGGTGTGGCGCGCATTCTACGGAGCGACCACATCTCTGGCAAGCACTTTTTTAATTAATTTTTTCAGGCCTTCCAAAGGCTTAGAGAAGGGTTGGCCTATGGCGCTACGAAGAGAATAATGCCCCCCTTTGTATAAAGGAGAGACTCGCCCCATGTGGTTCAAAAACCTGCTTATCTATCGCCTGACCCAAGATCTGCCTTTTGATGCCGAGGCGTTGGAAATTGCACTGGCCACCAAACTGGCGCGTCCATGTGCAAGCCAGGAGTTGACCACTTACGGTTTCGTCGCGCCATTCGGCAAGGGCGAAGAGGCTCCGCTGGCGCACATCAGTGGCGACTTCCTGCTGATCGCCGCCCGTAAAGAAGAACGCATTCTGCCGGGCAGCGTCGTGCGAGACGCGGTGAAGGAAAAGGTCGAAGAGATCGAAGCCGAACAAATGCGCAAGGTCTACAAAAAGGAACGCGATCAGATCAAGGATGAAATCATCCAGGCCTTCCTGCCGCGCGCCTTTATTCGTCGTTCGTCGACTTTCGCTGCTATCGCGCCGAAACAGGGCCTGATCCTGGTTAACTCGGCCAGCCCGAAACGTGCTGAAGACCTGTTGTCCACCCTGCGTGAAGTCATCGGCACGCTGCCGGTACGTCCGCTGACCGTGAAGATGTCCCCTACCGCGACCATGACTGAATGGGTCACCACCCAGAAAGCCGCGGACGATTTCTTCGTGCTGGACGAGTGCGAGCTGCGTGATACCCACGAAGACGGCGGCATCGTGCGTTGCAAGCGCCAGGACCTGACCAGCGAAGAAATCCAGCTGCACCTGAGCACCGGCAAAGTGGTCACTCAGCTGTCGCTGGCCTGGCAAGACAAGCTGTCTTTCGTTCTTGACGACAAGATGGTGGTCAAGCGCCTGAAGTTCGAAGACCTGCTGCAAGACCAGGCGGAACAGGACGGTGGCGAAGAAGCCCTCGGCCAACTGGACGCCAGCTTCACCCTGATGATGCTGACCTTCGGCGACTTCCTGCCGGCGCTGGTTGAAGCGTTGGGCGGCGAAGAGACTCCGCAGGGGATCTAAAGGCTGGTGATTGCTAATGTGGGAGCGGGCTTGCTCGCGAATAGGGACTGACATTCAGCGATGATGTTGACTGTCAGGACGCCTTCGCGAGCAAGCCCGCTCCCACATTGGGCCTGCGTAATTTTCGAATACGAATAACAAGGATCAGGCCATGCGTGCACTGGCTGCTTTGAGTCGTTTTGTCGGCAACACCTTCGCTTATTGGGTACTGATTTTCGCCTTCGTGGCGTTCCTGCAACCGACCTGGTTCATCGGCCTGAAGGGCGCGATCGTGCCGCTGTTGGGCCTGGTGATGTTCGGCATGGGCCTGACCCTCAAACTCGAAGACTTCGCCGAAGTCGCTCGCCATCCATGGCGCGTGGCCCTGGGCGTGGTTGCGCATTTCGTGATCATGCCCGGTGTGGCGTGGTTGCTTTGCCAGGCTTTCCACTTGCCGCCGGAGATCGCTGTCGGCGTCATCCTGGTCGGCTGCTGCCCTAGCGGCACCTCGTCGAACGTGATGACCTGGCTGGCTCGCGGCGATCTGGCGCTGTCGGTGGCCATCGCCGCTGTCACCACCCTCCTCGCCCCGCTGCTGACCCCGGCGCTGATCTGGCTGCTGGCCTCAGCCTGGTTGCCGGTGTCGTTCATGGAGCTGTTCTGGTCGATCCTGCAAGTGGTGCTGTTGCCGATCGTGCTTGGCGTGGTTGCCCAGCGCCTGCTGGGTGATCGGGTTCGCCACGCGGTGGAGGTGCTGCCACTGATCTCGGTGGTGAGCATCGTCATTATCGTCACAGCCGTGGTGGCCGCCAGCCAGGCGAAGATTGCCGAATCCGGCCTGCTGATCATGGCCGTGGTGATGCTGCACAACAGCTTTGGCTATTTGCTGGGATACTTCACCGCAAGGCTGTTCAAATTGCCACTGGCCCAGCGTAAATCCCTGGCGCTGGAAGTCGGCATGCAGAACTCCGGGTTGGGTGCGGCCCTGGCCAGTGCGCACTTCTCACCACTGGCGGCGGTGCCGAGTGCGTTGTTCAGCGTCTGGCACAACATCTCTGGTGCGCTGCTCTCGACGTATTTCCGCCGGATGAGCGAGAAAGAAGATCGGGAAACTGCGGCGCAGCAGGCTATCGACTGATCCGAAAACTTGATCCCCGGGTTAATGATGGGCACTCTATTGCAAAACGCGAGGACGACCTCGCGGCTCGATCGAGTCATTAATCTGGGGACGACCCCGTCAATCGATGGAGGTCTTTCATGTCCTGGATCATTCTGTTTTTCGCCGGCCTGTTCGAAGTTGGCTGGGCCGTCGGCCTGAAATACACCGATGGCTTCAGCCGCCCTCTCCCCACCGCATTGACCGTTGCCGCCATGGCCATCAGCCTTGGCTTGCTGGGCCTTGCCATGAAGGAATTGCCGCTGGGCACGGCCTATGCAATCTGGACGGGTGTCGGTGCCGTCGGGACGGTGATCGCCGGGATCATTCTGTTCGGTGAATCCATGGCACTGTTCAGACTGGCCAGCGTGGCATTGATCATTTCCGGGCTGGTCGGGCTGAAGATCAGCGCCTGACTGTTTGCTGCCATTACGAAAAAGCCCGCTCCCCCATCGATACAGACAAGGGGAGCGGGCTTTTTCAATGGCGCGTATTAACCGATCAGCTCTCGGCCAGCGCCATGCGTTCACGCACGACAGGAGCCTTTTCCGCATGCTCAAGCTGCATGCAACGCTCCAGGAACAGGAACATATAGTCGTAGCTCTTGCAGACGGCCTGACGCAATTCCACTTGCAGGGATTTACTTGGGTTCATACCCGCCAGCGTGCAGATGATTTCCAGCGCTTCCCACGGATGGGCATCGTCGTACTGGGCATGCATTTTTAACCACTTCATGGCCCGCTTGCGATCTTCCTCCGGGAATGAGGCCGCGTAGACGCCACTGGAACAGACCAGCGCCGACCACTCGCCGGTCGCACCTTCAATGGCGTAGTTGGTGGCAGCGACGGCAACGATCAGCGAATCCGCTGAACTGGTGTGCCAGCACCAGTGGCTCAAGGCGTGAAGTTCAGGGGCAACCTTTTGCGCTTGCAGATCTTCCAGGCTGACACCATGAGCACGGCTCCAGTGCACCCAGTAATCGGCATGGTTCAACTCGACGCGAATGTTACGCATCAACCAGCGACGCGCCATGTCTTCACCTGGATGGCGGGCAAAGCGAGTCTTGGTCAGGTTCTGTGCCATATATAACGCGAACTGTTCGACTACCGGCCAGCCACCAATCAGGTACTGGCGCATGGTCTTTGCACTGAGTTTGTTATCACGCAGACGCTGATACAGTTCGTGTTCGACAACCCGGCGTTTGCTCTCGCTGCAATCCTGGATCAGGCGTTGAGCCCAGTCGGGATAACTTGCAGCTTCCATGAGTGGTCCGGTTCGGTTAAATGTGTCGATCACTGTCGAGCTCCTTTTGATTGTGATTATAAGGATCAGCAAGAGATTTCAACGGAACGTGCCAGGCGCCTTGAATAACAAAGGCTGAGGCCTGGCTGGACGACTTTGTAAACTGTCGCAGGTAAACAAATGCGGGCGTTCAATAACATACCCTTGAGCGTAATCCACCCCGATTTCCAGCAATGCCTGCTCGATCTGGGGTGTTTCAACAAACTCGGCAATCGTACGCTTACCCATAACATGACCGATGTGATTGATCACTTCGACCATGGCGCGGTTAATCGGGTCGTCCAGCATGTCCTTTACGAAACTCCCGTCGATCTTCAGGAAGTCTACAGGTAAATGTTTCAAGTAGGCGAATGAGGACATTCCGGCGCAAAAGTCATCCAGTGAAAAATGGCAACCTAAGCCTTTGAGTTCATTAATAAATCTGATTGCACTTCCGAGATTGGAAATAGCACTGGTTTCAGTGATTTCAAAACAAATCATTTCAGGCGGTATGGAGTAAGTAACAAACTGTTCACGCAGGAAGTGCAGAAACGCCTCATCTCCGATAGTTGTGCCTGACAGATTAATCGCACACATGGCCAATGGTCCTTTGTGCTGTTCGGCTATGCATTGGGCAATAATTTTGAAAACGTTCTGCACAACCCAGCGGTCAAGGGACGTCATCAGACCATAACGTTCGGCAGCCGGAATAAAGCTGTCGGGCAGAATCATCCGTCCGGCTTCGTCATGCAGGCGCAACAGAATTTCGATATGTCCACCGCCCTTTTCTATATGTCCAAGGGGTGCGATTTCCTGGGCATACAGACAGAAGCGGTCTTCTTCCAGCGCCATGTGCAAGCGTTGCACCCAAGCCATCTCACCGAAGCGCAGGGACAGCTCCGAATCGTCGGCGTGATAGACCTGAACCCGATTACGGCCTTTCTCCTTTGCCATGTAGCAAGCCATATCAGCAGCACGCAGCGAGGCTTCGAGAGTGGTCGGATTCTGAGTGACGTGAACCAGTCCGATGCTCACAGTGGTCACGAACGGTCGGCCTTTCCAGACGAAGTGCAGGTTCTGCACGGTCTGACGCAGACTTTCAGCGATTTTCTCAGCGGCTTCCGGAGCGCAGTTCTCCAGCAGGATGCCAAACTCGTCGCCACCCAGGCGGGCCAGGGTATCGCCTTCGCGCAAACCGGATTGCAACAGAGCGCAGATATGCCGCAGCAACTCGTCGCCCGCCGCATGGCCGCAGGTATCGTTGACCAGTTTGAACTGATCCAGATCGAGGAACATCAAGGCATGGCGCCCCGACTGCCGCGCCAGGATGTGCAGCGCCTGTTCCAGGCGATATTCGAACTCGCGGCGGTTGGCGAGCCCGGTCAAGGCGTCATGGGTCGCCTGCCAGGACAGATTGGCAATGTATTGCCGCTCCTGGGTCATGTCGTGCAATACCAGCACGGTACCGCTGACCTTGCCGGCATTGCGGATCGGCGCACCGACCAGGGTGACCGAAACCGTGCTGCCATCCAGGCGCTGGATCAGTTTTGAGTGTTCGCTGCCTCCACTGAGTTGTCCGCTCAAAATGTGCTCGATCAACGTGAAGCCATCGGCCTGAGCGCTCTCGTCCAGCAGATTGAACAGCGCCGCCAGCGGCAAACCCGTCGCCTGCTCGGCCTTCCAGTGGGTCAGCGCCTCGGCGGCCGGGTTCATGTAGGCGATCGCGCCGTCGACATTCGTGGTGATCACGCCATCGCCAATCGATTGCAGGGTGATCTGCGCCCGGTCCTTCTCCAACTGCAGGGCCTCGGCGAACGCATTGCGGTGCTTGAGCAGTTTGTGGGTGCGCATCAAGGCCAGCGCAATCAAGCCCAGAGCGGTGGCGAGGTTGGTCACCAGCAGCAGCCGCAGGATCACCCGTGAACCTTCGCCCAAGGCATCGCTGAAGGCTTTCGCCGCCGGTGTCACACCCTCGTTGATGGCGAATATCTGGTCTTTCCAGCGCTTGATGTCAGCCTCGGCGGCCTGATTGACAGGTATGTGCTGATGCATTTCCTTCGCAACGTCATCGAGTTGCACCAGATACGCGTCGCCCACCGTCCAAAGGTCGATAGCTTTTTCGAGGTAACTGAAGTGCCGGAAATTGAGGTAAAGCCAGATCACACTGGAGACGTCATCCGGGTGGTTACCTCCCTTGAGGATCGCCACCCGCGCCGCTTCGATATTAGGTGGCCGATGATCCAGCGCCACACGCAACTCGTGGCCCCCCTGCGGTACGGCAATGGCGTTCTGGTATTTGAGGAAAATCGTCTCGTCGCGGTTGTCGGCGTAGAGATTGAGGTAATAGATGGCGTCTTTTTGGCCTTTGGACCACAGGCTTTCACCGGCAACGTAGCCGCGAACCGCCGACAGAACATACAGGCTGACACCGCCCAGCAAGGCTTGAAATAACACGACGGCAATAAATGGCCAGACGATGCCTAACAACCGTGGCGTTCCGAGAGTCCGCGCTTGATTCATGAGGTCCCTTGTTTTAGCACTGCCAGATCATCATCCAACGTGATCGCTACAGCTAGACTAGGGTGCGTTCTTGATCCCGGCAAGCGAGTACCCACTACCGTTGCGGGGAAGTGTCTATAAGTCGCTGTTTTTTTGGAGCCCGGCAGACAAACAAAGCGAACAACAGCTCAGTGCGCATTGGCTAGTGCTGCTGCAAATGCCCATAAAGCTTGGCGTACAACCCCCCATCAGCAATCAACTGCTGATGGTCACCATCTTCGGCAATTTGCCCGCCATCAAACACCAGCACCCGATCAGCCTGCTTCACCGCGGACAAACGGTGCGCAATGATCAGCGTGGTGCGGTTGCTCAAGAACCGCGCCAACGCCTGGTGCAGGTTGTATTCGGTGGCGGCATCCAGCGCTGAGGTGGCTTCGTCGAGGATCACCACCTTGGGCTCGGCCAGGACCATCCGCGCAATCGCCAGGCGTTGACGCTGGCCGCCGGACAAGCGCACGCCGGAACGTCCGACGATGCTGTCCAGGCCATTGGGCAACTCACGAACCGTGTGGTGCAGCTGAGCAATCTCCAAAGCCTGCCAGCAGGCTTCGTCGCTGCGTTCGCGGCCCATGGTCAGGTTGGCGCGAATGGTGTCGTTGAACAGCGCCGGATGTTGCAGGACCACGGCGACGTTCTCCCGCACGGTTTCCAGGCCGATCTCTTGCTGGGTCGAGCCGCCGAAGCGGATCGTCCCGGCGAGCGGCGTGTACAGGCCCAGCAGCAACTGCACCAAGGTACTTTTGCCACCACCGCTGGCGCCGACAATCGCGACTTTTTCGCCGGGGACGATCGACAGGTTCATCTGGTTCAACACCAGCTCGTCGCCGTAACCGAAACTCAATCCCTGGACTTCGATGCCAACGGTTTCGCGACCGTTGAACGGGTCGACACCGCCCGGGTATTCAGGCTCATCGGCCCGGGCCAGCAACTCGTTGATCCGCGAAAGTGCGCCGCCGGCCGCGTAATAGGCGTACTGCAGATTCAGCAGCTGTTCCACCGGACCGATCATGAACCACAGGTAGCTGAACACCGCCAGCATCTGGCCGATGGACAGGTCGGAAAACAGCACGGTGAGCATCGCCGCCGCACGGAAAATATCGATGCCGAACTGGAACAGCAAGCCGCTGGCACGGTTCGAGGCATCGGTTTTCCACTGCGAGTTCACCGCGTAATCGCGCACTTCCCGGGCTCGCTGCCCCAAGCGACCGAGGAAAAAACCCTGACGGTTACCGGCGCGCACTTCCTGAATGGAGTCGAGGGTTTCGGTCAGCGCCTGGGTGAAGCGCGAGGTGCTGTCGTTCTCGAGTTTCTTCAGGTGTTTGACCCGTTTGCCCAGCAGTACCGTGGCGTAGATCACCAGTGGGTTGAACAGCATGATCAGCAGCGCCAGCTTCCAGTGCATCCAGATAAGAATGCTCGCGGTGCCGACCAGCGTCAGCATGGCCACGAGGAAGCGACTGAGGGTTTCGCCGACGAATTTGTCCACGGTGTCCAGGTCGGTGACTAGGTGCGTGGTGACCGTGCCGCTGCCCAGGCTTTCGTATTCGCCCAGGGAAATGCGCTTGAGCCGTTCGATCAGCCGTGTGCGAATGCGATACACGATGTCTTTGGCCAGTGCCGCAAACAACTTTGCCTGAACCACGTTGAAGAACAAGGCGCCACAGCGTAGCAACAAAGTCACCAGCAGCATCAGGCCGATGTAGCCCGCCGCTTTTTGCCAGTCGTCGGGCAGCGCGTGGTTCATGATCTTCAGCGCGGCGTCGCCGTGGCCCAGTAGCACTTCGTCCACCAGCAACGGCAGGAGCAAGGGAATTGGTACGCTACACAGGGTTGCCAACACCGCCACGCCGTTGGCGATCCAAAGGGATTTCTTGTGATGCAGCGCCAGGCGACGGATTTCCGCCCAGCTCAGACGGTCGACACGCGAAGCAGGTGGCGCGTCGTCGGGCGAATCATGCACAGGCAGCGCGCTCCAGCCAGCGGCCGAGCAACGGAGACAATACGCTGAGCGGCTGATAGCCATTGGTCAACAGCGCCAATTGACCATCACGCTCAGCCAGCAAGGTAGGGAAACCGGCAATGCCCAGGTCCTGGACCCAAGTGAAATCGGCCGCCGTCGCAGCGTGCTGATCGGCACGGTCGAACGCGGCGGCGAACTCGATGCGCGGCAAACCGGCCTGCTCCGCCAGCTCAACCAGAACACTGGCGTGAGTGACGTCGCGACCTTCGGCGTAAAACGCGTGCTGAATCAGCCCGAGCAGTTTCCACGCGCAATCCGGCGCCAGGTTGCGCGCGGTCACCAGCGCCCGACAGGCAGGTTCGGTGTCGTAGACAAAACCGTCGGGCAATGCGCCTTCCAGCTTGAACGGTTGGCCAGTCGCCTCGGTGACCGCCTGCCAATGCTCAAGGATGTAGCGCCGGGTGGTCGGCTCCAGCGCGGAACCGCTGCCGGTACGCAGACCGCCCACCACCAGGTGCACGTCCACCCCCGCTGCTTGCGCCTGCTCGACCAGCGCGTTGGCCACCGGCGCGAAGCCCCAGCACCAGGAACACATCGGGTCCATCACATAGAGCAGGCGTTGCACAGACATGGTTCAAGCCTCGGAAGGAGTTTGCTTGTAGTTGTAGCCGATCGGGTGAGGCAGGTTGCGAGCCTTGGCCAGTTCGATCTGCTTTTGCCGGTCGATGGCACTGCGACGGGTCTTCTCGCTCAGCTTATCCCAGCAATGCGGGCAACTGATGCCGGCCACGTAGTGCTCGGATGTGCGGTCGGAGGCGCTGATCGGTGTACGACAGGCATGACATTGATCGTAGTCGCCTTCGCTGAGGTCGTGGCGCACAGTCACACGGTTGTCGAACACGAAGCAGTCGCCCTGCCATTTGGTTTCTTCCAGCGGCACCTCTTCGAGGTACTTCAGAATGCCGCCCTTGAGGTGATAGACCTCGTCGAATCCCTGGCTGAGCATGTAGCTCGACGCCTTTTCACAACGAATGCCGCCGGTGCAGAACATCGCGACTTTCTTGTGCACGGCCGGGTCGAAGTTGGCTTTGATGTAGTCGGGGAACTCGCGAAAACTGGTGGTCTTCGGGTCGATGGCGCCTTCGAAAGTGCCGATCGCGACTTCGTAGTCGTTGCGGGTGTCGATCAACAGCACTTGTGGATCGTTGATCAGCGCGTTCCAGTTCTCTGGATCGACGTAGGTGCCGACCTTCTTGTTCGGGTCCACGCCTTCGACGCCGAGGGTAACGATTTCTTTCTTGAGTTTGACTTTGGTGCGATAGAACGGCTGGTCATCGCAGTACGACTCTTTGTGGTCGATGTCGTCCATGCGTGGGTCGTTCTTGAGCCAGGCCATCAGCCCGTCAATGCCTTCGCGGCTGCCGGACACGGTGCCGTTGATGCCTTCTTCGGCGATCAGCAGGGTGCCTTTGATGCCGTTGTCGACCATCGCTTGCAGCAGCGGCTCGCGCAGGGCGACGTAATCTTCCAGGGTGACGAACTTATACAGTGCCGCCACGACAATCTGTTGTGTCATGGGTGATTCTCCAGGTGGCTACCCTCGTAAGGGGTGAACCGGATGCGAAAAAAAACGCGCCGGGTGAGCGGCGCGTTGCGGATTCTAGCAAAAAACCGATGCTTAATGCTTGCTGCCGCCAGCACAGGTCGGCGAGGCCGGAGCCGCGTCGATCTGTGCCCATTCTTCTGGCGTGTAGGTATGCAGCGCCAACGCATGGAACTCGCCCATCAGCTCGCCGAGCGTGCCGTAGACTTTCTGGTGACGCTTGACGCGGTTGAGCCCTTCGAACTGCTGGCTGACCACCACGGCCTTGAAGTGAGTCTGCAACCCACGGCTGTGCATGTGGCTTTCATCCAGCACTTGCAGATGCTGCGGCTGCAACAGGCCCAGCGTCGATTCGATGCGTTGTTGCATGGTCATACCGAACTCCGCTTAAGGCTTTTTCTTGGCTGGAGCAGCGGCGCCTTTAGGCTCCAGCTCGGCCGTCATGTCAGCCAGCAGTTTGTTGACCACAGGCACGGCGCTTTCCAGCTTGGCTTGAGTCATCTGGGCCGATTGCTGAGTCAGCTGCGGCATTTTTTCCAGGACTTTCTTGCCCAGTGGCGACTGGTAGAACGCGACCAGATCTTTCAGCTCGGATTCGCTGAAGTTTGTGGTGTAGAGCTTAACCATGTCCGGCTTCAGCTTGTTCCAGCCAATGGCTTGGTCCAGCGCGGCGTTGGCTTTGGCCTGGTAGGTTTCCAGCAAGGCTTTTTTCGACGCAGGGGCTTTGGTTTGTTCAAAGCGCTGAGCGAACATTTGCTGCACTTGCATGTACACCGGAGTGCCCAATTTGTCAGCGTGCGCCAGGGTCAGGAAAGCTTCGGCACTGGCGTTGTGGCTGGCGGTATCGGCAAAAACAGGGCCGCTGGCGCAAACCAGTGCAACCGCGGTACAGATGGCACGAAGACGAGTCATCGAGTTTCCTTTTCTAGCAGGCGAGGTAAAACCCCAAGGGCATCCATTCTGCGCCTAAAAAAGTGTGTCGCTCAACCCCAAGCCTTGTCGGGCCTGATTTAAAGGGGTTGAACGGTCAAATTCCAGACTGATGGAACCACGGCCGGCGATCACAGCCTAAACTGCGCTATCAGACCTACAGGAGTGTGCATGATGAGCCGTATCGAAACCGACAGCCTTGGCCAGGTGGAAGTCCCGGATGAAGCCTACTGGGGCGCTCAGACGCAACGCTCGCTGATTAACTTCGCGATTGGCAACGAACGCATGCCTCTGGCGGTACTGCATGCCCTGGCGCTGATCAAGAAAGCCGCGGCGCGGGTCAATGACCGCAACGGTGACCTGCCCGCCGACATCGCCCGCCTGATCGAACAGGCCGCCGACGAAGTACTCGACGGCAGCCATGACGACCAGTTCCCGCTGGTGGTCTGGCAGACCGGCAGCGGCACCCAGAGCAACATGAACGTCAACGAAGTGATTGCCGGTCGGGCCAACGAACTGGCCGGTAATGCTCGCGGCGGCAAGTCGCCGGTTCACCCTAACGATCACGTCAACCGCTCCCAGAGTTCCAACGACTGTTTCCCGACCGCCATGCACATTGCGGCAGCCCAGGCAGTGCAACAGCAATTGCTGCCGGCGATCAACGAACTGTCGGGCGGATTGGCCGAGCTGTCCGCGCGGCATATGAAACTGGTCAAGACCGGCCGCACCCACATGATGGACGCGACGCCGATCACCTTCGGTCAGGAACTGTCGGCGTTCATCGCGCAACTGGATTACGCCGAGCGGGCGATCCGCAGCGCGCTGCCGGCCGTCTGTGAACTGGCCCAGGGCGGCACCGCGGTCGGCACCGGGCTGAATTCGCCCCACGGTTTTGGCGAAGCCATTGCTGCCGAGTTGGCCGCCCTCTCCGGCCTGCCGTTCGTCACCGCCCCCAACAAATTCGCCGCCCTGGCGGGCCATGAACCGCTGACGACACTGTCCGGCGCGCTGAAAACCCTCGCCGTGACCCTGATGAAAATCGCCAACGACCTGCGCCTGCTGGGCTCCGGGCCGCGAGCAGGTTTCGCCGAAGTCAAACTGCCGGCCAACGAACCGGGCAGCTCGATCATGCCGGGCAAGGTCAATCCGACTCAGTGCGAAGCGCTATCGATGCTTGCTTGTCAGGTATTGGGCAACGACGTCGCGATTGGGTTTGCCGCGAGCCAGGGGCACCTGCAACTGAACGTGTTCAAACCGGTGATCATCCACAACCTGCTGCAATCGATCCGCCTGCTGGGCGATGGCTGCAGCAACTTCCAGCAGCATTGCATCGCCGGTCTGGAACCGGATGCAGAGAAAATGGCTGAACATCTGGAGCGTGGGTTGATGCTGGTGACAGCGCTGAATCCGCACATTGGTTATGACAAATCGGCGGAGATTGCCAAAAAGGCTTACGCAGAAGGGCTGACCTTGCGTGAGGCTGCGTTGCAGTTGGGGTATCTGACGGATGAAGAGTTTGATGCCTGGGTAAGGCCGGAGAATATGCTGGAGGCTGGCGCCAAGGGCTGAGATCAGCGTTGACAATAAGTCCGCCATCGCGAGCAAGCTCGCTCCCACATTAACCGGGTTCTTTCAGAAGAATGCGGTCAACTGTGGGAGCGAGCTTGCTCGCGATTGGCAGCGCTGAAGATCCTCAGCCGACCGCTACTCGGGCCTTTCGAGCTCTGAGCCCCGCAATCAACGACGGCCCCAACGCCACCAGCGCCGACCCCAGCACCACCAGCACCGCTCCGCCATAACCCAGACCATTGATCGTCTCGGCATGCACAAACTCCGGCCACAACCACGCGGCCACGGCCACCGCAGCGAACGTCACCAGCGGCGTAATCGCCAGCGTCGCACTGACCCGCGACGCCTCCCAATGGGCCAGAGCCTCGGCAAACGCGCCATAGGCGATCAGGGTGTTCATGCAGCACGCCAACAGTAGCCAGCCTTGCAGCGGACTCAGTTGCAGCGCTTCCAGCGGATGCACCCACGGCGTCAACAACAGCGCGCAGAACAGATAGATCACCATCATCACCTGAAACGAATTCCACACCGTGAGCAATTGCTTCTGGCCCAAGGCGTAGAACGTCCAGACCGTGGACGCCAACAACACCAACAGCACGCCGGCGGTGTAATCGGTCAGCGAGGTCAGCAACTCGGCCAGCCGCTGATTGAAAAACAGGGCAAAGCCGATCAACAGCACCAGCAGGCCAATCCCCTGCCCCACACTGAACCGTTCCTTGAACACAAACAGACTGGCGATCAGCAACATGATCGGGCCCATCTGCACCACCAGTTGCGCGGTGCCGGGGCTGAGCAGGTTCAGGCCCATCAGGTACAGCACGTAGTTGCCCACCAGCCCGAGCACCGCCATCAACACCAACCAGCCACCTCGCGGCCCGAGCACCTTGCGGCTTGGCAGGCGTCTGGTCGCCGCCAGATAAATGAACAGGCACCCGCCGGATACGATCAGTCGAAACCAGGTCACCGTCACCGGGTCCATCACCAGCAGCACTTGCTTGAGTTTGATCGGCAGAATTCCCCACAGCAGCGCGGTCACCAAGGCCAGTACCAGACCGTAAACCCAGCGACCCGATGAAATGTGCATTGCGAACCCCGAAGCCAAGTGGCGAGAACAGTCATTCTAGGCTTAGCGCTGTTCGGCACACAGGGACAGTTGGGCGTTGGCCGCGAATGAAACTGTGCAGGTCGCACCATTAAATTGGCGCTATGCCGTCGATCGGTTGGCCAGGCGTTGCAAGTGGTTCATGCATAAGCTCATGGAATTCGCCAACAGGAACATTCCTCAGGAGATCGCCATGTACGGCAAACGCGCCCAGGACAATGCCCCCGCCACTCACTTTCGCTGTGACCGGGTGTGTCGCGTGAATGGGGAGTTGTATTTCAGCACCCGGGAAAACACCCTTGAGGGGCCGTTTGAAAACCCGGAGAAGTTGGCGCGGGAGGTACAGGCTTACATCGAGCGGATGCTGCTTTTGCGGATGAGCCTATAGACCGCGGCGCTGCCTTCGCGAGCAAGCCCGCTCCCACATTGGATCTATGCCGCACACTAGATCCCTGTGGGAGCGGGCTTGCTCGCGATAGCGGTTAATCAGGCAACACACAACTCCCAGACTTAACGCACTGCTTCAAACAACCCGGTCGCCCCCATCCCGCCACCCACACACATGGTGACGATGCCGTAACGCACGTTGCGGCGCTGCATTTCACGCACGAGATGCCCGACCTGACGCGAACCGGTCATGCCGAACGGATGGCCGATGGAAATCGAGCCGCCATTGACGTTGTACTTGTCGTTATCGATCTCCAACCGAATGCGGCTGTACAGGCATTGCGAGGCGAACGCTTCGTTGAGTTCCCACAGATCAATGTCGCCCATTCGCAAACCCTTGGCCTTGAGCAACTTCGGCACCGAGAACACCGGGCCGATGCCCATTTCATCCGGCTCGCAACCGGCCACGGTGAAACCACGAAAGAACGCCTTGGGCTTCAACCCCAGTTCCAGTGCTTTTTCCAGGCTCATCACCAGCGTCATCGACGCGCCATCGGACAGCTGCGAAGAATTGCCGGCCGTCACCGAACCGTCTTCGGCAAACACCGGTTTCAATCCCGCCAGGCTTTCCAGGGTGGTGCCCGGGCGATTGCAGTCATCGTGATCGACGATGCCGTCAAGGATCTGCACCTGACCGGTGGCCTTGTCTTCAACCCGATACTTCACCGCCATTGGCACGATTTCGTCGTCAAACAATCCAGCGGCCTGAGCCTGAGCGGTACGTTGCTGACTTTGCAGCGCGTACAGATCCTGTTCTTCGCGGCTGACGTTGTAACGACGAGCGACGATTTCGGCGGTCTGGCCCATCGGGAAATAGATGCCGGGCACCTGCTCTTTAAGCAGCGGATTGATCAGGTTGTCGGTGTTGATGCTTTTCATGGTCAGGCTGATGGACTCGACGCCACCGGCGACGATGATGTCGCTGCAACCCGAAGCGATCTGGTTGGCGGCGATAGCGATAGCCTGCAGGCCCGACGAGCAAAAACGGTTGAGGGTCATGCCGGCAGTGCCGGTGCCCAGGCGTGACAGCACCGCGATGTTGCGACCGATGTTGAAGCCCTGGCCACCTTCGTTGGAACCGGCACCGACGATGCAGTCCTCGACGCTGGCAGGGTCGATGCCCGAGCGCGCCAGCAGTGCATTGACACAGTGGGCCGCCATGTCGTCCGGACGGGTCTGGTTGAATTTGCCGCGAAAGGATTTGGCCAGGCCGGTCCGCACGCTGTCGACGATCACCACTTCACGCATGGCATACCTCATTGTTGTTGTCGGTTGAGAGTGGACCGAGCATAAGTCCACTGCATTACTGACCGCGACAATCATTCACCCCGCGTATGCGCAACCATCGCTCACTTCTTGTGCTGTTTCGCTTTCCTGTTGTGCTTGTCGGACTTTTCGAAAGCCTGTTCCAGCGCCAGATTGATGGTGCGCAAGACTTTGACCCGCGCCCAGCGCTTGTCATTGGCTTCCACCAACGTCCAGGGCGATATCTCGGTGCTGGTGCGATCAACCATGTCACCGACCGCCGCGCGGTAGTCGTCCCATTTATCACGATTGCGCCAGTCATCTTCGGTGATCTTGAAACGCTTGAAGGGAATTTCTTCCCGCGCCTGGAAACGCTCCAGTTGCGTCTGCTTGTCGATGGACAGCCAGAACTTGACCACGATCACCCCGGCCTCGGCGATCAGCTCTTCAAAATCATTGATTTCACTGTAGGCCCGCAACCAGTCCGCCGGCGGGCAGAAACCTTCGACGCGCTCCACCAGCACCCGCCCGTACCACGAACGATCGAACACCGTGAACTTGCCCTTGGCCGGGATGTGCCGCCAGAACCGCCACAGATAAGGTTGCGCACGTTCCTCTTCGGTGGGCGCGGCAATCGGCACGATGCTGTACTGACGCGGATCGAGGGCCGCCGCAACCCGACGGATCGCCCCGCCCTTGCCTGCTGCATCATTGCCTTCGAACACCGCCACCAAGGCGTGCCGACGCATGCGTTTGTCGCGCATCAGGCCGGAGAATCGCGCCTGCTCGGTAATCAATTGTTCTTCGTAATCGTCCTTGTCCAGGCGCTGGGTCAAATCCAGGCTATCGAGCAGGTTCAACTGATCGACATGAATGGGCAAAGGCGCGGCATTGACCTTGTCGGGATGGACCTCGGGACGCTTCAGCGCATTTTGCAGGCCTTCGAGCAGGATCTTGCCCACCGCCAGGCTGCGGTAATTAGGGTCCACCCCTTCGATCACATGCCAAGGCGCGTAGTCGCGGCTGGTACGGCGCAACACGCGTTCGCCGTATTTCACGAATTTGTCGTAGGTTTGCGATTGTTGCCAATCCAGTGGACTGATGCGCCAACTGTGCAACGGGTCATCCGCCAGCGCCTTGAGCCGCGCCTTCATTTGCTTCTTGGAGAGGTGGAACCAGAACTTGAAGATCAATGCGCCTTCGTCGCAGAGCATTTTTTCAAAGCGCTCGGACTGGTTGATCGCCTGATCCAGCACCGCGTTCTTGAACAAACCATTAACCCGGTCTTGCAGCATCTGGCTGTACCAGTTGCCGAAGAAGATCCCCATGCGGCCCTTGGCCGGGAGCATCCGCCAGTAGCGCCAGGCCGGTGGCCGCGCCAGCTCTTCGTCGGTCTGCTGATCGAACGTGCGGACCTCGATCAGGCGTGGGTCCATCCATTCGTTAAGCAATTTGACCGTCTCGCCCTTGCCGGCGCCTTCGATGCCATTGATCAGAATGATTACCGGAAAGCGGCGCTGCTGGTGAAGTTCGAACTGCGCTTCGAGCAAGGCTTCACGCAGGGCCGGTTCTTCGGCGTCGTAGGTTTCTTTGTCGATGGCGTGACCGATTTCGGCGGATTCGAACATGGGACGGCTCCTTCCAGGATTGAGCAAGACTAGCGGATTGACCTCGCCTGTGTGGGAGAAATCCCATTCTCACCGTTCGATCTGGCTCGGACGTTGCCATGGATCAAGCACCCTGCCGGCGATCGGCTAGAATGGCCGCCTTGCCGTTGCCGAGCCTGCCATGAAACCTGTATTGCCCCACGCCCAGCTCGACTGGGACGACCAAGGGCTCCCGCGTTCGCGGGTGTTCGATGATGTGTACTTTTCCGATCTGTCGGGGCTGGACGAAACCCGTTACGCGTTCCTCGAACAGAACGCTTTGCGAGAACGCTTTGCCGCGTTGCCGGCCGGCGGTCGACTGGTGATTGGCGAGACCGGTTTCGGCACCGGGCTGAATTTCCTTTGCGCCTGGCAACTGTTCGAACAGCACGCGGTGGCCGGGGCGCGGCTGCATTTTGTCAGTGTCGAAAAGTACCCGTTGAGCCTGCCCGATCTGCAGCGTGCCTTGGCCTTGTGGCCGCTGCTCAAGCCGTTTGCCGATCAACTGCTTAAGCAATACATCGCAATCCACCCAGGCTTCCAGCGCCTGGTGCTGGACAACGGCCGCGTGACCCTGACCCTGCTGATCGGCGATGCACTGGAGCAATTGCCACAACTCGACGCGCAGATCGACGCCTGGTTTCTCGACGGTTTTGCCCCGGCGAAAAACCCCGACATGTGGACCGCCGAGCTGTTCGCCGAACTGGCGCGTTTGGCGGCCCCTGGCTCAACTATCAGCACTTTCACCAGCACCGGTTGGGTGCGCCGTCTGCTGAATGCAGCGGGTTTCAAGATGAAGCGCACGCCAGGCATCGGCCACAAATGGGAAATCCTGCGGGGCGTGTTTCTCGGCTGGCCTGAAGAAGTCCCGGCGCCCGCCGCGGCCAAACCATGGTTCGCGCGCCCGACGCCACTGACCGGCGAGCGTCGGGCACTGGTGATCGGCGCCGGCCTGGCCGGTTGCGCCAGCGCCGCCAGCCTGGCTGCGCGGGGTTGGCAAGTCAGTCTGCTGGAGCGTCACGATGCGCTGGCGCAAGAAGCCTCGGGCAATCCACAGGGCGTGCTGTACCTCAAGCTTTCGGCCCATGGCACCGCGTTGTCGCAGTTGATTGTCAGTGGTTTCGGTCACACCCGACGCTTGCTTGAACATCTGCAACGGGGCGTCGACTGGGACGATTGCGGGGTCTTGCAACTGGCCTTCAACGCCAAGGAAGCAGAGCGTCAGGCGCAATTGGCCGCAGCCTTTTCGCCAGACCTGGTGCACTTGCTCGATCAAACGCAAGCCCAGACCCAGGCCGGCATCGCCCTGGAACACGGCGGATTATTTTTCCCGGAAGGTGGCTGGGTTCATCCGCCCGCGCTGTGCCATTGGCAGGCGTCCTCAATGAACATCCAGTGGCTGCCCCATCGCGATGTACTGGAACTGCGCAAGGTTGATGATCAGTGGCAGGCCTGGGACGGTGATGATTTGCTGGCCAGTGCCCCCGTGGTGATCCTGGCCGGCGCCGCCGAAATCAAGCGTTTTCCACACAGCGCCGAGCTGCCCCTCAAACGCATTCGTGGCCAGATCACCCGACTGGCGCAAACCCCTGAAAGCCAGAGTCTGGCTACCGTCGTCTGCGCCGAAGGCTATGTGGCGCCCGCTCGACTGGGCGAACACACCCTCGGCGCCAGCTTCGACTTCAAGAGCGATGACCTGACCCCAACCCTCGCCGAACACCTCGGCAACCTCGCCTTGCTCGAGGAAATCTCCCCCGACCTGGCCACTCGACTGCATGCTCAGGCACTGGACCCGCAACAGCTTGAAGGACGCGCCGCGTTCCGCTGCACCAGTCCGGACTACCTGCCGATCGTTGGCCCGTTGGCCGAGCAAGCAGCGTTCGCCGACGCCTACGCCGTACTGAGCAAGGACGCCCGGCAAATACCGGACATTTCCTGCCCTTGGCTTGAGGGTTTTTACGTCAACAGCGGCCATGGTTCTCGCGGCTTGATCACCGCGCCCCTGTCGGGTGAATTGCTCGCGGCATGGATCGAAAACGAACCGCTGCCCCTGCCCAGAGCAGTCGCCGAGGCCTGCCATCCCAACCGTTTCGCCGTGCGCCAGTTGATCCGCGGAAAAGTCTGACGGCGCGCCTTATAACTTATCGGTCTAAAACTCCGGGGATTCAGCCGGGTCAGTTTCTGAGTACCCGCCGTTTTTGGCGAGGTATCGATTGACCCTCCCCAACGGAAAAACCGGTAAGGAATTTATGTGCGGATTAGCTGGCGAGTTACGCTTTGATCATCAACCTGCGGACCTCGCGGCCGTTGAACGAATCACCCATCACCTGGCGCCTCGCGGTCCTGACGCATGGGGCTTCCACAGCCAGGGGCCGATTGCCCTGGGCCATCGTCGCCTGAAAATCATGGACCTGTCGGACGGCTCGGCGCAGCCGATGGTCGACAACCAACTGGGCCTGTCCCTGGCCTTCAACGGCGCGATCTACAACTTCCCCGAACTGCGCACCGAGCTTGAAAGCCTTGGTTATGCCTTCTATTCCGGTGGTGACACCGAAGTGCTGCTCAAGGGCTATCACGCCTGGGGCGAAGCACTGCTGCCCAAGCTCAACGGCATGTTCGCCTTCGCCATCTGGGAGCGCGACGCCAAACGCCTGTTCATCGCCCGCGACCGTCTCGGCGTGAAGCCGCTGTACCTGTCGCGCACCGGCCAGCGCCTGCGCTTTGCCTCGGCGTTGCCGGCGTTGCTCAAGGGCGGCGACATCAACCCGATCCTCGATCCGGTGGCGCTCAATCATTATCTGAATTTCCATGCCGTGGTCCCGGCCCCGCGCACCTTGTTGGCCGGCATTGAAAAACTGCCACCGGCGACCTGGATGCGCATCGAAGCGGGCGGCACCACCGAGCAGAAAACCTGGTGGACTCTGCCCTACGGCCCACACGCCGACGAGATGAATCTGACACTCGAAGACTGGCGTGACCGTGTACTCGACAGCACCCGTGACGCGGTGGCGATCCGTCAACGTGCGGCGGTCGACGTCGGAGTGCTGCTTTCGGGCGGTGTCGATTCGAGCCTGCTGGTCGGCCTGTTGCGTGAAGTCGGTGTTGAAAACCTGTCGACCTTCTCTATCGGCTTTCAGGATGCCGGCGGCGAGCGAGGCGACGAGTTCCAGTATTCGGACCTGATCGCCAAGCACTACGGCACCCAGCATCACCAATTGCGCATCGACGAAAAAGAAATCATCGAGCAACTGCCCGCAGCGTTCCGCGCCATGAGCGAACCGATGGTCAGTCATGACTGCATTGCTTTCTATCTGTTGTCCCGTGAAGTGGCCAAGCATTGCAAAGTGGTGCAAAGCGGCCAGGGTGCCGACGAGTTGTTCGCCGGTTATCACTGGTATCCACAAGTCGACGGTGCCGCCGATCCCTTCGCCGCCTATCGCGATGCGTTTTTCGACCGCAGCTACGACGACTACGCCGCTACCGTGCAGCCGAAATGGCTGACGGCCAATGACGCGGCCGGTGACTTCGTCAAAGAACATTTCGCACAGCCCGGCGCCGATGCGGCGGTGGACAAGGCCTTGCGTCTGGACAGCACGATCATGCTGGTGGACGACCCGGTCAAACGCGTCGACAACATGACCATGGCCTGGGGCCTGGAAGCGCGTACGCCGTTTCTCGACTATCGCCTGGTGGAATTGTCGGCGCGCGTGCCGGGCAAATTCAAACTGCCGGATGGCGGCAAGCAAGTCTTGAAAGAAGCGGCGCGGTTGGTGATTCCGAGTGAAGTGATCGATCGCAAGAAAGGCTACTTCCCGGTGCCGGGCCTGAAGCATTTGCAGGGCGATACGCTGAACTGGGTGCGCGAACTGCTGCTCGATCCGAGTCAGGATCGCGGCCTGTTCAAGCCAGAGATGCTCGACCGCCTGCTGACCGATCCGCAAGGCCAGTTGACTCCGTTGCGCGGCTCCAAGCTGTGGCAATTGGCGGCCCTGAACCTGTGGCTCAGTGAACAAGGAATCTGATCGATGAAACCCCACGCCACGGCCTACAGCCAACGCTTGTTGCGCGGTCAGGCGCCCTCTTACGAACGCTTGCAGGCACGCCTGGCCGAAGACGGCAGTGAATTGGGTGCCGCGCCGATCGCCGTGCACTGCGGCTGGGGCCGGTTGCTGATCGGCCACACCTTTCCGGATGCGGCGAGCCTGGCCCAAGAGCTGCTCAACGAGCACACCGGTGAACGCGACATCGCCCTGTACGTGGCTGCACCTCAGCAAGTGCTGGGGCTGGAGCCGGCCCAGTTGTTTCTCGACCCGTCCGACACCTTGCGCCTGTGGTTCAGCGACTACCGCCAGTCCACTCGGGTGTTTCGCGGTTTTCGCATCCGCAGGGCCCAAAGTGATGCGGACTGGCAGGCGATCAATCAGCTGTATCAGTTGCGCGGCATGCTACCGATCGACGCGAGTCTGCTGACTCCGCGTCATCAGGGTGGCCCCGTCTATTGGCTGGCCGAAGATGAGGACAGCGGCGCAATCATCGGCAGCGTCATGGGCCTCAACCATCACAAGGCGTTCAACGATCCAGAGAACGGCAGCAGCCTGTGGTGCCTGGCGGTCGATCCGCAATGTTCGCGACCGGGTGTCGGTGAAGTGCTGGTGCGACATTTGATCGAGCACTTCATGAGCCGTGGGCTGAGTTACCTGGACCTGTCCGTGCTGCACGACAACCGGCAGGCGAAAAGTCTTTACGCCAAGCTGGGGTTTCGCAACCTCTCGACCTTCGCGATCAAGCGCAAAAACTGCATCAATCAGCCGTTGTTTCTGGGCCCGGGTCCCGAAGCCGAGTTCAATCCTTATGCAAGGATCATCGTTGAAGAAGCTCACCGTCGCGGCATCGAAGTGCAAGTCGATGACGCCGATGCCGGCCTGTTCACCTTGATCCATGGCGGTCGCCGCGTACGTTGCCGTGAATCCCTCAGCGATCTGACAAGCGCCATCAGCATGACGTTGTGCCAGGACAAAAGCCTGACGCACAAAGTGCTCAAGGCCGCCGGCCTGAACCTGCCGTCGCAGCAACTGGCCGGTAATGCCGATGACAATCTGGCGTTTCTCGATGAGCACGAACGGGTGGTGGTCAAACCGCTGGATGGTGAACAGGGCCAGGGCGTCGCGGTGGATTTACGGACCATCGAAGAGGTCCAGCAAGCCATCGAATCCGCCCGCCAGTTCGACAGCCGCGTGCTGCTGGAGAGCTTCCACGAAGGCCTCGACTTGCGGATTCTGGTCATCGGTTTTGAGGTGGTCGCCGCGGCCATTCGCCGCCCGGCAGAAGTGGTGGGCGATGGTCAGCATTCCATCGGTGCGCTGATCGAAGCCCAGAGCCGGCGTCGTCAGGCGGCGACCAGCGGTGAAAGTAAAATCCCGCTGGACCATGAGACCGAGCGCACATTGAATGCTGCCGGTTACGACTACAGCAGCATTCTGCCGGCGGGCGAGCATCTGTTCGTACGCAAGACGGCGAATCTTCATACCGGCGGGATTCTTGAGGATGTGACGGCGATCCTGCACCCGACGTTGGTGGATGCAGCAGTGCGAGCGGCGCGGGCACTGGACATTCCGATGGTTGGGCTCGACCTGATGGTGCCTGCCGCCGATCAGCCGGAGTATGTGTTTATCGAAGCCAATGAGCGCGCAGGCCTGGCCAACCATGAACCGCAGCCGACGGCCGAGCGGTTTGTGGATTTGTTGTTTCCGCATAGTCAGCCGGCGGCCTGACATTCCCCTTCATGATCGTTCCTACGCGCTGCATGGGAACGATCAGGCCTCAACTCATCAGGAGTTTCCATGACCAGCAAAATTCCGGAACCGGATCTGAATTACCTGCAAAAAGTCCTGCTGGAAATGCTCGCCATTCCCAGCCCGACCGGGTTCACCGACACCATCGTGCGTTATGTCGCCGAACGGCTTGAAGAGCTGGGCATTCCCTTTGAGATGACCCGCCGCGGCACCATCCGCGCCACCCTCAAGGGCAAGAAAAACAGCCCCGACCGGGCGGTCTCCGCCCACCTCGACACCATCGGCGCGGCAGTTCGCGCGATCAAGGACAACGGCCGTCTGACCCTGGCGCCTGTCGGTTGCTGGTCCAGCCGTTTTGCCGAGGGTAGCCGGGTCAGTCTGTTTACCGACAACGGCGTGATCCGTGGCAGCGTGCTGCCGCTGATGGCTTCCGGGCATGCGTTCAATACCGCCGTGGATGAAATGCCGATCAGTTGGGATCACGTCGAGCTGCGCCTGGACGCCTATTGCGCTACGCGTGCCGATTGCGACTCACTGGGGATCAGCGTCGGTGATTTTGTCGCCTTCGACCCTTTGCCGGAGTTCACCGAAAGCGGCCACATCAGCGCCCGTCATCTCGATGACAAGGCCGGTGTAGCGGCGTTGCTGGCGGCATTGAAAGCGATCGTCGACAGCGGCGAAGAGCTGATGATCGATTGTCATCCGCTGTTCACCATTACCGAGGAAACCGGCAGTGGCGCGGCGGCGGCGTTACCGTGGGACGTGAGCGAATTCGTCGGCATCGACATTGCCCCGGTCGCGCCGGGCCAGCATTCCAGCGAACATGCAGTGAGCGTGGCGATGCAGGATTCCGGCGGGCCTTATGACTATCACCTGTCGCGGCATCTGCTGCGCCTGGCCAGTGAGAACGAGTTACCGGTGCGCCGTGACCTGTTCCGCTACTACTTCAGCGATGCCCATTCGGCGGTCACCGCCGGGCATGACATTCGCACCGCCCTGCTCGCCTTCGGCTGCGACGCCACTCACGGCTACGAACGCACCCACATCGACAGCCTCGCCGCCCTCAGCCGCCTGCTCGGCGCCTACATTCTGAGTCCGCCAGTGTTTGCCAGCGATGCACAACCTGCCAAGGGGTCGCTGGACCGGTTCAGTCATCAGATCGAACATGAGACGCAGATGGAAAGCGATACGCGGGTGCCGTCCGTGGATAGCTTGTTGGGGCAGCGCAACGATAACTAAGCGAACGCTGGTCCTGTGCGTTCAACCGCCGTAGCATCGCGACATTGTTTAGCCGAGGTGCCTATGCTGATACCCCACGACCAACTTGAAGTCGACACCCTCACCCGCCTGATCGAGGATTTCGTGACCCGTGACGGTACGGACAACGGTGATGACACGCCGCTGGAAACCCGTGTTCTGCGGGTTCGCCAAGCATTGACCAAGGGTCAGGCGCTGATTGTCTTCGACCCGGAAAGCGAGCAATGCCAGTTGATGCTCAAACACGATGTGCCCAAGCACCTGTTCGACTGAGACCTCAGCGTCCTTTGTTTTTCGCCAGTTTGAGCTGGATGCGGTCGTAGACCTCGGACCGGTGCACGTTGACGTTTTGCGGCGCTTCGACACCGAAGCGCACACTGCCTCCGTTGACGGCAAGAATACGCACGGAAATGTTGTCACCGATGGAAATCAACTCGCCCACAACGCGACTGAGTACAAGCATGGCATTCGTCCTTCAGGGTTATCGAACCCTGAAGATGCCCTGCACTCAGCGGACCTACAATGCGACAGCAGCAAATCAGTCCCGCCCTACAGCGCGCGCTGAACAGCTCCTATGGAAACGTCCTACAAACCCATTGAATGAAGGACCGATCCTTCAGGAAGCGGAGAAGCGCGGGCCGAAAAGGATGACACTGGCCCCGATCACACACAGCGCCACGCCGAGCCAGTCCGAGCCCAGCGGACGAATCCGCTCGACCACCGCCAGCCAGCCGATCGACGCGATGATGTAGATGCCACCGTAAGCGGCATAGGCGCGACCGGCGTAGGTCGCTTCGATGCGGGTCAGCAGCAGCGCAAACAAGGTCAGACTGAGCAGAGCCGGCACGACCCACCAGGCGCTTTTACCCTGGCGCAGCCACATCCAGAAGGCGAAACAGCCGGCAATTTCGAACAGCGCGGCGAAAAAAAACCACAGGTAATTGAGCATGCAAACGTCTCGTGAGGATGGCCGATGGCGGCCACCCTAACGACGGTGTTGTGTAGGGGGCAAGCTCAACCTGCGGTTTGTTTGGCCTTGGCGCGCATTTTGTCGGCCATGACGGTCATTTCGTCGTAGAGCAGTTGCGGGTTCTTCTGCTTGAGCGCCCAGGCCATGCGGCCCTGTTCGTGAGGCAGGATCATGAATTCGCCGGCGGCGACGTGCTGATAGATGTAATCGGCAATGTCGGCCGCGGTAATCGGCGAACTTTCCAGCAACTTGCCGACCTGGGCTTTCATGGCCGGCGTCGGGCCACGGAAGGAGTCCAGCAGGTTGGTCTGGAAAAACGACGGGCACACCACATGCACGCCGATTTCCTCCTGCGCCAGCTCGATCAACAGGCTTTCGGACAACGCCACCACCCCAGCCTTGGCGACGTTGTAGTTGCTCATGGCCGGGCCTTGCATCAGGGCGGCCATCGACGCGATGTTGATGATCTTGCCTTTGCTTTTTTCCAGCAGCGGCAGGAAGGCCTTGCAGCCCTTGACCACGCCCATCAGGTTGATCGCGATCTGCCAGTCCCAGTCTTCCAGGGACAGTTCACTGAAGAACCCGCCCGAGGCAACGCCAGCGTTGTTGACGATGACATCGATGCCACCGAGTTTCTCTTCGCAGGCTTGGGCGAAGGCGGTCAGCTGGCTGTAATCGCGCACGTCGCAACGCTGGATAAAACCGTCGCCACCGACTTCGCGAACCAGCTTCAGGGTTTCTTGCAGACCGGGTTCGCTGACATCCGACAAGGCCAGCTGCCAGCCTTCACGCGCCCAGCGCAGCGCGATTTCGCGACCTAAGCCTGAGCCCGCACCAGTGATCATCATGCGATTTTGCATAGCAAACAGCCTTGTTGTTCCGGGGAAGATGCTTCGAGTGTAGCGAAGGACAATGCCCGACCCACGCTCCATCAGATTGCTGAATGGCCCGAGCAAACCGTGGCAGCGCCTTAACCAACTAGACTCATTAAAAACGAAATAAGCCTTTCTTCGAAAAACATTAAAAAAACTTGGAATTTTCTTTCATGCGCGACAGTCGGATTTTGTAAGCAGCCCGGTTTTATAGCCTCCCGGCTGACAATTAAACGCCAGGTAATTCCAGAACACTTCCAACAAGGAAATAGACATGGGCACAATTCTTATCGTAATCCTGATCCTCTTGCTGATTGGTGGTTTACCAGTGTTCCCGCACTCCAGAAGTTGGGGTTATGGCCCGTCGGGTATCATCGGCGTCGTGTTGGTGGTGCTGTTGATCCTGCTGTTGCTCGGCAAGATATAAAGGTTTAACCGGCAAAAAAAAGAGGCCCTTTTCAAGGGCCTCTTTTTTTATTGCATCAAGACTTAGTCCGGCTTGCCGTCAACCACACCGGCGGTGTTGTCGATCAGGCTCTTGGTCGCCGTTTGCAGGAACGCTTCGAGCTTGAGCTTCAGCTCAGCGGTACGCGGTGCATCCGGAACGATCTCGGCGTGAGGTGTCGCGCCCAGTTCGTACTGGTACATCTTCGGCGCCATTTCCTTTTCCTTCGGCAGCACCAGAATCTGATCAGCCGTGATGATGGCGGTGGTCTGCTCGCTACCCGATGGCTTGATAACGCCGAAACCGGTGTCGCCTTCAGGCAGGTTGAGCAAATCGCGGCCCCAGCACTGATGACGCACTTCGCCACCAATACGGCCCATGATGGTCGGCACGATGTCGATCTGCGTGCCCACTGTATGGTCACGCTGGCCGAACTTTTCCTGGATTCCCGGTGCGATCATCAGCATCGGCACGTTGAATCGGCCCAGGTCCATTTCGGTGATCTGACGCTCGTTGCCAAAACCGTGGTCGCCGACGATCACAAACAGGGTTTCTTTGAAATACGGCTCCTTGCGGGCCTTTTCAAAGAACTGGCCCAACGCCCAGTCCGCATAGCGCATGGCGGTCAAATGCTCGTTCAGGCTACCGCGATCAGTCACGCGCTCAACCGGCAATGGTGTCGGCAAGGCGTAAGGCGTGTGGTTGGACAGGGTTTGCAGCAGCGCATAGAACGGCTTGCCGTTTTCCCGCGCCTTGAGCTCTACCAGACCACGGTCGAACATGTCCTGGTCGGACACGCCCCAGGTTGGATCGGAGAACACCGGGTTCACGAAGTCGTTACGACCAATGAAGTTGGTCATGCCTTGGTTGCTGAAGAAGCCCGACTGGTTGTCCCAGGCGAAGTCGCCGTTATAGACGTACACGTCGTCGTACTTGCGGGCACTGAGCAACTGCGGCAGACCGGACAGCTTGTGGCTGCCTTCCGGCGTCTGCATCAGGTATTCGAAACCTGGCAGGTTCGGGAAGCACGCCATGGTGGCGAACATACCCTGGTGGGTATGGGTCCCGTTGGAGAAGAAGCGGTCGAACAGCAGACCTTCCTTCGACAGTTTGTCGAGGTGCGGCGTGATGTTGCCCGGTGCGCCCAAGGCGCCCACCGAGTGACCGGCCATGCTTTCCATCAGGATCACGACGACGTTCTTGATCGGCAGGGTCTTGTCGGCCGGCGGCGTGTAATCGCGACGCACGGCGGCGGTCTCGGCATCCACCAGTTTTTCGTCTGGCATTACCAACATGTCACGCACAATTTTCTGCGCTTCAGGCTGTGGCAACGTGGCCTTCCAGATGTTGTCGCGATCTTCGGACATCCGGCTCTTGGCCGCGGCGACCAGCGACAAGGTGCCGTTGAGGCCCAACTGGTTGGCGAAGTTCGAGTTGGTGGTGTAAACGTCACCCCAACGCAGTGGCGGGCCCTGACGCAGGGTGCCACGAGCGGCCACCACGAAAACCAGCAGGCAGACGACAAACACCGCGATGCGTGCGTACCACGGGGCGATCTGGCGCGTGCCGATGCTGCCGCCGCTGAAGGGGCCACGAGGACGGGTGGCGCGGTCGGCGCCCTTGAACGCCAGGGTCAGGATCAACGTGCCCACGGCCCAGGCCAGCAGGTAGCGAACCACCGGAAAACCGTACCAGAGCATGCTCATCACGGTTTTCGGGTCTTCCTTCACATACTGGAAGACCAAGCCGTTGAGGCGCTGGTGGAACTCGCGGTAGAAATCCATCTCCATCAGGCCCAGGAACAGGGCGATGCTCGAGGCAATGGTCAGCCAGAACCGGAAGAATCCGCGTGCGGCCATCGCCCGGGCGCTGAACAGCGCCAGCAGCAATGGAATGCTGAGGTAGACCACCAGGCGCAGGTCGAAACGCAGACCGTTGGCGAACGCTTCGAGAAAGGTCGAGGCCGGGGTGTCGAGGATCATCGCGCGATTGTAGACCAGCAGCGCAACGCGCAGCAGGCTGAACATGACCATCATGACCAGGGCACACAGCAGCGTGTAGGCCAGATGCGATTTGACGGTCGGTTGCAGCAGGCGACTTGAAGCTCGCTGCTGACTCAGGGCGTCCGGGTTTGCCATGTCGTTTTAGGACCCATTGGAAGTTGAAGTTGCAAAAATACAGCTGCGCCTTGCCCTCTGTTGGCCAGTACTCGGCCCCGGGGCTTGCACGGTGCGCAAATGTTGCACGATCACTCGCGGCATTGCCATTGATTACTGTCCGGCATGTCTGACGCGGGCGAATTGTCTTGGAGGCTTTGTGAAAATTTCGTGCAACGCATATTCGGAAACAAAATAAAGCAGCGTCTTTACTACAAAATGCAAACGCCCCGAACCAGTCGGGGCGTTTTATCAAAAGAGCAGCGCTGTTACTTCTCGGCGCGCTCTTTCAGGGCTTTCAAGGTATTGAAGGGCGCATCGACCACAAACTTGTTGGCCACCATCGACGGTATGCTACCGCCCGGCTCGGTGTGCACCTGATAGGTCACTTCAATCTGGTCACCCTTGGGCACGAACTTCCAGAAACCGTCGACCTTGGTCACCCGCACAAAGCCTTTTTCCTCAGGAATGTACTTCGGCACACCTTCAAGCTTACGGGTCAGGCTGCCATCGGCACCCTCGACGGTGGTCACATGCAGCACCGAATCACGCTCGGTAACTGGCCAAGGAGTATTGAACTGAGTGTAGGTCCAGCTCTGATCACCTTCGTGTTTGAGCAATTTCTGGGTCTTGCATTCGTGAATCCAGGCGCAGGCCCCCGGCACGTCTTCCTGCAATGCGCGCAGTTTGGCCACGGTGGTCTTCATCAGCGTGACACCACGGTAGGCCTTGTAATCGGAGCCGGCCACCTCGCTCAAGGAGATCTTGATGCCCTCCTGTTCCTTGGCGACTTTCCAGTCTTCGGCCTGAGCAGCCGTGGTGGCGAGCAAAACCGTCAAACCACACAGCACAGCCATACGTTGCAGCGAACCCATAGTCTTATTCCTTATTGTTGAAGATACGTTCGTTGAACACATCACGCCGCCGTCATTTGCTCCCACCAACCCAGCAAATTGATCGCTTCGTCACTGCTGCTTCCGCAGACTTCAATGTCGGCTTCGAACGCCGAACACACTACAGGACGTTCCGGTTTGCCGAAAATGCCGCACAGGTTATCGACAGAGAGTTGTACACAACGTTCTCCGGCGGGTTTGCCATTGGGCATGCCGGGAATCGGTGAACTGATGGAAGGGGCAATGCAACAGGCGCCACAGCCTTCACGGCATTTCATGACGACGAGCTCCTCGATGGGCGATGTGTTAAAGGACGTGGCACAGAGTAACCGGTAAAACGCCTGTTTAAAATTGTCTGGACCCGGGTTTTTTCGCTTAAACGAGCGTGACTGACCAGTCTCCGACAAAGCGTCTGGCCAGCGGGTCACGAACGGGAAGGAATTATCGTTTGAACTCGAATTCCAGGGCTGCGCCTTCGACTTCACGGCGCTCTTCGTTGCGCAGTTGCAATTGCATTTCGTTGCTGATCAGCCTTCCGTTGAGCTGAAACGGACCAGCCTTGTCACCGAACATTTGCGGCAATACTGCATCGTGCCGTGGCAACGCTACCGTACCGATCGGCTTCAAATCCTCGACCATGTCCTGGGGCAGACTCAAATCCAGATCGGCCGAAGGAAGCTTGGTTTTCACGATCTCACTGGCAGGTTTGGACTTGGAGGCAATTGGCGGTCGCTTTTTCACCTTGGCCGCTTTCTTTTTGACCGGCGCGGCTTTCTTGGCGGGTGCTGTTTTTTTCGAAGTGGCGCTGGCTGCCGGTTTTTCTTGAACGGAAGCCGCTAATACACCTTCGGCCTGGAAGGTCATCAGCAGGCAGATCGATAGCCAGACGGCGGGAAAAATCGGCTTCATGGACCCAACGGTACAAACGGCAGGAGCCATATGCTCGCTTGTTGCACGCGACATGACAAGCTCGGGCAGGAATAACCTGCCCGCCCCCCTCAAAAGCCGCCGACCATCTCCTGACAGAGCTGGGTGGCGAGCATGCCCAGGGTCATCAATGCACGTTCGGCTTCACGGTTCCAGGGTGTGCCGCAGTTCAGCCGTATGCAGTGATTGAACTGCTCGGTGTTACTGAAAATCAGCCCCGGCGCGATGCTGATGCCCTGCTGCAACGCACGAACATGCAACTCCTGAGTGTTGACCCGCCCCGGCAGGCTGACCCACAGAATGAAGCCGCCGGTCGGCCGGGTCATCTGCGTGCCTTCCGGGAAATATTGCTGCACCGCCAGCTGGAAAGCGCTGAGGTTCTTGCGGTACTCCTGACGGATATAGCGCAAATGCCGGTCGTAGCCGCCGTTCTCCAGGTACGCCGCAATGCCCATTTGCGTGACGCTGCAGGCCGAATGGGTACTGAAGGTCTGCAAACGCTGGATTTCCTGCTGGTACTTGCCGGCAATCATCCAGCCGATCCGCACGCCCGGCGACAGGGTTTTGGAGAAGCTTGAGCAATAGATCACCCGATCCAGCCGATCGTAGGCTTTAAGTGATTTGGTGCGACCCTGCTCGAACATCAGTTCGCCGTAGATATCGTCTTCGACAATCTGGATATCGAAATCCGAGGCCAGGCGCAGCAGTTGCTTTTGCCGCTCTTCGGGCATGGTGCCGCCCAATGGATTGCTCAAACGAGTGGTCAGCACCAGCGCCTTGATCGACCACTGGTTGGCCGCCAATTGCAGGGCTTCAAGGCTCATACCGGTGGCCGGATCGCTCGGAATCTCGATGACCTTGAGGCCCAGCAGGTCAGCCAATTGCAGCAAACCGTAGTAGGTCGGCGACTCGGCGGCGATCAGGTCGCCCGGGCGGGTCAGCACGCGCAGAGACATCTGCAACGCATCAACACAGCCGTGAGTGATCACCACTTCCGACGGATCGACCACCACGCCGGCATCGCGCATGCGGATCGCCACTTGTCGGCGCAACGGTTCGAAACCCGGGCTGAACATGTAGCTGAACGCCCGCGGGCTATGGAAACGGGTGACTTTGGCCAGTTGCTGATGCAGCGCCCGCACCGGAAGATAGTCAACGCTCGGTACCGCCGCGCCCAAGGGAAACACACCCTCGCGGCGGGATTCGACCAGAACTTGTTGGATGATGCTGCTGCGAGTGACCAGACCTGGACGCTCGACCCGGGCGATGTCCGGTGTCGGCGCGGTCAGGGCCGGGGTCTGGTGCACGTAGTAACCGGACTGCGGCCGGGCGCGGATCAGCCCCTGATCCTCGAGGTTGGCGTAAGCCTGCAACACCGTCGCATGGCTGACGTTGAGCTGCGAGCTCATCTTGCGCACCGAAGGCACGCGCTCCCCCGGTTGATAGACGCCACGGCGGATGTCTTCGGCCAGTTGTTGAGCAATACGTTGGTAGAGCAAGAGATTGGTCATGACGCAGCACTCGATTTCACGGGCATTTTATTCTTGTGTGAAACAATACCGGAACAGTTTAGAAGTGTACGGGGACAGTTGCCACAATAGTCGACCGTACAGTGCAGTGTCAGCAAAAACTGTACTGTTTTGTGAGTTGATTAGCAGGCGTAAAAAAACCCGGCGCTGACGAGCAGGCCGGGTTTTCCAGTGACGCAGCCCTTAACGGGCAGCGCCGAGCTGGCCTTTTTCGTCAGAGAACACAATTTCCACCCGACGGTTCTGCGCACGACCCCGTTCCGAGGCGTTCACGTCGACCGGATATTCATCACCGTAGCCTTCGACCTGAATACGTTTGTCGTCGATGCCCAAATCCATCAGCACGTCTGCCACCGATTGCGCACGGTCACGGGACAGCTTGAGGTTTTCCTGCTTGCCGCCGGTACTGTCGGCGTAGCCTTCGATGCGCACCACGCGCTTGGGGTTGAGCTGCAGGAACTGCACGATCTTCAACACCACGCGATTCGCCGAGTTTTTCAACTCCGCTTCGCCCGTGTCGAACAGCACGTCGCCCAAGGTCATCACCAGGCCGCGGTCGGTCTGGGTGGTCGCCAACGCGACAATCTGTTCTTCGAGCCACTTGCCCTGCTGCTGCACGCTGAGCAGTTTGGATTCGCGCAGGGCCAGCTGCAGGCGCTGACGCTCCAGTTCGAGCTTTGCCGCACGTTCTTCGTTGAGCACCTGATTGGTGTGTTCTCGCGCGATTTCGCTATAGCGTTCACTCAGGTAAGCGTAATGCAGCACGTCAGATCCACTGCCCCAGTAGCTGGACAGTCGATCGGCACGGGCCAGCGATTCACCGGCGCGTATCACGTCCTTGGGCGCGATTCGCAACACGTTGGAATCTTCCTTGACCTTCTGGAAGTCGGTACTGGCTTGCTGCAACGTGGCCTCGCTGTGCTGACCGGCACAACCATAGAGGCTGGCGCAGCCTGCCAGGATCAAACCGCCCAGGGCTTTGGTCTTGAGGCTCATTGGGCATCTCCCAGTTGCTTGCGCAGGCGAGTGATGCGGGTATTGAGCACGTTCAACTGCTCTTCGCTCTTGAGGGTCAGAACCCGGGCTTCGGCCAGACGCGCGTCCAGCTCGGCCTGCTCGGCGCGCATGCGCGCGTTCTTGAAGGACTGGTCGTTCATGCTGCCCTTGGCGCGGTTGAACTTGTCTTCAGCCAGTTTCATTTCCGGCACGTCGGCGGCGGTGGCGCCAACGGCCTTGGCCTGTTCGAGTGCCTGTTCGGTCAGGCGCATTTGTTCATTCGGCGCCGGATCGGCTGCACAACCCGCCAGAGCCAGAACGGCCAGGGCAGCGAAAAGAGGTCGAATACTCACTAAAAATCCCTACTGTTTTGGGGTACTGACAGGTTGTTGCTGCGGTTGTGAGAGCTGCGCCTTCCAGCGCTCGATATTGCGTTGCAGCACGGCTTCCGTCAGTCCGGACGCGGGCAATTCTGTCATCTTTTTGGCCAGCTGTCCGCGCAACCACGGATCGTTGCAGGCGGAGTTGTGGGAAACCGCGAGGAACAAGCCGGGTTTGTCGATCGGTTGTGGATGGGCGATCAGGTCGTTGGCCATGCTCAGCGTCTGCGCGGCGGCCATGCCCGAGTAGCGTCCCGCGAGGACAAATTCCACCTCGCCCAGCAGCAATTTCTGAAAAGCCCGGGTCAGGTTTGTCGTGCGTGTGAGGGTCAATTGCTGCTCGGCGAACGTGCCGAATGCCGCAGTCATTCGAGACTTTTCCGACAATGCGCCGGGATGACCGTGAAGGTCCTGCGCTTCGTTGTAGACCAGCGTCGAGTCTTTGCGGGTCCAGACCAGGTAATCGTTTTCCAGTAACGGCGGATGAATGTAATCCAGTGTGTCCAGTTCACTGACCGTCAATGACGCATCCGCCAGCATGTCCATTCGCCCACTGCGCACTTCGTCCAGGGCCTGGGAGCGCTTGCCGGCATAAAGCAGTTCGACCTTGATCCCCAGCTCCCCCGCCACTTGCTGCAACAGGTCAGCACTGGCGCCGATCAGGTGCTTGGGGTTTTTCGGGTCTTGCCACAGGTACGGCGGCGCGTCCGGGCTGCCGGTCACCACCAGGCGTTCGCACTTGCCCGCGGCGACGGACAGCGCCGGCAACACCGTCAGACCCAGCAGCAATGACCAGCCGTAAACGCGGCGCAGATCCATGGCGACACTCTCCCACTCAAATCCGGAACAAAAAAAAAGCCCGACCAAAAGGTCGGGCTCTTTATAAGTCAGGCCGCTGGATTAGACCAGCTTCTCGAACTCAGGGATGGCTTCGAACAGGTCCGCCACCAGGCCGTAATCGGCCACCTGGAAGATCGGCGCTTCTTCGTCCTTGTTGATCGCAACGATCACTTTGGAGTCTTTCATGCCGGCCAGGTGCTGGATCGCGCCGGAAATACCGACGGCGATGTACAGCTGTGGAGCAACGATCTTGCCGGTCTGACCGACCTGCATATCGTTGGGTACGAAACCTGCGTCGACCGCGGCGCGGGAAGCACCGACGGCAGCGCCCAGCTTGTCGGCCAGGGCGTACAGGTGTTTGAAGTTGTCGCCGTTCTGCATGCCGCGGCCGCCGGAAACGACGATCTTGGCAGCGGTCAGTTCCGGACGATCGGACTTGGCCAGTTCTTCGCCGACGAAGCTGGAAATACCAGCATCGTGAACAGCTGCAACGGCTTCAACAGCCGCCGAACCACCTTCAGCCGCCACCGGGTCGAAACCGGTAGCACGCACGGTGATCACTTTGACCGCAGCGTTCGATTGAACGGTTGCAATGGCGTTACCGGCGTAGATCGGGCGCTTGAAAGTGTCAGCGCTTTCGACCGAGATGATCTCGGAGATCTGGTCAACGTCCAGCTGAGCGGCAACGCGCGGCAGGATGTTTTTGCCGTTGGACGTGGCAGCAGCCAGGATGTGGCTGTAGCCCTTGCCCAACTCGGCAACCAGAGGAGCAACGTTTTCCGGCAGTTGGTGAGTGTAGGCGGCGTTATCGGCCACCAGCACTTTAGCGACGCCAGCGATTTTCGCAGCGGCTTCAGCCACGGCGCCAGCGCCCTGACCTGCAACCAGAACGTGGATGTCACCACCGATTTTAACGGCGGCAGCCACGGTGTTCAGCGTGGCCGGGGCCAGCACTTTGTTGTCGTGTTCTGCGATTACCAAGATAGTCATGATTAGATTACCTTCGCTTCGTTTTTCAGTTTCTCGACCAGTTCAGCCACCGACTTGACCTTGATACCCGCGCTGCGTGCAGCTGGCGCTTCGACTTTCACGGTCTTGTTGGTGGAGGCGGTGGAAACGCCCAAAGCGTCCGGAGTCAGCACTTCGAGAGGCTTCTTCTTGGCTTTCATGATGTTTGGCAGGGACGCGTAGCGCGGCTCGTTCAAACGCAGGTCGGTGGTGACGATGGCCGGCAGCTTCAGGGAAACCGTCTGCGCGCCGCCGTCGACTTCGCGAGTCACGGCAACCGTGTCGCCGCTGATTTCGACTTTGGACGCGAACGTGCCCTGACCGTAGCCGCCCAATGCCGCGAGCATCTGGCCAGTCTGGTTGTTGTCGCTGTCGATGGCTTGTTTGCCAAGGATCACCAGCTGAGGCTGTTCCTTGTCGACAACAGCCTTGAGCAGCTTGGCAACGGCCAGCGAAGTCAGGTCTTCAGCGGATTCGACGAGGATGGCGCGGTCGGCACCCAGAGCCAGCGCGGTGCGCAGTTGCTCTTGAGCGGTGGACGGGCCGATGGAGACGACGACGATTTCAGTCGCAACACCTTTCTCTTTCAGGCGTACGGCTTCTTCCACTGCGATTTCGCAGAACGGGTTCATCGACATCTTGACGTTGGCGAGGTCGACGCCGGAATTGTCCGCCTTGACGCGAACCTTGACGTTGTAATCCACAACGCGTTTGACAGCTACAAGAACCTTCATGGATTCCTCGTTACTCTCCGGTGAAAAGAAAGTCGCCTAGGCGAACCTGGCGGTTTGATGCTCATCGGCGCAAGGGCACCTCTAAAAACGCTGGCAAAGGTGTCACGTGACAAGCGCTCACGATGAAGATGACCGTTCGTCAGTGGTGACTGACGAGTCATTCATTATCGCGGCGTGTAAACTGCGCGCCAGAACCTGCGCTGCGCATCACCTTGTACTGCCATCGCCCTGTCTTTAGAGGTGCTCTTGAAACCAACAGTCAGCCTACGGCGAGCGCAAAACCGACCGTATCTTGACCGGAACGCCTATTCCGGTCAATACGGCAAAATGGCCAGTCATAAGCCGCGTGACTTTGATTTCTCTGGCTTTGAGCCGATTCAAACAAACGTTTGTATTGGACGCTAGGAGTGGTGTAGATATAATGCGCCACCTTAGAGAGAAAGGTGGTTCATCGATTGTCCTCTTCCTGCATTGCGCAGGGATTCATGGATGCGACACCAAACCTCCAATTAGAAAAAAAACTGTTGAGCCTTGAGTAGGAGATAACCTGTGGAACGCGAATACATGGAATTCGACGTGGTCATCGTCGGTGCCGGCCCCGCTGGTCTTTCCGCCGCCTGCCGATTGAAGCAGAAGGCCACCGAAGCCGGTAAGGAAATCAGCGTCTGCGTGGTCGAAAAAGGCTCCGAAGTCGGTGCTCACATCCTGTCCGGCGCCGTGTTCGAACCACGCGCCCTGAACGAATTGTTCCCGGACTGGAAAGAACTCGGCGCGCCGCTGAACACGCCGGTCACTCGCGATGACATCTTCGTTCTCAAGAACGCTGACAGTGCGCAGAAGATTCCTGACCTCTTTGTGCCCAAGACCATGCACAACGAAGGCAACTACATCATTTCCCTGGGCAACCTGTGCCGCTGGCTGGCTCAGCAGGCCGAGAACCTGGGCGTGGAAATCTACCCAGGCTTCGCCGCTCAGGAAGCGCTGTTCGACGAGAACGGCGTGGTCCGCGGGATTATCACCGGCGATCTGGGCGTTGACCGCGAAGGCCATCCGAAAGAAGGCCTGTACACCCCGGGCATGGAACTGCGTGGCAAGTACACGCTCTTCGCCGAAGGTTGCCGCGGCCACATCGGCAAGCAACTGATCAAACGCTTCAACCTCGACAGCGATGCCGACGCACAGCACTACGGCATCGGCCTGAAAGAAATCTGGGAAATCGACCCGGCCAAGCATCAACCAGGCCTGGTGGTCCACACCGCCGGTTGGCCGCTGGATATCATGGGCACCGAGAACACCGGTGGCTCGTTCCTCTATCACCTGGAAAACAACCAGGTCGTAGTCGGTCTGATCGTCGACCTGTCCTACAGCAACACTTACCTGTCGCCGTTCGACGAGTTCCAGCGCCTCAAGCATCACCCGGTACTCAAGCAGTACCTGGAAGGCGGCAAGCGCATCAGCTACGGCGCTCGCGCCATCAGCAAAGGCGGCTTGAACTCGCTGCCGAAAATGGTCTTCAAGGGCGGCGCGCTGATCGGTTGCGACCTCGGCACCCTGAACTTCGCCAAGATCAAAGGCAGCCACACCGCGATGAAGTCCGGCATGCTCGCCGCTGAATCCGTGGCCGAAGCGCTGTTCGCTGAAAAAGACGGCACTGAAGAGCTGACCACTTACGTCGACGCGTTCAAGAAGAGCTGGCTCTACGACGAACTGTTCGCCAGCCGCAACTTCGGCCCGGCGATCCACAAGTTCGGCGCCATCGTCGGCGGCGGTTTCAACTGGCTCGACCAGAACATCTTCGGCGGCAAACTGCCGTTCACCTTGCACGACACCAAGCCGGATTACGCTTGCCTGAAACTCGCGGCCGACTGCAAGAAGATCGACTACCCGAAACCGGACGGCAAGATCAGCTTCGACAAACTCAGCTCAGTGTTCATCTCCGGCACCAACCATGAAGAAGAACAGCCGTGCCACCTGAAGCTGACCGATCCGAGCATCCCGATCGCCAAGAACCTGCCGCTGTACGATGAGCCTGCCCAGCGTTATTGCCCGGCCGGCGTGTACGAAGTGGTGACCATGGAAGACGGCGAGAAGCGCTTCCAGATCAACGCCCAGAACTGCGTTCACTGCAAGACCTGCGACATCAAGGACCCTGCACAGAACATCACCTGGGTGGCGCCGGAAGGTTCTGGCGGCCCGACTTACCCGAACATGTAAGTCGAATGCCTGAACATCAAGGCTCCCGAACGGGGGCCTTTTTGTTGTCTGTCAGGCAGCGCGTTCGTCACCGGGATTACGCTCGAAGTAGCGCTTGTACTCGCGACTGAACTGCGACGTACTTTGATACCCGACCCGATGCGCCACCTGCGCCACGCCCAATCCCTCGCCCAGCAATAACTGCTGGGCCCTGAGCAAACGCAAGCGCTTCAAGTACTGCACTGGCGACAACAGCGTACTGCGTTTGAAATGCTCATGAAAGGTCGACGCACTCATGTTCGCGCAACTGGCCAGGGTTTCGACGTTCAGCGGCTCGGTGTAATGCGCATGCAGATGACTCAGGGACGCCGCGATCCGGGCGAACTGCCCTTGTTGCTCCACCAGCGCTCGCAATACATCGGCTTGCGGCCCGCGCAAAGCGACGAACAACAACTCGCGCAATCGCGCCTGCCCCATGACCTGGCATTCCAGCGGATCGTGCAGGCAACGCAGCAGCCGTTCAACACAACCACGCATCGCATCGTCGAGCACCGCCGAGGTCATGGACTCTGGCGTTTGCGCCGCAATACTACGCCCCGGCGCCAGCCCCATGGCCAAGACCAACTCACCGAGCAACACCCGGTCAATGGCGATGGAAACGCCCAGCATAGGGCCATCGGGTGCTGAAAACGTCTCGCATTCGAACGGCACCGGCAATGCCTGAATCAAATAATGCCCGGCGCCGTACTCCAGCGTACGCGGCCCCAGATACGCCAGTTTGCTGCCCTGCGCGATGATGACCAGACTCGGCTCGTAAATTTGCGGGCCGCGAGCCACATCACAACTGGCCCGCAAAACCTGCACACCCGGCAACGCCGTGGGCGCGAAACCATCGCGATTAGTCAAAGGCTGAATCAGCGAAACCAGCGTGGCATTAGCATCGAGATGACGGGTCAACAACATGAGGGCTCTTCACAAAAAAGTCGCAGATACAGGGATGAAAGCATCATCGCAGGTCTGATGGCCAATGCGACGCATTGAAGGCTGATGCCGGAGGATTAGGCATGACACCCGGAGGAATCGCCATGGCCGGTGGCCGGTACGGAGCCCAGAATGCGCCACCTCACCCGTCACAGCTTTTGCGAGGTTCATCATGTACACCGCCATCGGATACGCCGCCCAGTCGGCCACCACTCCCCTCGCCCCCGTGAAATTCGAACGCCGCAGCCCTCGGGCCGACGACGTTGCGATCGATATTCTCTACTGCGGCGTCTGCCATTCCGACATCCATCAGGCACGCAACGAGTGGGGCATTGCCGTTTACCCACTGATGCCCGGCCACGAGATCGTAGGCAAAGTTACCGCCATCGGTGCGAACGTCACGAAACACAAAATCGGCGATCTGGTCGGCGTCGGCTGTATGGTCGATTCCTGCCGCAGCTGCGAAGCCTGTCAGTCCAACCTCGAGCAATACTGCCTCGAAGGTCCGACCATGACCTACGCCACCCCGGACCGCGTCGATGGCAGCAACACCATGGGCGGCTACTCCGACAGCATCGTGGTCAGCGAACACTTCGTGGTGCGCATCCCCGAGAAACTCGACCCGGCCAGCGCCGCGCCGATCCTGTGTGCCGGCATCACCACCTATTCGCCGCTCAAGCACTACGGCGTGAAGGCGGGCGACAAGGTCGGGATTCTCGGCATGGGTGGCCTCGGCCACATGGGCATCAAGTTCGCCAAGGCAATGGGCGCTGAAGTCACGCTGTTCACCCGCTCGGCGAGCAAGGCTGAAGAAGGTCGTCGCCAAGGTGCGGACCACGTGATCGTGTCCACCGATGCCGAACAGATGAAGGCCGCCGCAGGACATTTCGACTTCCTGCTGGACACCATTCCGGTGCAGCACGACCTCAACCCCTACCTCGATACGCTGCGTTTCGACGGCGTGCACATTCTGGTGGGCCTGATCGAACCGATCGATCCACCGGTCCACGCCGCCAAACTGGTATTGGGCCGTCGTGTGCTGGCCGGCTCGCTGATCGGCGGCATCGCCGAAACCCAGGAAGTGCTGGATTTCTGTGCCGAGCACAACATCACCTGCGACATCGAAATGCTCGACATCCGCCAGATCAACGAGGCTTACGCCCGCATGATTGGCGGTGATGTGAAGTACCGTTTCGTGATCGACATGGCAACGCTCAAGGTCTAAACCTTCGCGCCAAGTTCTGCCGAGAGCCGAGCCGTGACCCCTTTGATCAGGGGAATCAGCTCGGCCATTTTCTCCAGCGGCATATATGGCACGGTGCTGGCGATGCTGATGCCGGCAACGATGCGCTTGCTGGCATCACGGATCGGCGCCGCCACACAGCGGATCGACGGTTCGTTATCTTCCAGATCGAACGCATAACCGCCTGCCACATACTCGACCATGCGCTGCTGAAACTGCTCCCAGGACTGCTCCGGGTGCTGCGGCCAGAACTGATTTTCCCCACCCGCCGGCAAGCTGACTTCGTACAGCCGCTGCCATTCTTCCTGCGTGTCATCGAGCATCAGCGCCTTGCCGATCCCGGTGCGCGCCAACGGCATGCGATGACCAACCCGCGAACGCATTTCCGGGCCATTGCGCCCCGGATTCTTGTGCAGGTACAGCACCTCGTCGCCTTCACGAATCGCCAGGTGAATGGTGTCGCCGGTCAACGCCGACAACTCATCCAGATACGGCCCGGCCAATGTGACCAGCGGCAATTCTTCACGCGCCTGGAAGCCTAGCTCGATCAACTTCGGCCCCAACAGATAACCGACTTGCGGCACCACACGCAGATAACGCTCGTCCACCAGGCAACTGGCCAGACGATGCGTTGTGCTGCGTGTCGTGCCGATCAACCGGGCGATTTCCTTGAGATCGCGGGCGCCACTGGCCACCGCCTGAACCACACCCAGACCACGAAGCAATGTCTGGGTGCCGGTCGGTGCGGCGTCCTTGGCGATTTTTGGGGCGTCTTCCTGCATATCCAGCCTTTACCGTTGAGCGAGTGAACGGGCGGCATTATGGTCGCCCGATGGCTGCGACTACAACTTGATACGCTCGACTTTGCCGACCAGCAAGATGTAGGAAAGCGCGCCAATCAACGCCAGAACCGAGATATAGGTGATCGCGGGAGCGAACGAATCACCGGTAGCGAGGAAACCGATGACGATCGGCGTGGTAATCGCCGACAGGTTGCCGATGAAGTTGAACACCCCACCGGTCAACCCGAGCAATCGCGCCGGGGCCAACGTTGAAACCAGCGACCAGGTGATCGAAGCCAGCCCGTTACCGAAGAACGCCAACGCGAGGAAGGCAATCACCAGCGGTGTCGACTCGACGAAGTTGGCGCCGATGATCGAAGTGGAAATCAGCAGGCCGCCAATGATCGGCAACTTGCGGGCGAAACCCACGGTGTAGCCGCGGCGGATTAGCCAGTCGGAGAAGAACCCCGAACAGAGCACACCGACGAAGGCGGCGAGAAACGGCAGCGACGCCAACAGGCCGGACTTGATGAAGTCCATGCCGCGATATTTCACCAGGTAGGTCGGGAACCATGTCAGAAAAAACCACAACGTCGAGTTGAGGCAGAACTGCCCGAGGTAGATACCCCACAATTTGCGTTTGGTCAGAACGATGCCGAGGTCGGTCCAGCTGAATTTCGCCTTGACCTTGGCTTGCTCAGCCTGGATATCCACCAGCCCGCCGCCCTCGCGGATCAAGTCGATTTCAGCGTCATTGGCGCCTTTAAAATCCCGTGGCTCGCGGTACACCGCGTACCAGATCACCGCCCAGAGAATGCCCACCGCACCGGTGCTGACAAACACCATGTGCCAGCCATATTGATGTTGCAGCCAGGCCAATACCGGTGTCAGGAACGCCAGACCGACGAATTGCCCGGAGGTATAGAAACCAATGGCCGTGGCGCGTTCGCGCTCGGGGAACCAGGTGGTGACCACACGGCTGTTGATCGGGTACGCCGGCGCTTCCAGTGCACCGACCGCCATGCGCAATACGAACAGTGCGATGAAGCTGGCGGCGAAGCCGAGCATCACCGTGGCGATCGACCATAGCAGCAATGCGACGCTATAAAGAATCCGCGGCGGCACCCGATCCACCAGCCAGCCGCCGGGGATTTGCATGGCGGCATAGGTCCAGCCGAATGCCGAGAAAATCAGCCCGACGTGGATCGGGTCGATGCCCAGTTCGCTGGTCAGCGCCGGGGCGGCGATGGACAGGTTGCTGCGGTCCAGGTAGTTGATCACCACGGTGATAAACAGCAGCACCATGATGAAAAAACGCTTGCGACTGGGCGTCACCAACGACGCCTGCCCGGTGAGGGTTTGCGGTTGCATGGGGAATGCCTCTTCTTATGTTTATTGAGGTCGATGTAAAGACTTGCACTGCACCCTGTGGGAGCGGGCTTGCTCGCAAATGCGGTGTATCAGCCACCATTTAAGTCGACTGACACACCGCTTTCGCGAGCAAGCCCGCTCCCACAGGGGGAATGTGTGGAGTCAGGGGGAACTCACCACTCGGCAAAACTGCCATCGGCATGGCGCCAGATCGGGTTGCGCCAGCGGTGGCCGACTGCCGCGCGCTCGATCACATACTCCTCGTTGATCTCGATCCCCAGGCCCGGGCCATTCGGGATTTTCACGAAGCCTTTGTCGTAGTCGAACACCCGCGGATCCTTGACGTAATCCAGCAGGTCATTGCTCTCGTTGTAATGAATGCCCAGGCTCTGCTCCTGGATGAACGCGTTGTAGCAAACCGCATCCAGTTGCAGACACGCCGCCAGTGCAATCGGGCCCAACGGGCAATGCAGCGCCAGCGCCACGTCGTAGGCTTCGGCCATGTTGGCGATCTTGCGTGTTTCGGTGATGCCGCCGGCGTGAGACGCGTCCGGCTGGATGATGTCGACATAACCTTCGCTGAGCACACGCTTGAAATCCCAGCGCGAGAACAGCCGCTCACCGAGGGCAATCGGGGTGCTGGTCAGCGGCGCCAATTCTTTCAGCGCTTCGTAGTTTTCGCTGAGCACCGGTTCTTCGATGAACATCAGTTTGTACGGGTCGAGTTCCTTCATGAGGACCTTGGCCATGGGCTTGTGCACCCGGCCATGGAAGTCCACGCCGATGCCGACGTTCGGCCCCACCGCATCGCGCACGGCGGCGACGTTGGCCAGGGCCAGGTCGACTTTTTCGAAGGAATCGAGGAATTGCAGCTCTTCGGTGCCGTTCATTTTCACCGCAGTGAAACCACGCTCGACGGCTTCCTTTGCAGCGCGAGCGGTGTCCGCCGGGCGGTCGCCGCCGATCCACGAATAGACGCGAATCTTGTCCCGCACCTGACCGCCCAGCAGATCGCTGACCGACACACCCAGGGCCTTGCCCTTGATGTCCCACAACGCCTGATCAATACCGGCCAGCGCACTCATGTGGATTGCGCCGCCCCGGTAGAAGCCGCCGCGATAAAGCACGGTCCAGATGTCTTCGATGTTGCGTGGGTCTTTGCCGATCAGGTAGTCGGACAATTCTTCAACGGCGGCGGCGACAGTGTGAGCGCGGCCTTCGACCACGGGTTCGCCCCAGCCGGTCACGCCCTCGTCGGTTTCGACCTTGAGGAAGCACCAGCGCGGCGGAACGATGAAGGTGGTCAGTTTGGTGATTTTCATCTTGTGCTCTCTTTTTATAAGTGCAGCTCTTATAGATGTAGCGAAGTCGGCGCCAAAAAGTCTTAACGCAGAGCGTTCCATGCAGCGACATACGCCTTGGCGTTTACGGCCACTTCCTCTGGTGTCATGCCCGGCTTGAACAACCCCGAACCGAGGCCGAAGCCTTTGACGCCCGCGTCGATAAACACCTGCATGTTGTCCGGCGTGATTCCGCCGACCGGCGCCAGAATCGTTCCCGCGGGCAGCACCGCGAGCCAGGCTTTGACGACTGCCGGGCCCATCTGCTCGGCCGGGAACATCTTCAGCACGTCCGCCCCTTCGGCCAATGCGGCGAAGGCTTCAGTCGGCGTCGCCACACCCGGCGACAGGAACAACCCCGCCGCTTTCGCTGCGCGCAACACCTTGGGATCGCTGTGCGGCATGACAATCACTTGCCCCCCCGCCGCTTTCACTTGCTCGACCTGCTCCGGCGTCAACACCGTACCGGCACCGATCAGGCAATCGGCGGGCAAGGTACTGCGCAGGATGCGGATACTTTCGTACGGCTCAGGGGAATTGAGCGGCACTTCGATGACGCGAAATCCGGCGGCGTAAAGGACTTCGCCGATGGCCGCCGCTTCTTGCGGGCGCAGGCCACGCAAAATCGCGATCAGACCGTTTTGCGCCAATGCTTGCTTGAGCATGTCAGACCTCCAGTCAGGTTTAACGGGATGGGTTGGATTTGATCAGTCCGGCGGCAACCGCCAACTGCCACAAGCCGCGTTCGGTGGCTTGTTCGGCCAGGGTCACCCGGGCAAAACCACAAGCGTCGAGCGCCCGTCCGTAGCGAGCACAGAGTTGAGAGTTACCGATGAGGACGATCGAAGGCAGATGAACGCTGTTGCGTCGGCGGCGCTGCACGCTGGCCAGCGCCGACAGCTCATGGCCGATCAACAAGCCGGACAAGTAATCCGGTTGAGCGGTGGCGCTGAGTTCGCCAGTCAACCCGAGGCTGCGGGCACTGAACACTGTCGACAGCGGCCCCATCTCGCCATCCGCCGACAGCGCCACCTGCACCCCACGATCAAAGGCTTGGCCATCGAAGGACGCGCCCTTTTGCTGGGTGCGCCCCAGAATGCTGTGCTCGCTGAGCACGGCGAAGACTTCACCAGTCATGAAGGTATCGAAATGCACGATGCAGCCGTCGGCCACTTCCACCCATTTCGAATGACTGCCCGGCAAGCCGATCAACAGATCGTTGCCCGCCTCGTCCGGCAGATTGTGCAGAACGCCAAGCACCTGGGTTTCTTCACCACGCATCACGTTCGGCAGGCGCGAACGCTGAATCACGCCCGGCACGATGTGCACATCGACACCGCGAAGACTGCGAACCGTCTGTAGGGAAGTTCCGAGATTGGCGACGTTCGCCGGCGTATCGCGGTAAGCCGCTTCACGCCAGCCTTGTGCGCTGCCGACCATGCCGCACGCAATCACCGGCAAATGGGGCTGCGCGTCGAGCCAGTCACCGCAGGCCTCATCGAAGGCCAGTTCAAAACCGTCGGTACATTCCTGACCCGCGATCATTCGCGGCGTCCTGGGCAGCTGCATGATCCCCGACGACAGCGAACGCTGTTCGAGCACCTGGCCACCCGCGGCGAGTTTGTAAGCACGTAATGAGGTTGTCCCCCAATCGAGCGCGATCAATTGCGCCAGCATCGCTTCACCTGTTTTGTTTATTGGCAGTGAGTGAGCTGGACTATAGACCCGGACGCATAAAAATCTCAATATATAAATATCGATCCCACATTGTGTGGATTTACAGGTGTACCAAGATTTTCTACGTCGACGCTTTAAAATGCCCGGCCATTGCAGCCGTACCCCCACTCAATTAAGAAAAATGAAGATTGCTTCAAAGGCTCTGCTGTTATGCAGCGTGCTCTGGTCCATGGCGGCATTCAGCGCATCGAAAGACTTGAAGGTCGGTGATATCTGGGCCTACAAAAACCGGCCGGGCGAGGATGGATCGACTCTCACGATCCTGAAAATCGAAAATTATCCGAAACTGGGCAAGGTCGTTCACATCAGGGTCGATGGCTTTCGGATGATCAATCCTGTGACAGGCAAGGAGTTCAACGACATGCCTCACTTGCCCTTCCAGGCAAAAGCTCTGGAGCGAAGCCTCGCTAACCGTGTGGGGGAAACTTCAGAGATTCCGGATTTCAGTCAGGGCTATACGGCGTGGAAAGCGGCGTTTTCCGAAGGGAAGGCCGGGGCTTTCAAGATTACCGTTCGACAAGTCCTCGACGGATTGATCAATAGTAATTGGGAAGCCAGTGACTGAGTGAGAGGCTGCTTTTTCCCGGCAAACAACCTCGCATCACCTAGGCTTGTTTTACTGTTTAGAAATAGCCTTCAACAGTTCCGCGGTCGGCACGTGCATGACCTTGGAGAAGTACGTATTGTACGTGGTGGTATGAACTCGAAACACGCACGAAATAAAATCACGTTTCTTCAATAGCGGAATCAGGGCCTCTCCTTCCAAATAATCCTCTCCTCCTTTTCCGCTTTCTGACTCACTAAAAATGACATTCGCTCGATAGAGCAATGGCGCCGGCTCAATCACTTTTTCTACCAAGCCAAAACCGGAACGCTGTATATGGTGTGCTTCGGCAAAATCCAGATCATCTTCTAAAGAACAGACAAGCCCCTCACCTATTCGCGACTTGAATAACTGGAGAAGCTCCACATCGGAAGTGAAATAAATTTGGTAAAGCCCAGTATTACGAAGTTCCTTTACACTGGAGTATTCAAGCGTTGCGATAGGTCTTCCATGATTGAGAGAACAAGATGCACTCAGCAAGATTGTTAAAAACAAAAAAAACTTATGCATCCAGAATCACTCCCTAAAGTAGCTCAAAATCGACTCGTTGAATATTTGCCGAGCAGACTTGCCACCAGGCAATGTCTGCACAAACATCCTGTCGGCATCGGCATGGTTGACGTCCACCCGCCCCATGACATTAGGTCCCTGTGTTACTTCCCACTGTTCACCAAAGTCCGCGACCAGATCCGACACATTCCAGTCGACCGCTGCAGCCCGAATGTTTACCCAGTAGTCAGCCTTGGGTATTGGCTCCCGTCTATAGATACTTGAGATGCCGTAGACGATTTTCCCTTCACCTACTGGATCCAGTGTAATCAGCATTTTTACTCTGAAGCCTTTGTCTGTCAGCACACTGGAAAGGTGGGCACCATTCCAACCACCGAGGCTGTGGCCAACAATGTAAATTGCGGTGGAGCAATTAGGTATTCGACTCAACACATTGCGTTCAAGATCATCATTACTAATAAACGAATTATAACTGAGCACCCACGATGGACAGCGCTTCAAAATCTCCAACTGCTTTGCGTCGTCAACAGCAATCCGGCGCACATAATCGATATTATTATTGGGTCCTGTACCGTAATAACTCTCCTGATCGCCCGCACCACCAATAAAAAATATAACCAAGTCTCGCAAAGTAACAGCTACTTGTTTAATAGACTGGTCCGTTTTACAGGTCAATGTATGGGTTTTTACTTCTCTTTTAGGCAACTCTTGTTTCACCGCTGCATCACCAGCCATGCCAGTCACTCCACAAACAATTTAATGGTCTCGGCCAAATGAGAATTGACGGTGTGAGTAAACCCGGACGCATCCGTAACGCCATGCTCTTCGCTGCCGTCACCACGCTGAATGGTGTATGGGTGATAAGGAATCGGCTCACCGGTTGCGTCATTCACCACTTGTAATCTGTCGGTGAAATGCACCGGCATCGCAAGTAACCCACTAGGGAAGGTCTGAAGTACCCACCGATTTTTCATGCCCTCTCTGCTTGAGGTTCAAAAAATCATGAGTCGGTCGAAAAACAGGCCTTTCCTGTCCTTAATTCATGGTTCTTTCCTCTAGTCGCGCT